>DATEEA010000172.1:0-53368 GCA_035281445.1 Candidatus Polarisedimenticolia bacterium
CGGGACGGTGCGCCGGGGCGGTGACGGAGCTGCGGCGCGCCCTGGCCGCGCTGCCCGGCCACCGCGAGGCCAGGCTGGGGCTGGCCGGCTGCCTCGCCGGGACCGGCCGGGAGCAGGAGGCCCGCGAGCTCCTGACGGCGATGGCGGCGGCGGACCCCGGAGACGCCGAGCCGCTCGCGGCTTTGGGCGGGATGGCGCTGCGGGCGGGGGACGCGGCGGAAGCGGCCCGGCAGCTCCGCCTGGCGCTCAAGATCCGCCCCGACCACATGCGGTCGATCCTGGCCATGGCCTCGATGCTGGAGGCGGCGGGGAAGGGATCCGAGGCTTCGGCCTTCTACGCCCGGGCCGCGGAGGTCGATCCGGGGCGCGTGGAGGCGTGGATGGGGATGGGGTGGAACCAGTTCCGGCTCGGCCGGCACGAGGCCGCGCTGAAGGCGCTCCGGCGCGCCCGCGAGCTGGCGCCCGGCGCCGCGGAGCTGGACGCCGCGGTGGGGGACGTGCTGGCGGCCATGGGGAGAGCCGCGGAGGCCAGGGCGGCCTACGAGGAGGCGCTGCGATCCGACTCCTCCTCTCCCTCAGCCCTTTACGGAATGGGAGTGCTGGAGCTTCGGTCGGGAGCGGCGGCCAGGGCCTCCGACTTGCTGGCCAGGGCCGTGGCCCTGAGACCCGGCCAGCCGTCCTGGAGAGAGGACCTGGCCAGGGCGCTGGCGGCGCAGGGGCGCTACGGCGCGGCGGCCGAGGAGTTGGAGCGGTACCTCGCTTCCGGAGCCGCCCCGGCCGGACGGCGCGACGCCATCCGGCGCGAGGCGGCCGCGTGGCGGGCCCGGGGAGGCTGAGCCTCCGCTACGAGCGATCGAAGCCGGGGCCCTTCACGGCGCCGGCGTGCTCTTCGGTGGCGCTGCTCTCGAACTCCCCGATCTGCCTCTCGGCCTCGTCCTTGCTGAGGCCGTACTTCTCCTGGAGCTTGCCGATGAAGGCATCGCGGTGTCCGGCCACCTGCATCAGCTCGTCGTCGGTCAGCTTGCCCCACTTCTGCTTGGCGAGGCCGGCGAACTGCTTCCAGTTTCCCTTGATGGTGTCCCAGTTCATGGCGTCCTCCTTGCCCATGTCTCCCGGAAGCTCCGCCCCTTGAGGATCGTGCCAGAGCGGGCCGCCGCCTGTAAAGGGAGGGCTCACTTGAAGACGGCGATCTCCACGGGGCCTTCCCTCCGGAGGATGCTGACTCCGACGTCGTCTCCGTAACGGTGCAGCACCAGATCGACGGATCCTTGTCCGACCCGCAGGTTCTCCAGCTTCAGCTCGTGCAGCCATGGGGGAAGGGCCGGAGAGAAGAGTCGGAGCTGTGTCCTCGGCGCGTCGATGGAGAGACCGAGCACCGCGCGCAGCAGCATGAAGACAGCGCCCGCGGCCCACGACTGCGGCGCGCAGGCCACCGGGTAGCGGGTGGGCCCCTCGCCCGCCCTCCGCGGGAACCCGCAGAACAGCTCCGGCAGGCGCTGCATCGCGCCCAGGTGGGTGGCGTCGAACAGGCTGCTGAGCACGGTCAGGGCGCCTCCCTTGCGGCCGTAGCGGGCGAGCCCCTGGGCGATCAGCGCGTTGTCGTGGGGCCACACCGAGCCGTTGTGATAGGACATGGGATTGAAGCGCGCTTCGGCCGCCCCCACCGTCCGGATCCCCCAGCCCGAGAACATCTCCTCGGAGAGCAGCACCGCGGCGGCCTGCGCCGCCCTCTCCGGCGGCGCGATCCCCGCGAACAGACAGTGGCCGGCGTTGGACGCCAGGACGTCGCAGCGGCGCCCCCGGCCGTCCAGCGCCATGGCCCACGTCCCGAGCCGGTCGGACCAGAAGGCCCGGTCGAAGCGCCGCCGGAGATCCAACGCCCGGTCCTCCAGCGGCCCGGCGTCCTCGGCCCGCCCCAGCGCCCGGGCCAGGAGGGCCGCCCCGCGCAGCGCCGCGTGGACGTACGCCTGCGCCTCGCACAGGGCGATCGGCCCCTCGGCCGCGGAGCCGTCGGCGTGGAAGACCGCGTCCTGGGAGTCCTTCCATCCCTGGTGGGCGAGCCCCCGGGCGGAGCGGCGCGCGTACGCCAGGAACGGTCCGCCGGGGAACCCCTCCGACGAGGAGGCGATCCAGGCCAGGGCCCGCTCCACGTGCGGCCACAGGTGCTCGATGGTCTCCCGGTCGGCGGTGGCCTTGTAGTAGGCCGCCGCCAGCATGATGAACAGCGGAGTGGCGTCCACGCTGCCGTAGTAGCGCCGGAAGGGGATCTCCCCCAGCGCCGCCATCTCCCCCTCCCGCATCTCGTGGAGGATCTTCCCGGGCTCGGCGTCGGCCTCGGGGTCGGAGGACGCGGCCTGGGTGGCCGCCAGGAACCTCAGCACGCCGCGGGCCAGGGAGGGGTCGATCCACAGCATCTGCAGCGCGGTGATGATGCCGTCGCGGCCGAAGGGTGTGCTGTACCAAGGGACGCCGGCGTCGGGGTACGGCCCTTGAGAGGTGAACGTGGTCATCATCCACACGTCGGCGATCGACCTGTTGAGCCATTCGTTGAACCGCTCGCTGGTGGTGGAGACGCGGCACGACACGGCCTCCATGCGCCGCCTCTCGTCCAGCGCCTCGGCCAGGGCCTCGTCGTGCGAGACGCGCGGGGGGCGCCGCCGGGCGCTCTCCTGCTCGCAGGCGATGGTCAGGTGCAGCGTGCGCACGCCGCGTGGAGGGATGAACAGAGGGAAGCGGGCCTGGCCGGCCTCCAGCACGCCGGGAGCGGGGGAGAAGGACAGGCATACGGCCCGGACCACGCCGTCGAGCCCCTGGTACGAGAGGCAGGCCTCCGATCCCGACACCCGCGCCGGCCGGCGCTCCCCGCGCCCGGCGCGCCGCGCCCCTCGCACCTCGAAGATGTCCACGAAGTCGGCGTCGAAGTGGAAGACCAGCTCGGCCTCGGCCGGCGCTTCGCCGAAGTTGGCCACGCGGATCCTCTGATGGCAGACGCCGTCCCGGAGGAACGCCGAGCGGAAGAAGTGCAGCGTGCCGCGCGGCACCAGCACGCTCTCCCCCTCGGTGATGTCGGGGTTGGTCAGGTCCACCAGCAGCCGCGCGTTGTCCTCCAGGACCGTGGAGCTGAGCAGCAGCAGCCGGTCGCTCCCCAGGCGCAGCGTGCCGCGCGAGAGGTAGCGGGTCCCCTTGTGGAAGAGCCCCTGCTCGTGCAGCCCGACCGCGTTGATGTTGCCGAAGCGATCGAAGATGGCGAAGGTCTCTCCCTGCTTGAGCACGTGGGTCCGCGCGTCGGTGAGCGCGGAGGTGGCCAGGACGTAGTAGTTCTCGTCGATCCGGATGACGTCGGTCACGGCCCCGCGGCGGCGGCGACCGCCGCCCCGCGCCCCCGCGCGGCCAGACGCTCGTACAGCGCCAGGTAGTCGCCGGCCATCCGCTCCACGCAGAAGCGCTCCTCGAAGGCGAGGCGGCAGCGCCCGCGGTCCAGGAGCCGGACGCGGCCCAGCGCTCCGAGGGCCTCCTCCATCGTCTCCACGATGAAGCCGGTCACGCCGTCCTCGATCACCTCGGGCACCGACCCCCTCCGGAAGGCGATGACCGGCGTCCCGCAGGCCAGCGACTCGACCATGACCAGGCCGAACGGCTCCGGCCATTCGATGGGAAAGAGAAGCGCCAGCGCCTGTCCCAGGAAGCCGTCCTTCGCCGCTTCGCCGATCTCCCCCACGTACTCCACGTGGTCCTGCTCCAGCAGCGGCTTCACTCTGGCCTCGAAGTACTCCTTGTTCTCCTCGTCGATCTTGGCCGCGATCCGGATCGGCATCCCGGCCCGCCGGGCCAGCGCGATCGCCCGCTCCACACGCTTCTCGGGAGAGAGCCTTCCCAGGAAGGCCAGGTAGCGGCCCTGCCGGCGCCGCGGCGTGTAGAGGTCGCGGGGGAGTCCATGGTGCACCGTCGCCATCCACCGCACCCAGGGGAGGGGCGCCCGCTGGGCCTGGGAGATGGACACCAGCGGCATGTCCGGAAACAGCCGGTAGAGCGGGGCCAGGTCGGGGATGTCCAGCCGGCCGTGCAGCGTGGTGAGCTGTGACAGGCCCGCCAGGCGCGAGAAGGGGTAGTGCAGGTAGTCGGTGTGCCAGTGGATCACGTCGAAGTCGCCGCGCCGGCGCATGACCTGCTCGATCTGAGCCACGTGGTGCGCCAGAGGGTCGAGGCTTCCGTTGAGGCGCAGAGCCTTCGGGCAGATCGCCGCCAGCTCCGCGCGCGTGACGGAGTCCCCGCTGGCGAACAGGGTCACCCGGTGCCCCCGGCGCACCAGCTCTTCGGTCAGGTAGGAGACCACTCTCTCCGTTCCGCCGTAGGCCTTGGGCGGCACGCTCTCGTGAAGAGGCGCCACCTGGGCGATTCTCATCGTCTCGTTGTTCGGGGCAGGGTGAACGAGGTCCCACCAGTTCCAGGGCATCATGGGATCAGGAGGGGCCGGATCGCCAGTCCCGCGCGAGTCAGCGGCGCGGGTAGAGCGCCACCACGGCGGGGATCCTCACTTTCAGGCCGGGGACGGAGTGATCGCCGCGGTCGTCCACGTGCCACCGCCCGTAGGACGCGTAGCGCGTGCCGCCCGCCCGGACGCAGAGCTGCGCCTCGAAGCCGCCGTCCATGGAGAGCGCCTGCCGGACGCGCAGATCGGAGCGGGCCAGCCAGTCGGCCATCTCCCACAGCGTCCAGGCGCCCTCGGTGTGCAGCACCAGGAGCCTGCCGCGATCGTCCACCGCCACGGCCGTGCGGTTGGCGTGCCAGTCGCTGCGCCGCACCCGCTTGCGGCCGCCGCGGTCCAGGAGCATGAAGGACTGCATCACCACCCGGTAGGGTGTTTCCTCCAGCTCGAACCGATCGTGCTCCAGGTCCAGGATGGCCATGCGGGGGACGCTGTGGCGGGGCCTGGGCTCGCCGGCCAGCAGGCCTTTCCAGGCCGGCAGCTGCCTGGTCCCCAGGTTGCGCCCTCCTTTCACGAACAGCCCCATCGGCTCCCGCCCGGGATAGTACTGGCCGGCGTTGAAGACCACCGGCGCCTCGATCCTCTTCTGCCATCCCTCCACGTCGTGGCGCGAGCCTCCGGCGATCGGCTCGGTCTCGTGGAACAGATCCATTCTCCACCGGGCAGGATCCGCTCTCACCACCGCCACCACCGGGGAGCCCTTCCTGCAGGCGCTCCCTCCGTCCATCATCCGGAGCTCCAGCCCCGGCGCCGGGGAGGACCATGGGCTGCCTGCCGCGGCGGCGAGGGAGGCCGCGAGGATCAGGGACATCACCGCCGCTCCCCCTTCTCGATCCGGCCCAGCAGGCCGAGCAGCCCGTCGAGGATCGTCCAGGGATGAGGCGGACAGCCGGGGATGAAGAGGTCCACCGGCACCACCGCCTCGGCGCCGTCCAGCGCGTGAGGGCTGCCGGCGAACGGGCCTCCGCTGATGGCGCACGCGCCGGTGGCGATGACCAGGCGCGGCGACGGGACGGCGTCGTAGGTCTTTCGCAGGGCGGTCTCCATGTTGCGGGTCACCGGCCCGGTCACCACGATGCCGTCGGCGTGCCGGGGGGAGGCGACGAACTGCACGCCGAACCGCGAGAGGTCGAAGACCACGTTGCCCAGGGCCTGCAGCTCGGCGGCGCAGGCGGAGCAGTCGCCGGCCGAAACGTGGCGCAGCCTCAGGGAGCGTCCGAACAGCCGCCGCGAGGCCTCGTCGAGCGCCTCCACCCCCCCCGGTCCGGGGCGGAGCAGGCCCTGGCGCGTGCGCGACGCCATCCGGTGATCGGGCGTGAAGCGCAGGGCCTCTTCGGGGCAGGCCTCGCTGCACTCCAGGCAGAACAGGCAGCGGCCCAGGTCGAGAGAGGCCGGCTGCTGGTGCGACGCCGGCCGCACCGCCGCGGTGGGGCAGGCCTGCGCGCAGGCCCGGCAGCCGTCGGGGCACAGCGCGGGGTCGAACACCGGCGCCCCGCGGAAGCTCTCGGGGAGACCCTCCTCGGGAGGGAAGGGGCGGGTGGAGGAGCCTTGCCTCACCCGGATCGTCAGCCACGACGGCATCGCCCGCCTCCGCTCAGAGATCGTGCCCCGCGTAGGAGAGATTGAAGCTCTTGTTGCACAGCGGAAAGTCCGAGATGGCCCCCTGCCTCATGGCCAGGGCCAGGCCCGGCCAGTTCTGCAGCGAGGGGTCCTTGACCTTGTAGCGCTCGAAGCGCCCCGCCGGCCCGGTCACGGCGAGATGGACGATCTCCCCGCGCCATCCCTCCACCAGCGCCGCCGCGATCCTGCCCGGCCGCGGGGCCCCGCACTCCGTCCGGATGGGGCCGTGGGGGAGGGAGCCCAGCCACTCCAGGCACATCCGCACCGACTGGCGCGTCTCGCTCCACCGCACCTGGGCCCGCGCCAGCACGTCTCCGGAGCGTGCCTCCGGGAGGAGGACGCCGCCGGCCCGGTACGGGCCCCATGGGTGGTCCTTCCTGGCGTCGAGGGGCGAGCCGCAGGCCCGGGCGGCGGGGCCCAGGAGTCCCAGCTCCGCTGCGGCTTGCTTGGACAGCGGGCCGGTCCCTTCCAGCCGCGCCCTCACCGACGGGGTCTCGAACAACAGGTGTGCCACCGGCGCCAGCTCCTCCTCGGCGCCCCGCAGGCGCCAGGCGATCCCGCGGGCCATGTCTTCGGTGAGATCGTGGCGCACGCCTCCAGGCCGCACCAGCGAACGTCCGAAGCGGCTGCCGGTGAAGGCCATCAGAAGGTTCAGCAGGTCCCCCCGCAGCCGCCCGAACCATGACGCCGCGGGCAGGAAGCCGACGTCGCCGGCCATCGCTCCCAGGTCCCCCGCGTGGCTGGCCGCGCGCTCCAGCTCCAGCGCCAGGGCGCGGATGACCTCCGCCCTGGGCGGCGGCTCGCACCCTGCCAGCGCCTCCACCACCTGGGCGTGGGCGACGGCGTGGCCGATGGTGGTGTCCCCGGCGATCGTCTCGGCCAGGATGGCGGAGGACGGCCCCGGGCCTCCTTGCAGCGCCTCCTCCACGCCGCGGTGCTGGTAGCCGAGCTGGATCTGCAAGTGCAGGACCGTCTCGCCGTGGCACTGGAACCGGAAGTGCCCCGGGTCGATGATCCCCGCGTGCACCGGGCCGACGGCCACCTCGTGCACCGCCTCTCCTTGCACCGTGAAGAAGTCCTCCCGCCGGGCGGTCCGCCGCACCGGCTTCATCCACGGGTGCCCTTCCGGGAGCACGCCGTGCTGCTCGAAGAGCTCGCGCTCCAGGACGTGCGCCTGCGGGAGATCGGGAGTGAGCGCGCGGTACGAGGACAGCGGCGAGGAGAGGACCGCCTCCAGCGCGCCTCGATCGTCGTACGCCATCAGCGCCAGCAGCGAGGCTCCTCCCGCCGGAGCGGGGAGGCCGGCCAGGGCGGCGACGCGCCCGCCGGCCGCGGCGCGCTCCAGCACCGCCTCCCTGAAGGCAGGTCCCTCCAGCGCGCGCAGCGTCGCGCGGTCGGCCACCCCTCCCTCCAGCCATCCGGCGCTCACGGAGCGTGCCCCACGGCGCGCGCCGCCGCCTGCAGCGTCTCTCCCAGGGCCGCCGGCACGAACAGCCCGAGCAGCAGCACGATCCCCATCAAGGCCAGCGAGGGGAGCACCGTGGACGCCTCCTCGCGCAGGAACCCTTCCTGCGCCCCGTCCTCTCCAGGCTGCGCCATCCGCAGCACCACCGCCGACATGCCGATGAACACCAGCGCCAGCAGGGCGGCGTACCCCGCCGCCACCCAGGGGCGGCCCGCGTCGAACGCGCCCTTGAGGATCAGCATCTCGCTCAGGAAGGGCCCGAAGGGGGGCATCCCGGTCAGCGCCAGGAAGCCGGCCACCCAGAGGGCGCCGGAGACCGGCATCGCCCCCAGCACCCCCCTGACCTCGGCGGTGGACTTGGTCCGGAAGCGGGCCAGGATGTTGCCGGCGACCAGGAACATCGAGGCCTTGGCGAGGGAGTGGTTGACCGCGTGCAGCATCGCGCCGAATCCCGCCGCCCCTCCCAGGCCGATGCCCAGCGAGACGATCCCCATGTGCTCGATGCTGGAGTAGGCGAGCAGTCTCTTGTAGTCGGCCTGGCCCAGGATCAACCCCGCCGCCACGATCATGGACGCCAGGCCGAACCCCACCAGCAGCCCCGCGGTGAAGCCGCCGGCCCCTCCGGCGGAGGCGACTTGCAGCGTCCTCAGGATGCCCAGGAAGGCGCAGTTCAGAAGCGCCCCGGACAGCAGCGCCGAGACCAGAGACGGCGACTCGCTGTGCGCATCGGGCAGCCATGTGTGCAGCGGCGCCAGCCCGGTCTTGGTGCCGTAGCCGACGATCAGGAAGACCACCGCCACCCGCAGCCAGGCCGGGTCGGCGCCGGCCCGCGCCGCCTCCACGAGATCGGCCAGCACGAGCGGCGTGTCGCCACCCTCCGGACGGGACACGGCCACGGCCAGGAAGAAGGTCCCCAGGAGGGCCAGCGCGATCCCCACCGAGCAGAGGAGCAGGTACTTCCAGGTCGCCTCCAGGGAGCGATGGTGCCGGTGGAAGTAGATGAGCGGCGCGCTGGCCAGAGTCGTCCCCTCCACCGCCACCCACAGCAGCCCCATGTGCTGGCTCACGGTGACCAGGGTCATGGCGGCGAGAAAGAGCAGCAGGCAGCCGATGAAGACGCGCTCCGGCGCGTCGGCGAAGAACGCCCCTTCCTCGAAGTCCCGCCGGCTCCCGGTCCCTTCGCGGCGCAGGTAGCCTGGGGCGTACAGCGCCGCCGCGGCGAACAGGGCGCTGGCGATGGTGAGGAAGACCAGGCCGGGCGCGTCAAGGGCCAGCCACCCTCCCAGGGCCGGGGCGGGGCGGCTGCGCCAGGCGGCGGCGGTGAGCCCGGCGTGCGCCAGCGCGGCGGCCGGAAGCAGCGCCCTGCGCGCGGCCACCCACGGCAGCAGGAAGGCCAGCGCCCCGGCCATCGCGGGCAGCGCCACCAGCGCCGGGATCAAGGCAGGTCCCTCAGGTGGGTGAGCTGGCTCGCGTCGATGGAGTCGAACTCCTGCTGGATGTGCCGCACGGCCAGCCCCATCACGAAGACGCCGATGAAGACGTCCAGCAGCACCCCCATCTCCACCAGCGCCGGCATGCGCACGGAGAGCGTCAGGCCGAACACGAAGATGCCGTTCTCCAGCACCAGGTAGCCCAGCACCTGGGTGGCGGCCTTGCGCCGGCTCACGATCAGGAACTGGCCGATGATGGTCGTGGAGAGCGCCACCGGGACCAGCAGGTCGGAGACGGCGGGGAAGGGGAGCGGCAGCCGCGACCCCATGACGAAGGCGGCCCCCACGATGGCCACACCCGCCAGGAGCGAGGCCGTGTACCCGACGAACGGGGTCAGCTCACGGCGCACGCTGTCCTGGCGCGTGGCGCGCAGCAGGAGCCAGGGGAACACCGCCCCCTTGAGGGCCAGGCTGCCGCCGGCCAGGGCCGCCGTGCGCCAGGTGAGCTGCTCGTGGTGCGCGATGAGCGGCAGCAGGCCCAGCGCCAGTCCTTGCAGCGCCACGATCCGGATGAGCGCCCCCAGGCGGCTGGAGGCGAGGGCGAACAGATCCACGAGGATGACCACGATGAGCAGGAGGTCGGCGAGCGTGGTCATGCGCGCACCCCCAGCACCACGCCGAAGGCGGCCAGCGCCCCCGCCCCCACCACAAGCTGCGGGACCCTGGCGAGCTGAAGGCGGGCCATGCTCGACTCCACCAGCCCCACGACGGCCGCCGCCGCCGCCGTCCCGGCCAGGAAGGCGGCCAGGTCGAGCGCCTCCCAGCCGGTCCGCACGGGTACGGCCAGCCCGGCCAGGAGCGCGCCGAAGATCCAGAGCTTCAGGGCCGACGCGTACTCCATCAGCGCCAGATCGGGACCGCTGTGGTCGAGCAGCATCACCTCGTGGATCATCGTCAGCTCCAGGTGCGTGGCCGGATCGTCCACCGGGATGCGGGCGTTCTCGGCCAGCAGGATGACGAACAGCGCGGCCGCTGCCAGGGCCAGCGAGGCGCCGTGCAGCCCCCAGGCGGCGGGCAGGCCGGGCCCCAGCATCTCCGAGAGGGAGAGGCCGCCGGAGGCGCGCGCCACCGACGCCACGACCAGCATCAGAACCGGCTCGGCCAGCGCCGAGAAGGCCGTCTCGCGGCTGGCCCCCATGCCCTCGAAGCTGGACCCGGTGTCCATCGCGGAGAGGACCATGGCGAAGCGGCCCAGCGCCAGCAGGCCCACCAGGAGGACGGCGTCTCCGGCGAAGGCCAGCGGCGCCCGCACCCCGCCCGCGGGGACCAGCGCCAGCGCCGCCGCCGTGGCCGCCGCGGTGATCACCGATCCCGAGGCGAAGACCCAGGAGGTGGAGGTGCTGCGCACGGTCCCCTTTCGCCACAGGCGGGCCAGATCGAAATAGGGCTGCAGGATGGGAGGGCCGGTGCGTCCCGCCGCCAGCGACTTCACCCGAACGATCAGCCCCCCGGTCAGCGGGGCGAGGGCCAGCCCCAGCAGGAAGACGGCCGCGGGCGCGATCACGGTGTCTCTCCGGCCACCAGCAGGCGGACGATCAGGACGATGAGCGTCACCACGATGTAGAGGACGTAGAGCTGCACCCGGCCGTGCTGGAGCCAGCGCAGCCGCGCCAGGCCGCGGGCCACCGAGGCGAAGGCGGGACGGTAGATCCTCTCCTGGAACGGCCTGGCGATCTCCACGTCGTAGGAGGCCGACACCGGGAAGGGTCCGGCGGGTGCCTCGCCGCGGACGCGGCCGGACGGGATCCAGGTGAAGAGCGACGCCAGAGGGGAGGAGAACGACGAGGCGGTGTACTGCATGCGGGGCGAGGGGAGATCGTAGCCGCAGTCCCAGGTTGGACCGGTCCTGGAGGCCCCTCGAGCAGGGCGGCGCTCGCGCAGCCGCCACACGGCCGCCGCCAGCAGCGCGGTCAGGACGGCCCCCGCGGACAGCCACATCATCGGCGCGCGACCGGCCTCCCAGGCGGGCGAGGAGCCGGGGGGCGCCGCCAGGCAGACCGCGGCCGCCGGCGCGGCGAGAGCCAGCCCGGCCGCGGGGAGGACGGCCAGGATCAAGGCGCCGGCGGCCAGGACGGTCATGGGGCGTCTCAGGCCCGCGGGCGTCCCGGAGGCACCGGCCGCCTCGGGGGTGCGCGGCTCGCCCAGCCAGACGATCCCCGCCAGCCGCGCGAAGCACGCGGCGGCCAGCCCGCCGGTCATGGCCAAGCCGGCCACGGCCGCCGCCGGCAGCAGCGCGGCCGGCCCGTCGAGCGCCAGCAAGCCGGAGAGCGCCGAGAGGTACAGGAGCAACTCGCCGGCGAAGGCGTTGAGCGGGGGCAGGCCCGAGAGAGCGGCCGAAGCGACAAGGAAGAGTCTCCCTTCGGCCGGCAGCCGGCGGGCCAGGCCGCCCAGGCGATCGATCCTCCTGGTCCCCGTGGCGAGCGCCACGCAGCCCGCGCCCATGAACAGCAGCGCCTTGAGCAGCGCGTGATGGACCACGTGCAGCAACGCCCCCCCGAACCCCAGCGCGGCCATGGCCGGCTGATCCAGCGAGAGGCCGGCCAGCCCCAGCCCCGCTCCGGCGGCGGTGATCCCGGCGTTCTCCACGCTGGAGTAGGCCAGCGCCCGCTTGATGTCCGGCTGCAGCAGGGCGAAGTAGGCGCCGAGGATCCCCGAGGCGATCCCCACCCCGAGGAGCGCCGCCCCCCACCAGAGAGGAGGCTCGCCCAGGAAGCCGAGCGATCGCAGCAGACCATACAGGCCGGTCTCGATCATGACCGCGGACATGAGCGCCGACACGTGGCTGGGCGCCGCGGGGTGGGCCTCGGGGAGCCAGACGTGGAAGGGGGCCAGGCCGGCCTTGGTCCCGAAGCCGATCAGCGCGCAGAGGAACAGGAAGCCGGCCGCGCCCGCCGCGGGGCCGCCCGCCCGCTCCCAGGCCGGGAAGTCCATCGTTCCGCTGCCGGAGGCGAGCAAGGCGAACATCACCAGCAGGAAGGCCGTGCCGGCATGGGTGGCCACCAGGTAGAGCCTTCCGGCGTCCCTGACGGCGGGATCGCGGTCGTCCCCCACGGCGATCAGGAAGAAGCTGGCCAGGGACATCACCTCCCACGCCAGGAGGAACAGGATGCCGTTGGCCGCCACCACCACCAGCACCATCCCGGCCAGAAGGAGGTTGTGGAAGAGCCACGCGGCGCCGGCGCGGGAGGGGGCCAGGTGCTCCTTCCAGTAGGCGGTGCCGTACAGCGAGGCCAGCAGGCCGACGGGGAAGATGAGGATCAGGAAGAGGGAGGCGAGCCCGTCGGCCCGCAGGTGCAGCTCACCGTAGGGGACGCTCCACGCAAGCCTCAGGGCGCCGCCTCGCGCCCACGCGCCCGCCGCTCCCGCCGTCCCCAGGGCGCACCCGGCCGCCGCGGCCGCCAGCCCGATCCGTCCCGCCACGACGGGGCGCGCCGACGCCAGCCACGCGCCCAGCCCCCCGGCCACGAGCAGTGCGGCCGCGACCAGGATGGTGATCACCGATCCGCCCAGCGCCTCCGGCCGCCTCCCCGGGCGGCGTCCGCTAGCTTGGGGCACGGGCCGCCCTGTGTCAAACGGATCCCCTCTGGTGTCCGCGCCACGCCTCCGCTACGCTCGGGCCTCTCGCCTCGAGCGAACGTGTGGAGGAAACGATGCCTCGACCCGCCTTGCTGTCCCTCGTGCTCGCCGCCGCCCTGGCCGCCGGTCTGGCGCTGATGCCCGCCGGCGCCGCCGTGGACGACGACGTCCAGCCCGTGATCGTGACCAACTTCCCCGAGACCCAGCGCGTGGAGGGGCGCGTGGCCATCGCCGAGCCGGTCCCCCAGGCGGCGCTGGCCTCGATCCTCGAAGTGGAGGTCCCCCCCACCGTCAGCACGGGGGATCCGCGGCGTCTGGTGAGCGCGGGGGTCCTCGACACCGACGGCTTCGGGGCCGTGGTGATCAGCCTGGCGGGACAGGCCAAGGGGCACCTCCACCAGCCCGGCGAGGTGGGGGTCATCCTGGTCCCCGACCAGGAGGGGATCCTGGCCGCGCTGGAGGAGAAGGGGAGGCTGCTCTTTCCGCTCGAGACGCGCGCCCCCGTGGCGTCGGGAGTGGACTACTTCAGCTCCCCCCAGACCCGCTTCGTGGTGGCCTTCCCGCGCTACCGCGTCCTGCTGTTCAACACCACGGGGAGGACGGTCACCACCGATCTCTACGCCTACCTGACCATGTGACGCTGGCCGGCGCGGCGAGAAAGCCCGGCGTTGACCGCGCCGGGGGGGGCCGCTAGAATGAGCGCTCCCTGAGGAGCCCCATCCTTCATGAAGATCCACGAACACCAGGCCAAGGCCCTCCTGCGCACCTTCGGCGTCGCCGTCCCGCGCGGAGACGTGGCGGCCGATCCGGCGCAGGCCCGGCGCATCGCCGAAGGGCTGGGTGGGCGGGTCGTGGTGAAGGCCCAGATCCACGCCGGCGGGCGAGGCAAGAGCGGAGGGGTGAAGGTGGCCGCCAGCGCGCCGGAGGCCGAGTCGCTGGCCGGGGCCATGCTGGGCATGCGCCTGGTCACGCCGCAGACCGGCCCCGAGGGGAAGGTGGTGCAGCGCGTCCTGATCGAGGAGGCCCTGGAGCGTGATCGCGAGATGTACCTCGGGCTGGTCATCGATCGCTCCTCGGAGCGCCCCGTCCTCATCGCTTCGAGCGCCGGGGGGATGGAGATCGAGGAGGTCGCGGCGAAGACCCCCGAGCTGATCCTCAAGCAGGCCATCCACCCCGCCGTCGGCTTCCAACCCTACCAGGGAAGGGCCCTCGCCTTCGGCCTGGGGCTGAAGGGGCCGCAGGTGGGGCAGGCCGTCGCCATCATCGGCAGCCTCTGCCGGGCCTTCCATGCTTTGGACGCCTCCCTGGCCGAGATCAACCCGCTGGTCACGACGCGCGACGGCGCGGTGCTGGCTCTCGACGCCAAGATCAACCTCGACGACAACGCGCTGCACCGGCACCCCGAGCTCAAGGAGCTGCGCGACCTCTCCGAGGAGGAGCCCCTGGAAGTGGAGGCCTCCGCGCACGGCCTCAACTACATCAAGCTCAGCGGCAACGTCGGCTGCATGGTCAACGGAGCCGGCCTGGCCATGGCCACCATGGACATCATCAAGCTGGCGGGAGGGGAGCCGGCCAACTTCCTCGACGTGGGCGGGGGCGCCACCGCCGAGCAGGTCACCAGCGCCTTCCGGATCATCCTGTCGGACGAGCACGTCCGGGCCGTGCTCATCAACATCTTCGGCGGGATCATGCGCTGCGACGTGGTGGCCCAGGGGGTCGTGCAGGCCGCGTCGCAGGTGGGAGTGAAGGTCCCCGTGGTGGTGAGGCTGGAAGGGACCAACAAGGAGGAAGGCCAGAGGATCCTCACCGAGTCCGGGCTGAACTTCACCGTCGCCGACGGGATGAAGGACGCCGCCGAGAAGGTGGTGCGCCTGGCTGGAGCCGCGGGAGGCGCGCGGTGAGCGTGCTGGCCGATCGCAGCAGCCGCATCGTGGTGCAGGGGCTGACCGGCAAGGAAGGGACCTTCCACGCGCGCGCCTGCAAGGCTTACCACGGCACCCAGGTGGTGGCCGGCGTCACCCCGGGAAAGGGGGGGCAGTCGGTGGACGACATCCCCGTCTACGACACCGTGCAGGAGGCCGCGGCCAGGCAGCGGGTTAACGTCTCGCTCATCTTCGTCCCTCCCGCCTTCGCCGCCGACGCCGTGCTGGAGGCGGCCGCCGCCGGCATCGAGCTCATCGTCTGCATCAGCGAGGGGATCCCCACGCTGGACATGGTGAAGGTGAAATCCCACCTGCGCGCCACGCGGTCGCGCCTCATCGGGCCGAACTGTCCGGGAATCATCTCGCCGGAGCGGGCCAAGATCGGCATCATGCCGGGCCGCATCCACAAGAGGGGCTCGGTGGGAGTGGTCTCGCGCAGCGGCACGCTGACCTACGAAGGGGTGGATCAGCTCACCCGCCGCGGCATCGGCCAGAGCACCTGCATCGGAATCGGCGGGGACCCCATCGTGGGCACCACGTTCGTGGACGCCCTGGAGCTGTTCCAGAAGGACCCCGAGACGAGCGCCGTGCTGATGATCGGCGAGATCGGGGGGACGGCCGAGGAGGAGGCGGCCGACTTCGTCCGCCGCGAGATGACCAAGCCGGTGGTGGCCTTCGTGGCCGGGCGCACCGCCCCTCCTGGAAAGAGGATGGGGCACGCCGGAGCCATCATCGCCGGAGGGCGGGGCACCGCCGCGGAGAAGACCGAGGCGCTGCGCTCGGCGGGCATCACCGTCGCCGCCAGCCCCGCGGTGCTGGGAGAGACCGTCGAGCGGGTGCTCGGCGCGCGATAGAGTCGAGAGGAGCCCACCGATGCTTCAGCGCACGCTCACCATCATCAAGCCCGACGCCGTCCAGCAGAAGGTGATCGGCAAGGTCATCAGCCACTTCGAGGAGGCAGGCTTCCGCGTGGCGGCGGCCCGCCTCGTGCACCTGACTCGCAAGGAGGCCGAAGGGTTCTACGCCGTGCACCGCGGGAAGCCTTTCTTCGAGAGCCTCACCGCCTTCATGTCGTCGGGGCCCTGCCTGCCGATGGTGCTGGAGCGCGAGGACGCCGTCGTCCGCCTGCGGGCCCTGATGGGGGCCACCGACCCGGCCAAGGCCGAGGCCGGGACCATTCGCAAGAGCCTGGCCTCCAACGTCGAGCGCAACATCGTGCACGGCTCCGACGCCCCGGAGACGGCGGCCGCGGAGATCCGCTACTTCTTCCGCGACCTCGACCTGGTCTGACCCGCGCGTCGCGCGCCCCCCGTTCCGGCCCGCTGCTTCCGGCAACCTTCCCGAGTGCTGGATCGCGCCCGCCCTTGGTGCTATCCTGCCGCACCTGAGAATGATTCCTAAATAAGCAGGCCGGTCTCCGGGGGCCCGCCGGACGGGGGAGGGGAGGAGAAAGGTGGATCGGAAGGCGGGCGCGGAACGGGCCAGGCAGGCGGTGGACGGCTTCGTCCGGGTCTGCCGGGCCAAGGGGCTCAGCGTGACCCACCAGCGGCTGGCCATCTACGAGGCGGTCGTGCAGAGCCGGACCCATCCCGGCGCCGAGGAGATCTTCGGCGCGGTGAGGGGGCGCTTCCCCACCATCTCCCGCGGCACCGTGTACCGGACCCTGGAGACCCTCTGCTCGATGGGCCTGGTCACCGACGTCAGCCGGGCCAGGGGGACGGCCCGCTTCGAGGCGGTGCTGGAGCCGCACCATCATCTGGTCTGCCTCGGCTGCCGCAGGATCATCGACCTTCACGATCCGTCGCTCGACGAGGTGGTGCGGCGGGCTTCGCCCTCGCGGGGCGGCCGCCGGGGGCGCTCCGGAGGGGAGGACGAGGGGGCCGCCGGGTTCGAGATCACGGGGTACCAGGTCCAGTTCGTGGGGTACTGCAAGGACTGCCGGAGCCGCCGCGCCGCGGCGGGGTCCGGGAACGCACACCGCAACAGGGAGGAGCGACATGGCACGAGAGCTTAAGGGGAGCAAGACGCACGAGAACCTGAAGGAGGCCTTCGCCGGGGAGTCGCAGGCCAACCGCCGGTATCTCTACTTCGCCAAGGTGGCCGACATCGAGGGCTACCCCGACGTGGCCGGGCTGTTCCGCGACACGGCCGACGGGGAGACGGGGCACGCCCACGGCCACATGGACTTCCTCAAGGCGGTCGGGGATCCGGCCACCGGCGAGCCGTTCGGCTCGACCGACAAGAACCTGCGCTCGGCGATCGCCGGAGAGACCTACGAGTACACCCAGATGTATCCGGGGATGGCCAAGATGGCCCGCGAGGAGGGGTTCCCGGAGATCGCCGACTGGTTCGAGACCCTGGCCCGCGCCGAGCGCTCGCACGCCGGCCGGTTCGCCAAGGGCCTCGAGACACTGAAGTAAGGGCGGCATGGAGGGGCGGGTGGCGGATCCGATCGTCTACGACGTCAGGAGCCCGGACTATCTCGACGAGGCGGCCGTGGAGAAGGAGCTGCGGCGCGTCTTCGACGCCTGCGCCGGGTGCCGCCGCTGCCTGCCCCTCTGTCCCGCCTTCCCCGACCTGTTCCAGAGGATCGACACCAACGCCACCGAGGACGTGGAAGGGCTGACCAGGCTGGATCTCCGCGCCACCGTCGATCTCTGCTACCAGTGCAAGCTCTGCTACAACCACTGCCCCTACCACCCGCCGCACCGTTGGATGATCGACTTCCCGCGGCTGATGCTGCGCGCGCGGGCCGCCCGCGCCAAGAAGGAAGGGGTGACCCTCCAGGACAGGATTCTGGGGATGGCCGACCTCGTGGGCCGGCTGGGCTCCTGGCTGGCGCCCCTGTCCAACTGGGCCAACAAGGTCCGGCTGAACCGGGTCCTGATGGAGTCGGTGCTGGGGATCCACCGGGACCGGAACCTGCCCGAGTACCACCGCACGACCTTCTCCAGGTGGTTCCGCCGCCGCCGCGCGGCCGGCGCCGGCGCCGCCCCGAGCGCCAAGGCGGCCCTGTTCGTCACCTGCTCGGTGGAGTACAACGAGCCCTCGATCGGCCGGGCGGCGGTGGAGGTGCTGGAGAGGAACGGCATCGACGTGTCGCTGCCCGATCAGCGCTGCTGCGGGATGCCGCTCCTGGACGGCGGGGATCTGGAGGCGGCCACGGATCTGGCCCGGCGCAACGTGGCCTCGCTGTCACGCGCCGTGAGGGAGGGGCGCGACATCGTGGTGCCCGGTCCCACTTGCTCCTACACTCTCAAGCAGGAGTACCCCCACATGCTGGGGACCGAGGAGGCCCGCCAGGTCGCCTCCCGCACCTACGACGTCTGCGAGTACCTGATGCTGCGCCACAAGGAGGGGAAGCTGGACACCCGCTTCGAGAGCCCGGTGGGGAAGGTGGCCTACCACCTGCCGTGCCATCTCAAGGCGCAGAACATCGGCTACAAGTCGCGGGATCTGCTGGCGCTGCTCCCGGGAACGCAGGTGGAGATGGCCGATCACTGCTCCGGAGTGGACGGGACCTGGGGGTTCAAGAAGCAGTACTTCGATCTCTCGCTGAAGGTGGCCGCGCCGCTGATCCAGAGGATCGAGTCGGTGCGGCCCGACGTGACCGCCTCGGACTGCCCGCTGGCCTGCATGCAGATCCGCAAGGGGCGGGGGGGCGACAGGCCGCTCCACCCCATCGAGATCGTCCGGAAGGCCTACGGCGGCGGAGGCGAGGAGTGACGACGATGAGGAAGGTGAGCCTCGATGAGGTCAAGGACCTCGCCGAGTACGAGAGGGTCCGGGAGGAGTTCCGCCGGCGCATCATCGAGCTGAAGGCGCGCCGGCGCGTCCAGGTCGGCGACAGGGTCAGCCTGGTCTTCGAGAACCACGAGACGGCGCTGTCGCAGGTGCAGGAGATGGTGAGGGCCGAGCGGATCGTGGACCGGGAGAAGATCCAGTTCGAGATCGACACCTACAACGCCATCCTCCCCGAGGAGGGGGAGCTGTCGGCCACGCTGTTCATCGAGATCACCCAGGAGGCCGACATCCGCAAGGAGCTGGACCGGCTGCTGGGGCTGGACGAGCCGGGACGGGTCTACTTCGACCTGGGAGAGGCCGGCCGCATCCCCGCGCGCTTCGAGGCGGGGCACAGCGACGCGACCCGCATCAGCGCCGTGCACTACGTGACCTTCCCCTTCGACCCCGGGCAGCGCCGCTACCTGGAGGAAGGGCCGGGTCCGGTCCGGCTGGTGGTGGACCATCCGTCGTACCAGGCGGCCGGGGAGCTCACCGGGACGGTGCGCCGGGCGCTGGCCGAGGACTTCGCCGAGCCGGCGCCATGACCGTCAGGCCCCGCGCCTGAGCCCCCCGGGGACGGCCTCGGCCACCCGGCGCGCCAGCTCGTCGAGCCTCCCCATGAAGTTGTGCGCCGCCCCGGGGACCGGGACCACCCTGGACCCGCCCGCCGCCGTCGCCGCCACCGCCATCACCAGGGGCAGAGGGCCGAACGGGTCGTTCTCCCCCTGGATCAGGGTGATCGGCTTGGCGCAGCCGGAGAGGAAGTCGAACCGGTCGAGCGTGACCGGCACCCCGATGCCGATCAGCGCCGCCACCGAAGCGGCCCCGCACCCAGCCCTCATCCCCACGCTGGCCCCGAAGGAGTAGCCGGCCACCACGACGGGCAGGCCGGGGAAGCGCGCTTCGAGGAGGGCCAGCGCCGCGAGGGCGTCCTGGACCTCGCCCGCGCCGCCCGAGTGCTTCCCCTCGCTCAACCCCACCCCCCGGAAGTTGAACCGCAGCACCGGCAGCCCCTCTCCGGCCATGGCCTCGGCCGCCGCGTGCACGACCTTGTTGTGCATCGTCCCGCCGAACAGCGGATGGGGATGGCAGACGAGCGCCACGCCCGCGGGCTCCCGGGAGGAGGGGATCTTGAGCTGGGCTTCCAGCCTCCCGGAGGGGCCGGCCAGGTCAGGGCTCTCGATGCGCGCCATGCCGGGCAGTATGCCCGCGCCGGGCGCCGCTTGACAGGCTGATGTCAAAGGGAGGCTGAAGCCGAAGCCTCCCTCGGAGGGGGACCGGACCAAACGCCGCCCCCGCTGACGGGCGGCGCAAGGACGAGGGCCCGCGCCCCCCGGCCGGTGGGGAGCGCGGGCCCCGTTCGCCTTCAGCGGCGCGGTCGCCTCTACTGCTGGGAGGCGTCCCCCGCCGCGTTGGACGCGATCACCTTGTAGTACACCAGCGCCGCCTGCTGCGTGGCCGCGTGCGGGTCGCGGTACGACTCGCCCATGGACTGGCCGATCTCGGTGAACGGCCCTTCCGCGGAGAACGACCGCAGGATGCGGTAGCGGTCGGCCGGCCCGTGGGTGACGTCGGGCTCCAGGGGCCGCCAGATCAGCACCACGTCCCCTCCTTCGTCCAGAAGCTCCAGGGTCTCCCCGACGTCATGGGGCGGCAGCAGCGGGCCGGCCACGATGAAGTCGCCGTCGCTGGTGTCGTAGCCCATGATCCCGAGGTTGTCCTCGGCGATCACCCTGACGCGGGCCTGGCTGGTGGGCGCGCCGCCCGCCGTCCAGTCGTAGGTCGTGGCGGTCAGGTTCCCGGCCAGAGCCTCCCAGGTCAGGCCGCCGTCGCGCGAGAGCTGCACCCTGTAGCGGACGTTGCCCCCTTGCACGGGGTTCCAGGACATGGACACCGTCTGCCCCTCGATCAGGTACTCGCCTCCGTTGGGCGATGAGACCCTGGGCCGCAGCGTGCGGGCCGTCGTCGTCCCCCGGAACCACTGCACGTCGGCCACCTCTCCCTGCACGGTGATGTCCACCACGGCGTCGGGAGGGAGGATGGCGTCGAGCGCGTCGCGATCGAAACGCAGCACGACTTCCTCGATCCCGTTCTCGTTCTCGTCGGTGTACTCCACCGGGAAGAGCAGGGCGGGGACGGTGTCGTTGAGCTTCACGCTGCCGGGATCGACCGCGTGCGGGTCGAGCCCGGGCGGCAGCTCGATCACCATCTTGGCCCCGCGCCCGTTGGAGGTCAGGTTGAGGACCTCCGGGTCGAAGTGCAGGTACGCCGGCTCCACCAGCCCCACGTTGAGCGACACGGGCACCACGACCAGAGGCGTGTACGGATCGTTGCTGGCGACGTCGATCTGCGCCTCGTACAGGCCGTCCTCCAGGCCCAGGGCGGTGAAGTCCACCTGGACCTCCTGGCTCCCGCCGGCCGGTATGGTGCCGCCGGCGGGCGAGGTGGCGAGCCACTCGGGTCCCGCCTGGATCTCGATGGCCAGGCCGTCGTGCACGTACGGCAGGTTGTGGATCACGGTCAGGCCGTCGTCCTTGGTGGCGTTCTGCTGCCCTATGGTGGCCGAGTTCAGCGTCTGCGAGTCCATCCTCAGGTACTGGTAGACGATCTTCCCGTTGGGATAGAGGATGATCTGGAAGTTCAGGTCATCGTCGAAGTCGGCGATGCGGTAGAACCTCTTCCACTGCACGATGAACCGCGTCCCGTCGTGGTGGTAGAACGCGGCCGAAGCCTCGGGCTCGCTCCCCGTGCCGTTGCGCAGCACCAGGTCGTCCCAGAACACGGCCAGGAGGTTCTCCGGCACGGTGGTCCCCGTGTTGGGGAGCGGCTGGTTGCTGAAGGTGGTGCGGCTCGAGGTGAAGGAGATGAAGCCCTCCGTGGTGATCCTCACCTCGGTGAAGGAGTTGCCGTAGAAGGGGAAGGGGAAGCCGATGGGGAACGGCCCCGACGTGCAGTCGATGCAGTAGCCGTCGGGGTCGAACTGGATCGGGGTCCCCACCCCGCTGATGTCCACCCAGTTGAAGACGGGACCTCCCGGCTCGTCGGAGTCCTTCCAGGAGTAGCCGAACATATCCGGCCCTCCCGAGCCAAGGATCCCCGGCCTCGGATCCTCCTCTCCGCGCCCCAGCTCCAGCTCGTCGTACACGGTGACCTGGGCACCCAGGGCCGACACGTTGCTGGCTCCGGCGGTCCAGATCAGGTCGCTGCCGCCGTTGTTGTGGACGGTCAGCAACTTGGCGCGGCTCCCTCCCGGCGGCAGGGCCGTGGAGAGGGCCGGAGGCGCCACGTCGATCTCCGGCGGGATGACCCCGAGCCCCGACAGCGGGATGGTCACCGAAGGCTCATCCGGATCGTCGCTGTCGATGGTGACCGAGCCGGTGAACGGACCGCCTCCCGGCGGCAGGAACGTCACCGCCAGGGTCAGGGTGCCGTCGTCGGGCAGCCCCGCGGGGAGCGGGGAGACGTCCACGGCGAACGGCCCCGTGGCCGCCGCCCCGGTGACGTTGAGGACGATGCTCCCCCTGTTGTGCACGGTGATCGGCAGGGTGCTCCCGAAGCCCGCGAACGTGTCCGGGAAGAGAAGCGCCGCCGGCTGGACGTCGATGTCGGCGGCGTCGTCCACGTGGAGCGAGAGCGGCACCTGGACCACGGTGCGGAGCGGGTCGTTGGTGATCAGCTCGACGATCCCGGTGTAGTCCCCTCCCACCAGGTCCACCGTGTCGATCCCCACGGCCAGGTCGGTCCCGCCGCCCGGAGGCACCACCCCCTCTTCAGGGGTGACGGTGAGGAACGTCACCGGCGGCAGGATCTCGACGGCCAGGCTGTTGTGCATGTAGGCCGTGTTGTGGAGGACGGTCAGCCCGTCCGTCTTCGTCGCGTTCTGGATGCCGATCGTGGCGCTGGTCAGGGTGGGCGAGCTCATCGTCAGGTACTGGTTCACGATGCGCCCGTCGGGATGGAGGATCACCTGGAAGGTCAGGTGCGAGTTCCCGGCGGTCCCGACCCGATCCACGTCGGTGTACTGAACGATGAAGCGGGTGCCGTCGTCGTAGTACCGCGCCTTCTCCACGCTCCGGAACTCCAGGTCGTCCCAGAAGACCGCGATCAGGTTCGGCGGGACGCTCGTGCCGGAGTTCGGCAGCGCCTGGTTGGTCACCGCGGTCAGGGTCGAGCCGAAGGTCAGGAACCCGTTGGTCCCCACCCGGACTTCGGTGAAGGCGTTGCCGTAGAAGGGGAACGGGAAGCTGATCGGGATGGGGCCGAGGTTCTCGTCGTCGCCGTCCAGCCCCGCGATGGGCGTCCCCAGCTCGCTGATGTCGGTCCAGTCGAAGGGAGGCCCGCCCGGAGCGTCGGAGTCGCGCCACGTGTAGCCGAACATGTCCGGTCCGCCGTCCCCCAGGATGCCGGGGCCCGGGTCCTCCTCCCCCTTGGCCAGCGGCACCTCGTCGTGCACGGTCACCGACGCCCCTGTGGCGGTCCGCAGGGACACGTCGAAGGTCAGGTCGCTGGCCCCGTGGTTCTCGAGCCTCAGCGTCCGCAGCGCGATGTCGCCGGCGTTCAACGTCTCCGTGAACGACGAGGGGCTCCAGGCCGCGACGGGAGGCAGCAGCCCCTGGCCGGACAGCGCGATCACCAGGTCGCCGTCCGGATCATCGGAGGCGATGGTGAGGCTTCCGCCGTGCGCTCCAGGCGAGGCCGGATTGAACGAGACGGTCAGCGGCAGGATCTCGTTGACTCCGACGGAGACCGGCGGAGACGCTCCGGCGTAGGAGAAATCCCCGGCCACGGAGAGGGACGAGATGTTGAGGACGTCGTTGCCGACGTTGCGCAGGGTCAAAGGCAGCGCGTGCGTCCCTCCCACGAAGGTGTCGGGGAAGGCCAGCGACTCGGCGCTCGCCGTGATCGCGGGCGTCCCATCCACGTGCAGGCCGAGCGGGATCGGTATGAGCCCGCGCGCCGGATCGTTGGAGAGGATGTCGAGGCTCGCCGCGTAGTCGCCGCCGTTGAGCCCGGAGGCGTCGAACCGGACGTCGAAGTCCTGGTGGCCGCCGGGCGGGATGACCGCTCCGGAAGGCGCGATCGACGGGAAGACGAACGGCGGGGCGAACTCCACGGCCAGCCCGTCACGGACGTAGGAGCCGTTGTTGAAGGCCACCGTGAGCCCGTCGTTCTTCAGGCCGTTCTGGATGCCGATGGTGTGGCTGTTGCGGGCGGTGGAGGTGCTGGTGGTGATGGTGTGGTACTGGTACACGATCCTGCCGTTGGGGTGCAGGATGATCTGGAAGGTCAGGTGGGAGTTCCCCGCCGTCCCCACGCGGTCCACGTCGGTGAACTGCACGATGAACCGCGAGCCGTCGTTGTAGTAGCGGGCCCTCTCCGTGCTTCGGAACTCCAGGTCGTCCCAGAACGCGGCCAGCAGGTTCTCCGGCACGCTGGTCCCGCTGTTGGGCAGGGCCTGGTTGGTGACCGCGGTCAAGGTCGAGGTCAAGGTGATGAAGCCGTTGGTCCCCACCCTGACGCTGTGGAAGGTGTTGCCGTAGAAGCCGAAGGGGAACCCGATCGGGATCGGCCCGACGTTCTCGTCGTCGCCGTCCAGGCCGGCCACGGGCGTGCCGATGGCGCTGATGTCGAACCAGTCGAAGGCCGGGCCGGCCGGGTCGTCCGAGTCGCGCCAGGTGTAGCCGTAGGAGTCGGGGCCGCCGAGACCCAGGATGCCTGCCCTGGGATCCTCCTCTTCTTTCTCCAGCTCCAGCTCCTGGTGGACCGTCACCGACGCGCCGCTGATAGGCCGGACGGCGGTCGTGACGTTCAGGTCGCTGTTCCCCTGGTTCTCCACCCGCAGGGACCGGGTCACCGAGCCGCCGACCGTCAGCGACTCGGAGAAGGACGATGGCGAGGCCACCGCCACCGGGGGCTGCAGGCCGAGACCGGTGACGGCGATGGAGGAGATCGGGCTGACCGGGTCGTTGCTGTGCACCCTCACCGAGGCGCTGAGCTGCCCGATGGTGGTGGGGTCCCAGCGCAGGTTCATGACCCGGGCCAGCCCCGGCGCCAGCGAGAACCCGGCCGTGGGACCAGGAGGCTCCTCCACCACCAGGCTCGGATCGGTGGTGTCGATGTCGGAAACTTCCAGGACGTCGGTCCCCGCGTTGAACACCTGGAACGACGTGACCTGAGGGTACCCGATGTAGACGATCCCGAAGTCGAACTCGGTCGGGGCGGTCAGGACGCTGGGGGCCCCGACGACGAGCAGCGTCGCCGGCAGCGGGATGGTGGCCTGGTTGGGGATGTTGGTGGTCAGCACGACGTTGCCGGTGAGCGTTCCGCCCGGCCGGTCGGTGGCGTCGAAGACCACGTCGAAGCCGGCGCTGCCGCCCGGCGGGATGGTGGCCCCCGCGGGGGTCACGGAGAGCCAGTCGGGGGTCCGCTTGATCTCCAGGGCCAGGTCGTCGTGCACGTACGGCGTCCCGCTGCCGGTCTGGGAGACCACCTGAAGGGCGACGGTGCGGGCCTGGTTCTGGATGCCGATGGTGGCGCTGTTGAGCACTCCCACCATCGTCTTGTAGAGCAGCAGGATCCTGCCGTTGGGGTAGAGCTGGGCCTGGAAGGTGAAGCTCTGTCCCGTGGTCGGCGTGGCCAGCCCCACGTTGGTGAACTGGACGATGAACCGCAGGCCGTCGTTGAGATAGCGGACCTGGCCCGTGCGCAGGTGCAGGTTGTCCCAGAACATGGCGATGGCGCTGCGTCCCAGCGCCGTGGAGGGGAGCGCTCCGTTGGCGCTGGCCGTGGCCGTCGTCGTCGTGTCGAAGGTGAGCCAGCCGTTGGTGGAGATCTTCATCGAGGAGAACTCCGTCCCGTAGAACGGGAAGGTCATCCCCATGTCGATGATCGGGCTCAAGGCGTTGTCGGTGCTGGAGAAGGTGACCAGCGTTCCGGTGGTGCCGATGTCCACGAAAGTGAAGGGAGGCCCGCCCAGGGCATCGGAGTCCCTCCAACGGTAGCCGAACCCGTCGGGCCCTCCCTGCCCCTCGGCCGACGGATCGGTCGTGGTGACCCCGGTCCCGCCGTTGCCCTGATCGGCGGCCGCCGTCACGATGAGGTCGCTGCCGCCGGTGTTGGAGACGGTCAGGGTGTGCGTGGCTGTCTCGCCCGAGAAGAGCGTGTCATCGAACGAGGTCGGGCTCGCCACCACCACAGGCGACGGGATGACGTTGCCGGTCACCGGCACGACGATGGCCGGCTCGCTGGCGTCGTTGCTGTGGACGGTCACCGACCCCGAGAACGGCCCCAGGGCCGATCCGGTGAGGGCGATGGTGACCGTCTGCGAGAAGAGCGGGTCGAGCTGGAACGAAGCGGGGGACGCTTCCAGCTCGGGGCTGTTGGTGGTGACGTTGGTCACCTGGAGACGATCGGTCCCGCTGTTGAGCACGTTGAGGCCCCGCTGGAACGGCACCCCCAAAAAGACGTCGCCGAAGTCGATGGCGGACGGGGAGACGACGGCGTCGGGAGCCCCGGTGACGTCGAGGGTCACGTTCACCGACAGCTCGGGCTGGTTGGGATCGTTGGTGAGGATGCGGACCGTGCCGGGATAGGTGCCGCCGTCCAGGCCCGCGGCGTCGAGGTGCACGTTGATCGGCAGCGACCCGCCGGCCGCGATCCGGCCGGACATGGGACCCGCCGTCAGCCACTGCGGGATCCGCTCGAAGGCCACGGCCAGACTGTCGTGCAGGTACGCCCCGTTGAACACCACGGTCAGGCCGTCGTTCTTCGGGCCGTTCTGGATCCCGGCGGTCATCGAGTCGAGCTTGCCGTTCGTCGTCAGGTACTGGTAGACGATGCGTCCGTCGGGGTAGAGGATGATCTGGAACGTGAGGTGGTCCGGCGTCGGCTCCTCGGTGGCGGGATGCCGGTCCACGTCGTTCCACTGCACGATGAAACGGCCGCCGTCGTTGTGATAGTAGGCGTGGACGGCCCCGCGGAAATTGAGATCGTCCCAGAACGCAGCCAGCAGGTTCTCCGGGGCGCTGGTGTTGGGCAGCGGCTGGTTCGTGTAGGTGATGGTGCCGCTCGCCGTCCGGTTGGTGAAGGAGAGCCAGCCGTTGGTGCTCACGTTCACCGTGGTGTAGGCCTGATCGTAGAAGTCGAATAGGAACCCGATGGGGATATCGTTGGCGATCTCGTCGTCCCCGTCGAGGCTCGCGATCGGCGTCCCCACGCCGGAGATCTCGACCCACGAGAAGTCCGGCCCCCCCGGATCATCGGAGTCGGCCCAGCGGTAGCCGGCCGCGTCCGGCCCGCCGGAGCCCAGGATCCCCGGCCGGGGATCGGGCTCGTCCTTCTCCAGCGGGAGCGCCGGGTAGACCATGAGAGGCGTGCTGACCGACGGGGTGGGGATGGTGAAGTCGAGCGTCCCCGCGCCCACGTTGCTCAAGGTCGCCACGTGGGTGGCGGTCCCGCCGGTGAAGAGGTGGTCCTGGATGTCGTTCGGATCGATGGAGGCGGCCGGCGGCGGCAGGGTCGTGGCCTGGACCACGTTGGAGAGGGGCCCGGCGTTGCCCCACTCGTCGAGCGCGCGCACGGCGAAGTGGTACAGAGTCGAGGCGGACAGGCCCTTCACCTCCATCGTCTGCGACGACCCCGATGGGCCGGGGTTGGGTGCGCCGGTGGCCCTCACGGCCGAGTCGAAGTTGGTCTCATCGATGGGAGAGGTGGAGTAGCGCACCTGGTAGGAGGTGGCGGTCCCCACGTCCCCGTCGTCCCCGGTGGCCGTCCACTGCAGCAGCATGTGGTTCGATCCTGGCCCGGGGGCCGACAGGTCCTCGACCCCTCCCGGGGCCACATCGTCCGGATCGGCGATGCTGAAGAAGACGTTGAGGCGCCCGCCGCTGGCCACCGGCCTCCACACGGCCGGCGCCGGCGGGGCGATGGTGGGGTGGAGCTGCGGCTTCTTGTCGGTGAAGTTCATCAACGCGAACTTGAGCTGCGCCGCCGGGATGTTCGGGAAGCGGGACTTCAGCAGCGCCGCCGCCCCCGCCACGTGAGGCGTGGCCATGGATGTCCCCGAGAACAGCTGGTAGTTCGTCCCAAGGACGGTGCTGAGGATGTTGACGCCGGGCGCGGCGAGATCGACCGACACCGCTCCCCAGTTGGAGAAGGAGGCGACCGTGTCGTTGTGATCCGTGGCCGCGACGGCGATGACGTTGGCGAGGTCGTAGTTGGACGGATAGTGGGGGGTGACGTCGTTGTTGCTGCTGTTGTTGCCCGCCGCGGCCACGAAGGGGATCTCCGCGGCTCCCGCGGCGGCGATGGCCGCCTGCAAGTCGGGGGAGGCCGCGCCGCCGCCCCAGGAGTTGCTGGTCAGATCCGCGCCCATCATGGTCGCGTAGTTCACCGCGCGCACGGCGTTGGCCGTCGATCCCGACCCGCTGGCGCTGAGGAACTTCAGTCCCATGATGCTGACCTCCCAGTTCACCCCGACCACGCCGATGCCGTTGTTGCCCACCGCGCCGATGGTCCCGGCGCAGTGCGAGCCGTGGCCGTGGTCGTCCATAGGATCGCCGTCGTTGTTGACGAAGTCGTAGCCGTGCACGTCGTCGATGAAGCCGTTGTTGTCATCGTCCAGGTTGTTGCCGGGGATCTCGCCGAGGTTGGTCCAGATGTTGGCGGCCAGGTCGGGGTGCAGGTGGTTCACGCCGGTGTCGATGACCCCCACCACCACGCTGCGGCTGCCCGTGGTGACGCTCCAGGCCTGGTCGGCGTCGATGTCGGCGTCGGCCGTCCCGCCCGTCTGCCCCGTGTTGATCATCCCGTAGAGCTGCGGGAGGTTCGGATCGTTGGGGACGAGGTCCAGGGTCACGATCCAGTTGGGGGTGACGTGCTCCACGTTCGGGTTGCGCGACATCGTCTCGAGCGCCTGCTCCACGGTGCGGCCCGGCCCGAGCCTCCAGTGCTCTCCTCCCTCGCGGAAGGTGTGCAGGTGGACGGCGTTGAGCTGGGCCAGGGCGCTGGCCCGCTCCAGCCCGCGCGCGCCCGGCCTGAACTTGATGAGGATTTCGCCGGGGACGTGCGGCGCAAGAACCGGTCCCGAGGGGGCGCCGGTGATCGAGCCGCCGGCCGTGAGGAGGACCAGACCCATGAGAGCGAGGGAGAAGACGGCCAGACGCGCACGAGACATGAAACCCCCTCCGGACGGACGAATCCGTCAGCCAAGGATCGACTTGTTGAGATCGAGCTCTGCCAGGAGCCGCCGGCCGCGCGCATCAGGGGCGAGCGCGAGGCTCGCTGGAGGAGAGGGCATGCAGCCGGGACCCCCCTCGGACCCGGCCCGCATCGGTAGGCCCTCGTCCGCCATGACGGCCTGCCCGCTGTGTGCCGCTTATACCGGTCTCTTCGCGCGGGAGTCAAGATCTTTTTTGCTGTCGGGTGAGAGCGGTCACCAGAAAGAAGGGCCCGCGCCCCCCGGCCGGTGGGGAGCGCGGGCCCCGTTCGCCTTCAGCGGCGCGGTCGCCTCTACTGCTGGGAGGCGTCCCCCGCCGCGTTGGACGCGATCACCTTGTAGTGCACCAGCGCCGCCTGCTGCGTGGCCGCGTGCGGGTCGCGGAACGACTCGCCCGTGGACTGGCCGATCTCCGTGAACGGCCCCTCCGCGCTCAGCGATCGGAAGATCCTGAAGCGATCCGCGGGTCCGTGGACAGCGTCGGCCGCCGGGCGCTTCCACGTCAGGATGACGTCCGAGGCGTCGGAGAAGACCTCGAGCGTCTCCCCGACGTCGTGCGGCGGCATCAGCGGGCCGGCCACGGTGAAGTCGGCGTCGCTGGTGTCGTACCCGATCACCCCCTGGTTGTCCGAGGCCACCACCCTGATCCGGGCCCGGACGGTGGGCGCGCCGCCCGCGGTCCAGGAATGGGCCGTGGTGCTGAGGCCCTCGGCCAGGAGCTCCCAGGTCGTTCCGCCGTCGCGCGACAACTGCACGCTGTACCGGACGCCGCCTCCCTGAACGGCGCTCCAGGAGATCGGCAACGCCTGCCCTTCGGTCAGGTACTCGCCGCCGTTGGGAGCATGCACCCGCGGGCGCAGAGTCCTCACCGAGGAGGTCCCCCTGAACCACTGCACGTCCGTGACTTCACCCTGCACCGTCACCGGCACCGAGTCTCCCTCTGGGAGCAGCGCCTCGACCGCGGCCCGGTCGAACCGCACCACGATCTCCTCGACTCCGTTCTCGTTCTCGTCGGTGAACTCCACCGGCAGGGACAAGGCCGTGACCGTATCGTTGAGGGTGACGCTGTCCACGCCGACCGCGTGCGGATCGAAGGCCGGCGGCAGCTCGATCACCATCTTCACCGAGTGTCCGTTGGCGGAGAGGTTGAAGACCTCGGGATCGAAGTGCAGGTAGGACGGCGCCACCAGCCCGACGTTCAGCGCGATGGGGACGGCCAGGACCGGCGTGTAGGGGTCGTTGCTCTCGATCTCCACCGTCGCCTCGTGCAGGCCGTCCTCCAGCCCGGCCGCGTCGAGGCTCAGGGTGATCTCCTGGCTGCCTCCCGCCGGGATGACGCCGCTGCCGGGGCCGGCCGCCACCCAATCCGGGATGGGGGCGAGCTCGACGGCGAGCCCGTCGTGCACGTAGGCGGCGTTGAAGACCACGGTGAGGCCGTCGTTCCGCATGGCGTTCTGGATCCCTATCGTGGCGTCCGAGACCAATCCGGTCATGGTCAGGTACTGGTATCGGATCTTCCCGTTGGGGTAGAGGATCACCTGGAAGGTCACGTTGCCGACCTGCGTCGTGGAGAACCGATCCACGCCGGTGTACTGGACGATCAGCCGCGACCCGTCGTTGTGGTAACGGGCCTTGGCCTGATCGCGGAAGTCCAGGTCGTCCCAGAAGCCGGCCAGGAGGTTCTCCGGCACGCCGGTGCCGGCGTTGGGGAGCGGCTGGTTGGTGAAGCCCGGCCGGGTCAGCGTCGAGGTGAACGAGAGCCAGCCGTTGGTGGAGACGTTGACCGTGGTGAAGGTGCTCCCGTAGAAGGAGAACGGGAACCCGATGGGGATGGTGGCGATCTCGTCGTCCCCGCCCGTGGTGCCCCCGGCGAGCGACGGGATGGGGGTGCCGATGACGCTGATGTCGGTCCAGTCGAACGCCGGACCGCCGGGCTCGTCCGAGTCCTTCCAGCGGTAGCCGAACAGGTCGGGACCGCCCGAGCCCAGGATGCCGGCGCGCTGATCCACATCGTCCTTCTCGAGCTCGACGTACGGGTACGGCTGGACCACCGAGATGATGTTGGTCCCGGTGGACCAGACGAGGTCGCTTCCTCCGGTGTTGCCGAGCGTCAGGGTCTTGGTGCGCGCGCCGCCCGGGGGCAGCGCCGTGCTGATCGCGGCCGGGGCGACGGACGCCTCGGGCGGTATCAGGGCGTCCCCTTGCAGGGGGACGGTGACCACCGGCTCATCCGGATCGTCGGACGACACGGTGAGCTCCCCGGCGTGCGGGCCGTCCGCCGGCGGCGTGAACACCACCGTCAGCGGCAGCGTGCCGTTCACCGGCAGAGCCACCGGCATCGCCGGGGCGTTGACCGTGAACGCCCCCGAGGACGCGATGGAGCCGATGGTGAGCACGTCGGTTCCGGTGTTGCGGACGGTCACCGGCAGCGAGGCGGCGAAGCCGACGTACGTGGTGGGGAAGACCAGCGCCGCGGGCTGGACGTCGACGTCCTGGATGCCGGTCACGTGCAGCGAGACCGGAACCGGGATCAGGCCACGGGCGGGATCGTTGGTCAGGAGCTGGATCTCCGCGGCGTAGTCGCCCCCGATCAGCCCCGCCGCGTCGATGGCGACGTCCAGGTCCGCCGAGCCGGCCGGCGGGATCGTCCCCCCGAGGGGGTTGACCGAGAGGAAGTCCACGGGCGGCCTGAACTCCAGCGCCAGGTTGTCGTGCATGTAGGCGGCGTTGAACACCGTGGTCAGGCCGTCGTTGCGCGTGGCGTTCTGGATCCCGATCGTGGCCGAGTCGAGCCTGCCGTCCATGGTCAGGTACTGGAAGGTGATCCTGCCGTTGGGATGGAGGATCGCCTGGAAGGTCAGATGGTCTGGAGTGGGAGGCTCACCCGCGGGGTGCCGGTCCACGTCGTTCCACTGCACGATGAAGCGACCGCCGTCGTTGTGGTAGTAGGCATGGACGGCGCCCCGGAAGTTCATGTCGTCCCAGAACACCGCCAGCATGTTCTCCGGCACGCCGGAGCCCGCGCTGGGCAGGGCCTGGTTGGTGAAGGTGCCGGTGGCGGTGGTGCTGGTGAAGCTCATGTAGCCGTTGGTGTGCACGTTGACCGTGCCGAAAGTGTTCCCGTAGAAGGGGAACGAGAACCCGATCGGGATCCCGACAGCCACCTGATCGTCGAGGGTCAGCGAGGCGATGGGGGTCCCCACGGCGGTGATGTCCACCCAGTCGAACACGGGCCCGCCGGCGGCGTCCGAGTCCCTCCAGCGGTAGCCGAACAGGTCCGGCCCGCCGCTGCCGAGGATCCCGGGCCTCGGGTCGGCTTCGTCCTTGTCCAGCTTGAGCTCGTCGTGGATCGGCACCGGCGTCCCTCCGAGAGCGCGCAGCGCCGCCGCGAACGTCAGGTCACTCCCCCCGTGGTTCTCCAGATGGAGCGTCCTGTGGACGGCCTGCCCCGACAGCAGCGACTCGCTGAACGAGGCGGGACTGTGCTGGGCCGCCGGAGCGGCGATGGCGTTCCCCACGGCGGGCAGGGACAGTGTGGAGGAGTCCGGGTCGTCGCTCACCACCTGCACGTGGGCGGCGAGGGGCCCCGGCGAAGCCGGGTGCCAGCGCAGATTCATGATCCTGGAGGCCCCCGGTGCCAGGGTGAACCCGGCCGTCGGCCCGGGCTGGTCCTCGACGGTCAGCGAGGGATCGGTGGTCAGGATGTCGGAGACGTTCAGGACCGCCGTCCCGGAGTTGAGCACCTGGAAGCTGGTGAGCTGCGGGAAGCCGGCGAAGACCGTGCCGAAGTTGAAGGATGTCGGCGCCGTCTGGACGTTGGGCGCCCCGATGACGTGCAGCGTCGCCGGCAGGTCGAGCTGCTCCTCGCCGGGGACGTTGGTGGTCAGGAGCACCGCGCCGGTCAGCGTGCCGCCGGTACGGTCGGTGGAGTCGAAGACGACGTCGAACGCGCGGCTCTCTCCGGGCGGCACCGTGTGCCCGGCGGGGGAGACACGCAGCCAGTCGGGGGTGCGGCTGATCTGCAGGGCAAGGTTGTTGTGCATGTAGGCCGCGTTGGCCACCACCTGCAGGGCGATGGTGCGCGTCTGGTCCTGGACGCCGATGGTGGCGGAGCTCAGGGTCCCCGTCATGGTCAGATACTGGAGGAGGATGCGGCCGTTGGGGTAGAGCTGGACCTGGAAGGTGAGGCTCGCCCCGGACGGCGAGAACTTGTCCACGTTGGTGTACTGCACGATCAACCGCGTGCCGTCGTTGAGGTACCGCACGCGGCCTGCCACGCGCAAATGCAGGTCGTCCCAGAACAGGGCGATGGAGTTCCTGGGAAGCGTCGTGGAGGGCAGCGTCCCGTTGCCCGCCACGCTCGCCGTGGCCGTGGTGTCGAAGGTGAGCCAGCCGTTGGTGGACACCTTCATGCTGGTGAAGGTGTTGCCGTAGAAGGGGAAGCTCATCCCCATGGGGATCGTTGCGCTGAGGCTGTCGTCGAGGCTGGAGAAGCTGATCGGCGTTCCCGTCGCGCCGATGTCCACCCACTGGAGCGCCGGCCCGCCCGGCGCGTCGGAGTCCCTCCAGCGGTAGCCGAAAGCGTCGGGGCCCCCCTGCCCTTCGATGGCCGGATCGGTCGAGGTGATCCCCTGGCCCGACGAGCCCTGGTCGGCGGCGGCCGAGACCATCAGGTCACTCCCGCCGGCGTTGGTGACGGTCAGCGTGCGGGTCACCACGTTGCCCGAGAAGAGCGTCTCCTCGAACGACAGGGGGTCGGCCGCCACCACCGGAGCGGGGATGACGTTGGCCGTCACCGGAACTTCGATGGCCGGCTCCGAAGCGTCGTCGCTGTGCACGGTCACCGAGCCGGAGAAGGGACCGAGAACGGCCGGCATGAGGGTGATGATCACGGGTTGGCCGGCCCGCGGAACGACCTCGAAGGATCCCGGCGCCGCGCTCAGCTCCGGCGAGCTGGTGGTGACGGCGGTGACGTGCAGGACATCGGTGCCCGCGTTGACCACGTTGAGCGAGCGCTCGTGCGGGAAGCCGAAGAAGACGTCGCCGAAGTCGATCGAAGCAGGCGACACCGTCGCGTCGGGCGCCCCGGTGACGTGCAGCGTCACGCCGATGGCGATGTCCTCTCCGTTCGGGTCGTTGGTGAGGATGTGCACCGCGCCGGGGTAGGTGCCCCCTTCCAGGCCGGCTGCGTCGAGAAGGACGCTGATCGGCTGGGAGCCGCCCGCGCCGATCCGTCCGGCGGCCGGCGAGGCGGTGAGCCACTGAGGGACTCGGCTGAACTCGACGGCCAGGCCGTCGTGCAGGTAGGTGGTGTTGAAGGCGACCGTCAGTCCGTCGTTGCGCGCGCCGTTCTGGATGCCGACCGTGCTGCTGGTTAGCAGCCCGTTGGTGGTCAGGTACTGGTAGACGATCGAGCCGTCGGGATGGAGGATGACCTGGAAGGTCAGGTGGTCAGGGTCCGGCGGCTCCGCCGGATGCCTGTCCACGTCGTTCCACTGGACGATGAAGCGCCCGCCGTCGTTGTGATAGTAGGCGTGCACGGCGCCGCGGAAATTCAGATCGTCCCAGAACGGCGCCACGATGTTCTCCGGTCCTCCGGTGGTCGGCAGCGGCTGGTTGGCGTAGGTGATGGAGCCCGATGCGGTCCGGTTGGTGAAGGAGAGCCAGCCGTTGGTGCTGACGTTGACCGTGCTGAAGGTGCTGTCGTAGAAGCCGAAGGGGAACCCGATCGGGATGTCGTTGGCGATCTCGTCATCGCCGTCCAGGCTGGTGATCGGAGTCCCCACGCCGGAGATCTCCACCCAGGAGAAGGCCGGGCCTCCCGGCTGGTCGGAGTCCGCCCACCGGTAGCCCGAGGCATCGGGGCCGCCCGCGCCCAGGATCCCCTGCCTGGGGTCCGGCTCGTCCTTCTCCAGGGGCAGTGCCGGGTGGACGGCCGCCGGGGTGCTCACCGCCGGTGTGGGGATGGTGAAGTCCAGGGTCCCCGCCCCCACGTTGCCGAGGGTGACGACGTGGGTGGCCCGCGCTCCGGTGAAGAGGTGGTCCTCGATGCTGTTGGGGTCGTGGAAGGCGGTGGGCGGCGGCTGCGTGGCGGCCGAGGCCACGTTGGAGACAGGCCCGGCGTTGCCCCACTCGTCGAGAGCGCGCAGGGCGAAGTGATACATCGTGGACGCGGCCAGGCCGCGCACCTCCATGGTCTGCGGCGAGCCGGACGGAGTGGGGGCGGGCTCTCCGGGAGCCCGGGTGGCCGAGGCGAAATTGGATTCGTCGATGGGGGAGGTGGAGTAGCGCACCTGGTAGGAGGTGGCCGTCCCCTCGCCGCCGTCGTCGCCGGTCGCCGTCCAGCTCAGCACCGCGTGGTTGGAGCCGGTCTCGGGGACCGCCAGGTCGCCGATGGCGCCAGGGGGATCCTCGTCGGGATCGGCGATGCTGAAGAAGACGTTCAAGCGCCCGCCGCTGGCCACGGGACGGGTTCCGGTCACCGGGTGGAACGCCGGGATCGGATCGACGAAGTTCATCAGGGCGAACTTGAGCTGCGCCGCCGGGATGTTGGGGAAGCGAGACTTCAGCAGCGCCGCGGCCCCCGCCACGTGCGGCGTGGCCATGGAGGTCCCCGACAGGAGCTGGTAGCCTCCCCCGGGCTGCGTGCTCAGGATGTTCACGCCGGGAGCGGCCAGGTCCACCGACGTGGCGCCGTAGCTGGTGAAGGAAGCCGGCGCGTCGTTGGAGTCGCTCGCCGCCACGGCGACGACGTTGACCAGATCGTAGTCCGACGGGAAATGGTCGCCGACATCGTTGTTGGAGCCGCTGTTGCCGGCCGCGGCGATGAAGGGGATCTCCGCCGCCCCGGCCTCGGCGATGGCCTCGAACAGCGCCTGGGAGAACCCGCCCCCGCCCCACGAGTTGCTGGTCAGGTCGGCGCCCATCATGGTGGCGTACTCCACCGAGCTGATGGCGTTGGTGGTGGAACCGGAGCCGCCGGCGCTGAGGAACTTCACCGCCATGATGCTGACGTCCCAGTTCACCCCGACCACGCCGATGCCGTTGTTGCCGACCGCACCGATGGTCCCCGCGCAGTGCGTCCCGTGTCCGTTGTCGTCGAAGGGGTTGCCGTCGTTGTTGACGAAGTCGTACCCGTGGACGTCGTCCACGAAGCCGTTGCCGTCGTCGTCGATTCCGTTGGCCGGGATCTCTCCCGGGTTCCTCCACATGTTCGCGGCCAGATCGGGGTGGCCGTGATCCACCCCCGTGTCGATGACCGCCACGACGACGCCGTGGCTCCCCCGGGTGATCCCCCAGGCCATGTCGGCATCGATCCGGGTCATGCCGTACAGCTCGCCGAAGCGCGGGTCGTTGGGGATGACCTCCACCGTCCGGATGTAGTCCGGCTCCACGTACTCCACGTTGGGGTTGCGCGACATCCGGGACATCGCCTGCTCCACTTTCACCCCCGGGCCGAGCTTCCAATGCTCCGCCCCGCTGCGGAAGGTGCGCACGTGCGACGCGTTGATCTGCGCCATGGCGCCGGCGCGCTCGAGGCCGCGGGCGGCTGGCTTGAACTTGATGATCAGCTCCCCGGGGACGTGCGGCGCCAGGGCCGGCCCGGAGGCGGCCCCCGAGGGTGCTCCGCCGGCGACCGACAGGATCAACGCGATGAGTGCGAAGGAGAGCAGGGCGAGCCGCGCACGAGACATGAATCCCCCCCGGCGGACGGACGGATCCGGCCGCAAAACTGATGTCCGTGATGAGGCAAGAAGTTGGTGGGAGCCGCCGCCGGCGAGCGCCTGGTCAGGTGCGCGCGCCGCATTCCGGGTGAGAGAAGAAGCGCCGGGTCCCCCCTCGGGACCGGCGGGCTTCCAAAGACCTCGTCAGCCGTGACGGCCTGCCCGCTGTGGCACGCTTATACCCGCCACGCGGGAAGAGTGTCAAGGTTTTTCTGCTCTCAATCGAAAGCGATCCGCATCACCGCGGCCGTGCCGCAGGCGTGCAGCCGGAACTCCACGCTGTCGAGCAGCGCCGCGGGGACGGCGCCGCGCTCCACGCGCTCGAAGCCCCGGCGCGCGGCCAGCTTCTCCACGGTGAAGGTGAGCAGGTACGCCTCGCGGCATCCGGCGCGGCGCGCCTCGGCGAGGATCGCGTCGATCAAAGGGCGAGCGACGCAGCGGCCCCTCCACGCGGGGCTCACGGCGAGGCTGCGCAGGACGCAGGCCTCGCCGTAGATCTCGACACCCGCGCACCCCACCATCCGGCCTCCGGACCGGACGATCACGAACCGGCCGGGGAGGCCGGCCACCCCTTCCACCGGCAGCCCGCACTCGGCCAGCAGCGCCTCGATGGCGGGCAGGTCCTCCGGGCGGGCCGCCTCCACGAGAGGCCCGCCCGGAGGATCGGTGATCGTCCCGGTGACGTCGTTCACGCCGCGGCCGGTGGGCGCCTGCCGGTGACCTTGAGCGACCAGACCCGCCCTGCGGTCCCCTCCAGCTCGGGGGCCTCCCACTCGAAGCGGTCCAGCACCGCTACGTCCGCGAAGCCGGCGTCGCGGATCGCCTTCAGGTAGGCGGCCTCCGAATCGGCTCCTCCGATGCAGCGGCAGTACGCTTCGGGATCGCCGGTGATCTCCGGGGGAAGGTTCTCGCCGACCAGATCGGTGATGGAGAAGCGCCCTCCCGGCTTCAGCACGCGGAAGATCTCCGCGAAGGCCCGGCTCTTGTCGGGGACCAGGTTCACCACGCAGTTGGAGATGACCCAGTCGGCCTCGCCGTCGGCCGCCGGCAGCGCCTCGGCGTCCCCTTTGCGGAAGTCGACGTTGGAGGCTCCGGCCGAAAGGGCGGCCTGGCGCGCCTTCTCCAGCATGGCGTCGGTCATGTCCACGCCGATGACCCGCCCGCGCGGCCCCACCCGCAGCGAGGCGGCCAGGGCGTCGGCGCCGGGTCCCGACCCCACGTCGAGGACCGTCTGGCCGGGGCCGACGTCGGCCAGGGCCAGCGGATCCCCGCAGCCGAACGACGACCTGGCTCCCCCCGGGCTCTCCGTCTTGCCGCAGCAGGAGGCGGCTTCGGGCACGGCCGCGGTCCGGCGCGGAGCCGCCGGCTCGCAGCACGACGATCCCTGCGTCACCGCCGCCGCGTACGTCTCCATCACTCTCCTCTTGATCTCCTGCGAGTCCATTCAGACCTCCTCCTCGGTTGAAGTGCAGCCTTTTCCGCCGGGGGGGCATGCGGCCCCGCCGCGCCCCTCCAGCGCCTCCATCAGCTTCCTCAATCCCTTGAGCAGCCCTGAGCGATCCGCGGGGCCCAGCCTCCCCAGGACCTCCTTCTCGGAGCGGCGGATCCTCTTTTCCATCCCGGCCAGCAACGCCCGGCCCGCCGGCGTCAGCTCGACCTGCCACACCCTCCGGTCGGAAGGGGACTGCACCCGCACCGCGCACCCCTTCTTCTCCAGCTGGTCCACCACGCGGGTCAGCGTGCTGACCGCCAGGCACATCGCCCCGGCGAGGGCTCCCATGGTGAGGGGCCCCACGCGGCCCAGCTCCTTCATCACGTAGCACTGCGAGACCGTGATGTCCCCGCAGCAGATGCTGTTGCGGTCGCGGAACTGATAACGCTGGATGAGCGCGGTGAGCAGGCGGTCGAGCTCGTCCGCCTGCCGCGCCAGATCCCCGTCCGCCGTGCGCCCCTGCTTCGGCCGCGTGGCCACCGCCCCTCCCGCCCGGCGCTATGGTTGCCGGTACGAAAATTTGTATGTGCGAACTATACGCCGGGCCAGGAAGGCCGTCAAGGGGGCCCCCGGCGGAGCCTCCGCCCGGGCGCCCGGGGCCGGAGCGGCCCGGGCAGGGGGCCCGCTACCTCCCCGGCTTCAGGTGGGCTTCGACGAAGGAGGTGATGGCACGGAACAGGTGCAGCCGCGCCTCGCGGCCGGCGATGCCGTGTCCCTTGCCCGGGTAGAGGGCGAACTCCACCGGACGGCCGGCGGCGATGAGGGCGTCGAGCATCTGCACGGAGTTCTGCATGTGGACGTTGTCGTCGGCCGTGCCGTGCACCAATAGCAGCGGGGCGGAGAGCTTCGAGGCCTCGGTGAGCGGGGCGCTGGCGCGGTACCCGTCCGGGTTGCCGCCGGGGTGGTCCATGTAGCGCTCGGTGTAGATGGTGTCGTAGTCCCTCCAGTCGGTGACCGGAGCCACCGAGACCCCCATGGCGAAGGTCTCCGCGGAGCGGGTGAGCGCGTAGAGGGTCATGTAGCCTCCGTACGACCAGCCCCAGATCCCGATCCGATCAGGGTCCACGTACGGCTGGGTGCGCAGCCAGGCCACCCCGTCGAGCTGATCCGACAGCTCGCGCTTTCCCATCTCCCGGTGCAGCGGGGTCTCCCAGGCGTGTCCCCGTCCCGCGGCCCCCCGGTTGTCAAGGGTCCAGACGATGACCCCTCGCCGGGCCAGGTAGTGATGCCACAGACCGCGCGGCCCTCCCCACGAGCGGGTGGCCGTCTGGACGTGCGGGCCGCCGTACACGTACACCAGGACCGGGTGCCTCCTGGAAGGATCGAACGACGGCGGCTTCCACATCATGGCCGGCAGCTCGGCGCCGTCGCGCGCCTTCACCGTCAGGTGCTCGACGGCGGCCAGGCGCACGCCGGCCATCCGCCCGGCCTGGGCGTCGTCGAGGGTCTCCAGCAGCCCCCCCTCCGCGCCGCGCAACGTGACCACGGGAGGGACGGTCTCGGTGGAGTGGGTGTCCACGAAGGCCCCGCTTCCCGGGGCCACCAGCGGCTGGTGCCAGCCTGCGTCGCGCGTCAGGCGCCGCATCCCCGTGCCGTCGAGCCGGATCCGGTAGAGGTGCCGCTCCCGGGGGTCTTTCTCCGTGGCCACGAAGTGGACCCAGCCGGACCGCTCGTCCACCCCGCACAGCTCGGTGACCTCCCACGCCCCCTCGGTCAGGCGGCGCAGAAGGCTGCCGTCGGCGCGGTGCAGGTAGAGGTGCCTCCACCCGTCGCGCTCCGCCCCCCAGACCAGTCCCGCCCCGCCCGCAGCCGCGGCCAGCGGCTTGAAGTCGTCGCCGATGTTGATCCAGTGCCGGTCGCTCTCGGCCAGGATGCGCTCGCACCTCCCCGTGGCCGGATCGCAGGCCATCAGGTCCAGGTGCGTCTGATCCCGGTCCAGCTTCTGCACCAGCAGCCGCGAGCCGCTTGCGCTCCAGCCGGCGCGGGGAAGATAGGCGTCGGCCGCGGGACCGAGGTCCATCCAGAGGGTGGACGGGACGGCCGTCCCGGCGGCAGGCGGCGGACCGTCCACCTCCACCACCCCGGCGCGCACGATCGGGTTGGGATCCCCCGCCTTGGGATAGGCCTGCCAGGTCACGGCGGGGTGCACGGGGAGCCAGTCCACGATCGGATGGCGGGGGACCGGCCTCTCGTCGAACTGCAGGTAGGCGATCCGCGCGCCGTCGGGGGACCACCACCAGGCGCTGGAGATCGAGAACTCCTCCTCGTACACCCAGTCCACGGCGCCGTTGAGGATCTCCCCGGGCTCTCCCTGGGTCAGCCGGCGCTCGGATCCCGTGGCCAGGTCGATGACGTGGAGGTCGCCGTCGCGCACGAAGGCGGCTCGTCTTCCGTCCGGGCCGATCCGGGCGTCGCGCTCCGCGCCCTCCGTGCTGGTGAGCCGGCGCGGGGCGGGGGCGCCGCCGGAGGCGGGGATCTCGAAGAGCCAGAGATCGCCGTCCGCCTCGGCCAGGATGGCCCGGCCGTCGGGAGACCAGCGGAAGGCGCTCACCTCCACGGCCGCCGGTCCTGGCTCGGGGTCGGTCAGCCGCGCCGCCTTCCCGCCCGGGACGGCGCGCACATGAAGAAGCGGCGTCCCTCCTTCCGCCTCGGCCTGCAGCCAGGCCAGCCGACTGCCGTCGGGAGACCAGGCGAAGCCGGCCGGCGACGGCGGGCCGCCGGTGCGGTCGAAGATCCACTCCAGGGTCAGCTCGCGGGCCGGCTCGGCGGCGGCCAGCGCCCCGGCGAGGCCCGCGGCGAGGCAGGCGGAGAGGGCCGCGGCCCGCGCCACCGCGCCCAGGGCGCCCTTGCCCTCCGCCCTCACTTCAGACCGCCGCCGCCGATCCGGCGCGCTCCTCGGCCCCGTTCTGCTCGAGGTGGCGGCCGTACAGCAGCTGGAACAGAGGCGAGGCCATCAGGGTGGTCACGATGGCCATCATCACCAGGATGGTGAACAGGGTGGGGGTGATGATGCCGGCCTGCAGCCCGATGTTGAGGATGATCAGCTCCATCAGGCCGCGGGCGTTCATCAAGGTGCCGATGGTGGCTGCGTCGCGCCAGGACTCGCCGCCGGCGCGCGCGGCGGCGGCGCAAGCCAGCCCCTTGCCGGCGATGGCCAGCAGGATGATGGCCGCGGTCACCCCCCACAGCCCCACGCTGCTGACCAGGCCCAGGCGGGTGTTCAGGCCGGAGTAGACGAAGAAGACCGGCAGCAGCAAGCCGGTGGTCAGGTACTCGGTGTGGCCGCGCACCTCGCGGGCGAAGCGGCCTCGCGGCATCACCGCGCCGACGATGAACGCGCCGAAGACGGCGTAGATGCCGATGGCGTCGGTGAACCAGGCGGCCAGCGACAGCACCAGCAACACGAAGACCAGCGTGTTGACGGTCAGTCCGTCGTCTCGCTCCACGCGCCTCTCGAAGCCCCGCAGCAGCGGCCTCCCCGCGACGATCATGGCCAGCGTGAACAGGGCCCCTCCCCCGATGGCCAGCACGGCGATGGCCACCGAGCCCTTCAGGAAGGCCAGCACCACCGCCAGCAGGCACCAGGCGACCGCGTCGTCCATCGAGCCGGCGGCCAGGGTCAAGGTCCCCAGCCGCGTGCCGGCGATCCCTTTCTCGTAGATGATCCTCGCCAGCATCGGGAACGCCGTGATCGACATGCAGGCCCCCAGGTAGAGCGCCGCCCACGGGGGGGTGACCTCCGGGTGGAAGAACCGCCCGCCGCCGGTGAGCTGCGTGGAGTAGGCGGCGCCCAGCGCGAAGGGGATGACGATCCCCGCCGCGGAGACCAGCCCGGCGCTGCGCATCCGCCCGGCGATGAGGCCGGTGTTGAACTCCAGGCCCACCAGGAACATGTAGAGCACCAGCCCGACTTGGCTGATGGCGTACAGGATCGACATGGAAGGGTGGGTGATGACGACGGCCGCGGCCCCTTCGCCCACCGTCGCGGTGAGAGGGAAGAGCCACTCCTGCACGCCCGGCACGAGCAACCCCAGGAGCGAAGGCCCCAGCAGGACGCCGGCGACCATCTCGCAGACCACGCGCGTCTGACCCACGCGGCGCCCGGCCAGCGCCACCACGTGGCAGACCGAAAGGATGACCGCGAGCTGGAGGAAGAGCTTGATGACCAGGTCCGCGTTGGACATCCGCGGCACTATAGAGAAGAGGCGCCGCGGTGTCCACGGCGGAGGCGATCAGGCCAGCAGGCTGCGCAGCACGTAGGGGAGGATCCCGCCGTGGCGCTGGTACTCCACTTCCTGCGGCGTGTCCAGGCGCGCAACCGCCTGGAACCGGACAGGAGCCCCCTCTTCGGGAGACGCGATGACCGCCACCGCGGCGCCCGGGCGGAGCCCGGCGGCGATGCCCCGGATGGCGAAACGCTCGCGCCCGGTCAGCCCCAGCGAGGCCGCGCTCTGCCCCGGCTCGTACTGCAGCGGCAGCACCCCCATCCCGGCCAGGTTGGATCGGTGGATCCTCTCGAAGGTCTCGGCGATCACCGCGCGCACCCCCAGCAGCGCCGGCCCCTTGGCCGCCCAGTCGCGCGAGGACCCGGTGCCGTACTCCTTCCCGGCCAGGACCACCAGCGGCACCCCATCGGCCCTGTAGCGCATGGCGGCGTCGAAGAGGGTCATCGTCTCGCCGGAGGGAATGTGCTCCGTCCACGCCCCCTCCGTCCCCGGGGCGAGCTGGTTGCGCAGGCGGATGCTCCCGAACGTGCCGCGCATCATGACCTCGTGGTTGCCGCGCCGCGCCCCGTACGAGTTGAAGTCGGCGGGCTTCACCCCTTGCTCCATCAGCCAGCGCCCCGCGGCGCTGTCCCTGGGGATGGATCCCGCGGGGGAGATGTGGTCGGTGGTGACCGAGTCCCCCAGCATGGCCAGCACCCTCCCGCCCTCGATGTCGGAGAGGGGCGCGGGGTGCCGGGGCATGTGGTCGAAGAAGGGAGGCCTCTTGATGTAGGTGGAGGCGTCGCTCCAGGCGTAGGTGCTCCCCGAGGGGGCCTGGATGGCCTGCCACGAGGCGTCGCCGGAGAAGACGTCCTGGTAGCGACGCGAGAACATCCCCGCGTCGATGGCCGCTCCGGCGTCGCGGATCTCCTCCTCGGTGGGCCAGATGTCGCGCAGGAAGACGGGGGAGCCTTGCGGGTCGCGCCCCAGCGGCTCGCGGGTCAGGTCCATGTCCATGTCGCCGGCCAGGGCGTAGGCCACGACCAGCGGCGGAGAGGCCAGATAGTTGGCCCGCACCAGGGGGTTCACCCGTCCCTCGAAGTTGCGGTTGCCCGACAGCACCGACGCCACCCAGAGACCGTTGCTCTGCACGGCCTCGGCCACGGGCTCCGGGAGCGGGCCGGAGTTGCCGATGCAGGTGGTGCAGCCGAAGCCGACCAGGTGGAAGCCGAGGGTCTCCAGGTCCTGCATGACGCCCGCCGCGCGCAGGTAGTCGGCCACCACCTGGGACCCGGGGGCCAGGCTGGTCTTGACCCACGGCTTGGTCCGCAGCCCGCGGCGCACCGCCTTGCGGGCCAGGAGGCCCGCGCCCAACATCACCGCGGGGTTGGAGGTGTTGGTGCACGAAGTGATGGCCGCGATCACGACCGACCCCGCGCGCAGCGTCCGGGTGTCCCCGTCGAGCGACACCGTCGCCGCGGGGCGCGGGTCGGCCCCCGCACCGTCGCCGGCCGCCCAGGCCTCCAGCCGCTCCAGGTCGGCGGGGGCCGCGGACTCCTTCAGCGCCCCTGCCAGCGAGGCGCGGAAGGAGCGCTTGGCTTCGTCGAGCGGGATCCTGTCCTGCGGCCGGCGGGGGCCGGCCAGGCTGGGACGGATGGTGGAGAGGTCGAGCGTCAGGATGTCGTGGTAGACCGGATCCGGCGCGCCGGCCGTCCGGAAGAGCCCCTGCTCCTTGCAGTAGGACTCCACCAGGGCGACCAGCTCCGGGGGCCTCCCGGTGAGCCGGAGGTAGCGCAGCGTCTCGTCGTCCACCGGGAAGAAGCCCATGGTGGCGCCGTACTCCGGTGCCATGTTGGCCAGCGTGGCCCGATCGGGGAGCGAGAGCGCGGCCACCCCGTCGCCGAAAAACTCCACGAAGGCCCCCACCACGCCGCGCGCCCGAAGCGCCTGCGTGGCGGTCAGGACCAGATCGGTGGCCGTGGAGCCGGCCGGCATGGCCCCCGTCAGCCGGAAGCCCACCACCTCCGGGACGAGCATGGAGATCGGCTGGCCCAGCATCGCCGCCTCCGCCTCGATCCCTCCCACGCCCCATCCCAGCACCCCCAGGGCGTTGATCATGGTGGTGTGCGAGTCGGTCCCCACCAGGGTGTCGGGGTAGGCCGGCCGCGAGCCTCCCTGCGGCTCGCCCCGGAAGACCACCTGCGCCAGCCGCTCCAGGTTGACCTGGTGCACGATCCCGGTGTCGGGGGGGACGACCCTGAAGTTGCGGAACGCCTGCTGGCCCCAGCGCAGGAAGACATAGCGCTCCTGGTTGCGCAGGAACTCCTTGCCGGCGTTGATGCGCAGCGCGTCGGGAGTGCCGAAGGCGTCCACCTGTACGGAGTGGTCGATCACGAGGTCGGCCGGCTGCACGGGGTTGATGCGGGCCGGGTCGCCGCCCAGCCTGGCGAGGGCGTCGCGCATGGCCGCCAGGTCGGCCACCGCGGGGACGCCGGTGAAGTCCTGGAGCAGGACCCGGGCGGGCATGAAGGCGATCTCGCGGCTGGCGCGCGAGGCCGGGTCCCACCCCGCCAGCGCGGCCACGTCGTCGGCGGTGACCGACGAGCCGTCCTCGCGCCGCAGCAGGTTCTCCAGCAGGATCCGCAGCGAGTAGGGGAGCCGGCCGGGATGCCCGACGCGCGCCTTGTCCAGCGCGTCGAGCCGCACGATGTCGTGTCTCTGTCCCGCGACGATCAAGGTGCCGCGGCTGGAGAAGCTGTCGAGGTGTCCCACGGGGTCACATTATAGGAAACGGCCGGATGCCCGTGTTGCCGGCGGCAGCCTACCGGTAGAGCAAAAAGGGCGCCGCTTCCCTCCCGAACGCCCGGATCTCGCGGCGCCACGAGGCGGCCAGGCGGCGCAGGTCGGTCCCTCCGTCGATCGCCTCGCGCACCGCCGGATCGCCGGTCAGCACGTCGATGGGGGGCTTGTCGGTGACGTACTCGTAGGGTGGCTCCTTCCACGCGAAGACCCCGCGGTGCAGGGCGGCGGTGTCCTGGAGCAGGGCCAGGGTGGTCAGGTAGGGGAGGTACCGGCCGCGGTCGGTGACGTGGATCTGGAAGCCGCGGCAGACCTCCCCCTGCCACTTGTGGAACGTGGGCTGGAAGTCGTGATCCCGCAGCACGCAGCCGGGCAGTCTCCGGCGCCGGAAGCGCTCCTTCAGCGCGGGGGTGTCGAGCCAGGGGGCCCCCCAGACCTCGAACGGCCGGGTCGTGCCGCGCCCCTCCGAAAGGTTGGTCCCCTCCAGGAGCACCTGCCCGGGGTAGACCTCGGCGGTCGCCACAGTCGGCATGTTCGGCGAGGGGAGCACCCAGGGAAGCCCGGTGTCGTCGAAGCGCATCCTCCGCCGCCACCCCTTCATCGGCACCACGGTCAGGTCGCACGGCCCGGGCCCTCCGCGCTCTCCGAGCCGCGCGTTGACCAGGAGCGCGATCTCCGCCAGCGTCAGCCCGTGCCGCATCGGCACCGGATGAAGGCCGACGAACGACCGGTAACCCGGCCTGATGAGGTTCCCCTCCATGGCCAGCCCCCCCAGCGGATTGGGGCGGTCCAGCACCACCACCGCCTTGCCCGCCGCGGCGCAGGCCTCGAGGGCCAGGGCGGTGGTCCATTCGAAGGTGTAGACGCGGGTCCCCACGTCCTGCAAATCGACCACCAGCGTGTCGATGGCCTCCAGCATCGCCGGGGTGGGGGAGCGGGTCTCGGAGTAGAGGCTGAAGACGGGGATGCCCAGCCGCGCGTCCACCGCGTGCGGCGACTCGATCATGTTGTCCTGCTTCTCGCCGGCGATGCCGTGCTGGGGGCCGAACAGCGCGGTGAGGCGGGAGCCGCAGAGCCGGTGCAGGACGTCGCGCGCCGACTCCAGCGCGGGGGTCACCGACGCCTGGTGCATCAGCAGCCCGACGCGGCGGGCGCGCAGCCAGCGCGGCCTCGCGCGCGCCAGCGCCTCCAGACCGGTCAGCACGCGGCGGCGGGAGGCCACGGCCTCAGTTCACCGCGTCCTGCGTCCCGGCGTCCGGGGAGGGATCGCCCTCGAAGAGCTCCTGCTGGAGGAAGCGGGCCTGGGCGAACTCGCGCCGGGCCTTGTCCATCTGCCCCATCCGGGCGTAGAGTCGGGCCAGGTTCAGGTAGGGGAAGTGCCGCGGCTCGTAGCGAGGCGCCGTCTTGGCCCGCTCCAGCCAGTGGATCGCTTCGTCCAGCTTCCCCTGCTTCATGAGGTACGAGCCGATGTCGTTGTAGGGGTTGCCGAAGTCGGGATCCACCTCGATGGCACGCCGGCACTGCTCGATCGCCTCGTCCAGCCGCCCCATGAAGCTGTAGGTCCATCCCAGGAAGGTGTGCGCCTCGGCGGTGGGGAAGGCGGCGATGGAGTCGCGGTAGAGGGCGGCCGCGGCGTCGTAGCGCTTCGCCCGCTGCTCCTTGAGGGCCTGGTGGAGGAGCTGCCCGGCCCTCTGTCTGGATCCCACGCTGTCCATGAGCTCCATCTTACCGCAACTGGGAACGCGCGGTCATTGGCGGTACACTACCGGCGCCGCGGGGGCGCACGGAGGCCCGGGAGGGTGGATGAAGTACAAGCAGAAGGGCTACAGGGAGTCTGAGCAGAAGGACCGGAAGCGCAAAGAGCCTTCCCGCCCCAGGACGCCGGAGGAGCGCCAGCTCCGGCACATGATGGAGCGCTCGGCCCGCCTGGTCCTTCGCTGCCATCAGTGCAGCACCGACGCCGGAGACGCCGAGGGGCTGGGCACCCGCGCCGTCTGCTCGCACTGCGGGGCGGCGCTGCACGTCTGCCGCAATTGCGCGCACTTCGACACCGGCGCGCGGTGGGAGTGCCGGGCCCCCATCGCCGCGGCGGTGCTGGACAAGACCTCCGCCAACGACTGCGGGCACTTCAAGGCCAACACCGTGCTCGACGCCACCGGCCGCCGCTCGGGCGGCTCGTCGTCGCCCTCCTCCGACGCCCGCGCCGCCTTCGACAACCTCTTCAAGAAGAGCTGACCGTTGCCTCTGCCGCGCGTGGCGGTGACCGGTGCCGGCGGCCTGGTGGGCTCCGCCCTGATGGAGGGCCTGCGGGGAGAGGCCGAGACGCTGCGCCTGGTGCGCTCCGGCCCATCCGGCGGGGAGCGGGTGCGTTGGGACCCGGCGGATGGCTCCATCGACGCCGCCCGGCTGGACCGGCTCGACGCCGTGGTGCACCTGGCGGGGGAGTCGATCGCGGCGGGACGCTGGAGCGCGGCGCGCAAGGAGAGGATCCGCGCCAGCCGGGTGGAGGGGACGCGCCTGCTGGCCTCCGCCCTGGCGGGCCTGGCCCGGCCGCCGCGGGCCCTGGTGTGCGCCTCGGCCATCGGCTACTACGGCGACCGGGGGGACGAGCCGCTCGACGAGTCCGCCTCCCGGGGGAGCGGCTTCCTGGCCGACGTGGTGGCCTCCTGGGAAGCCGAGGCGCTGAAGGCGCGCGCCGCCGGCATCCGCGTGGCCTGCCTGCGCTTCGGCATCGTGCTGTCGCCGCGCGGTGGGGCCCTGGCCAGGATGCTCCCCCCCTTCAAGCTCGGGGCCGGCGGCCGGCTGGGGAGCGGACGGCAGTGGATGTCGTGGATCCACATCGCCGACGTGGTCGCGGTCATCCGCCTGGCCCTGGAGCGTGAGGGGTTCTCCGGCCCGGTGAACGTGGTCTCGCCCGAGCCTGCCCGCAACGCCGACTTCACGCGGGCCCTGGGACGCGCGCTCGGGAGGCCGGCCGTGCTCCCCGCTCCGGCCTTCGCGCTGCGGCTGGCCCTCGGGGAGATGGCGCAGGCGCTGCTCCTCTCCAGCCAGAAGGTGGTCCCCGGGCTCCTGCGCCAGGCGGGATACAGCCATCTCTTCCCCCGCCTGGACGGCGCGCTGGCCGACCTGCTGGCGCGCTGAGGCCTCCGGTTGACAGGCGCCGGCGGGGTCCATAGTGTAGGTGGGCTTCGGCGCGGCCGGGGCGACGCCGCGCCCTCGCGCGCTTTCTCATGTGAGGAGAATCGCAGATGGAGTGGATGGACACGAGCTCGATTCTGCAGTTGCTCTTCAGATGGATGCACTTCGTGGCCGGGATCACCTGGATCGGGATCCTCTACTTCTTCAATCTGGTGAACGTGAACTTCATGAAAACCTTGGACGCGCCCACCAAGGGGAAGGTGATCCCCAACCTGATGCCGTCCGCCCTCTGGTACTTCCGCTGGGGAGCGGCCTTCACCGTCCTGACCGGCATCATCTACTTCGCCGTCTGGATCGTGGGGGCCGAGGGGACCCACGCGGCGCTCGGGATCTGGCTGGTCATGGTGCTGGCGGCGTGGGCGGTGATGTACTTCCTGATCGAGGTGCAGAAGCTCAACAACGGCAACGCGCTGGCGGCCATCATCGCGGTGCTGGTGATCGCCATGTCGTACCTCGTGGCGCACCATGCGGGGCTGGGGAGCACCAAGTCGGTCTCCATCGGCATCGGCGGAGGCATCGGCATGCTGATGTTCCTCAACGTCTGGGGGATCATCTGGCGGCACCAGAAGCGGATCATCGCCTGGACGGCTGAGAACGCGGCCAAGGGGACGGCCATCCCGCCCGAGGCGGCCGCCCTGGGGCGGCGGGCGTTCCTGGCTTCGCGCACCAACGCCTGGCTGTCCCTCCCCATGCTCTTCTTCATGGGGAACGCCAGCCACCCGATGATCACCTTCGCCACGCACTGAGCGCCCGATGAACCGCCTGACGTTCGCGGCGATCGCGGCCTGCCTGGCGGCCGCCGCGTGCGCCGGCGACCCGAGCATGACCCCGCCGCCCGTCCCGGAGGGGGCCGTCCCTCACGGGACGGCGGTGGGGAGCGCCTCGGTGGCCGGACGGATCCGGTACGCCGGAAGGCCCGCCGCGCCCGAGCCGATCAGCACCGAATCGGACGCTGCCTGCCACCGCAGGCAGGAGGGGACGCCGTTGCGCGAGGATCTGCTGGCCGCCCCCGACGGCTCGCTGCGCAACGTCTACGTGCACGTGGCCGCGGGGCTGGAGGGGAGGACCTTCGCCCCTCCTCCCGATCCGGTCACTCTGGACCAGAGGGGCTGCGTGTACCGCCCCCACGTCGTCGGCGTGCAGGTCGGGCAGCCGCTGCGCCTGGTGAACAGCGATCCCACGCTGCACAACGTGCACACCGTCTCCGCCGCGAACAGGGCCTTCAACTTCGGCATGCCGGTCGAGGGGCAGCAGTCGATCCGCTACTTCGCGGCGCCCGAGGTGATGGTCAAGGCGAAGTGCGACGTCCATCCCTGGATGGCCGCCTGGATCGGCGTCTCCCCGCATCCCTTCTTCGCCGTCACCGGCGAGGAGGGGGCCTTCTCCCTGCACGGTCTCCCCGCCGGGACGTACCGCTTGGAGGCGTGGCACGAGACGCTCGGCATGCTGGCCGAGACGGTGACGCTGGGCGAGGGCGAGTCCCGGACGCTCGACTTCACCTTCCCGGGCTGAGGGGCGGGGCGTGGCCAGGACGACCCGCCGCCGCAAGCCGGCGGGGATGTCTCCCGGCGTGCCGGTGCTCACCGGCGAGGCGCTCGCTCCGCGGATGCACGCCATCCTCTACACGGCGGAGACCATCGAGGAGGCGGACCCGGCGTCGGCGGGGGAGTGCCGGGAGCTCGCCGCCCGGCCGGGCGTGCTGTGGATCGACGTGCAGGGACTGGGAGACCTCGAGCTGCTGCACGGGCTCGGGGAGATCTTCTCGCTCCATCCGCTGGCGCTCGAGGACGTGGTGAGCCTGAGCCAGCGGCCCAAGATGGAGGACTACGACTCCCACCTGTACCTCATCGCCCGGATGCCCGAGCTGTCCGGCGGGCTCACCGATCAGACCAGCCTCTTCGTCGGGCCGCGCTTCGCCCTGACCTTCCAGGAGCGCTACGGGGACTGCCTGGGGCCGGTGCGCGACCGGCTCCGCCGGGGCAAGGGGCAGATCCGCCGATCCGGGCCGGACTACCTGGCCTACGCCATCCTCGACGCCATCGTGGACGGCTACTTCCCCGTGCTGGAGTCGCTGGGGGAGACCCTGGAGGATCTGGAGGACGAGGTGAGCGAGCGCCCGTCGCGCTCCAGCCTGGCCAGGATCCACGGGGTGCGCCGGGACCTGCTGGCCCTGCGCCGCGCGGTGTGGCCGATGCGCGACGCACTGGCCTCGCTCATGCGGGAGGAGAACGAGCTGGTCACCCCGGCCACCCGGCTCTACCTGCGCGACTGCCAGGACCACGCCGTGCAGATCCTGGACATGGTGGAGACCTACCGCGAGCTGGCCTCCGGCTTGATGGAGATCTACCTCTCCAGCCTCAGCCAGCGGATGAACGAGGTGATGAAGGTGCTCACCATCATCGCCACCATCTTCATCCCCCTGACCTTCATCGCGGGGGTGTACGGCATGAACTTCGACTGGATGCCCGAGCTGCGCTGGCGCTGGGGCTACCCCGTGGCGATGGGAGGGATGGCGCTGCTGGCGCTGTCCATGCTGCTGGCGTTCGCGCGGCGGGGCTGGATCGGCGCGCAGGATCTGGCGCCCCCCAGGCGCCGCCGGACGAGGAGGCCGCCGGCCGGGCCGGCGGCACGGGGACCCTCGTGAGCGGCCCCCGGCTCGTCCGTCTGCCGTTCGAGCGGCTCGACCCGGCCGAGCAGATCCGCAGGGCCAGGGCGTTCTACGAGGCCGTGGCCCCGCGCCGCAGCGTGCGGCACTTCGATCCCCGGCCCGTCGCGCCGGAGGCGCTGGAGTGGGCGGTGCGCGCGGCCGGCACCGCTCCTTCGGGAGCCAACCTCCAGCCCTGGCGCTTCGTGGTGGTGAGCGACCCCGCCGTGAAGCGGGCGATCCGCGAGGCGGCGGAGGAGGAAGAGCGCCGGAACTACGAGAGCCGGTTCCCTCAGGAGTGGAAGGACCGTCTGGAGCCTCTGGGGACCGGCTGGCGCAAGGAGTTCCTGGAGGTCGCCCCGCACCTGATCGCCGTGTTCGCCGTGGTCCGCCCGGGAGGAGACGCCGGCGAGGCGCGCCGCCACTACTACGTCTCCGAGTCGGTGGGGATCGCCTGCGGGGTCCTGCTGACCGCGCTGCACCTGGCCGGGCTGGCCACCCTCACCCACACCCCCAGCCCCATGGGCTTCCTGGGGAGGATCCTGCGCCGCCCCTCCAACGAGCGCCCCTATCTTCTCATCCCGGTCGGATACCCGGCGCCGGACGCGGAAGTCCCCGACATCGGGCGCAAGCCGCTCGGCGAGATCCTGGTGAAGGTCGCGGCTCCGGAAGGGTGAGGCCGCCGGGACGGGTTGGCACCGGCTTCCCCATGGCGTAAGCTCCCGCAGCGGAGGCCGCCCATGCCCACCAGAGTCCACGGCACCCAGGCACGACGGCCGGCGCGGGGCGCCGGAGCGGCGGCCTGCGTCCTGGCCGCGGCGCTGGCGGCGGGCGCCGCCCCGCCGGAGGCGCACCTGAAAGGGTGGACCCGGCTGACCCTCGCCTCCGAGCCGGCGCTGCTCTACTCCGGCTCCACCACCCTGGAGGTCAGGGAGGGGACCCACCCGGGCACCGGCCGCAAGGCGGCGATCCTGGCCACCCGGTCGGCGGCCACGCTGCTGGGAGGGATCGGGCTGGAGGAGGAGACGACCTCCTGGATCGATCGGTCCACCGGCAGGCCGATCGAGCTGCTCCAGATCCGCCCGGCGCAGAGCAGGCGGAGGCTGCTCTACCTCGACGGCGCCGTGCGCCAGACGACCTGGGAGCCGCCCGAGGGCAACCCCGCCGCGCCGGCCGACGCGTGGCCGGAGGTGGAGACGGCGGAGCGCAAGCTGCTGCTGCCGGACGGACAGGCCCCTCCAGCCACGGAATGGATGGGGGACGCCTACGCCCTGATCCACGCGCTGCGGGGTATGGACCTGCGCCCGGCCGACGCCGTGCCGCGGGAGTTCAACGTCCTGCACCGGCGCCGGCTGGTCAGGATGAGAGTCGAGCCCGGCCCGGCAAGGGTCCAGGAGAGGACGGTGCGGGACGAGGGGAGCGGCGCTCCGGTGACGCTGCGCCTCACCGAGCGGCGGCTCCTGCTCAAGGGGTCGGGAGAGGAAGGCGGGTCGGTGCGCGGCCTGCTGGGGATGCAGGGGGACCTGGAGATGTGGGTGGACGTGGACAGCGGGGCCCTGGTGGAGATCCGGGGAGCGGTTCCCGGGCTCGGTCCGGCGGCCGTCAGCCTGGCTTCGTTCCGCCGCTGAGCCCGCCGGCCCCGTGCGCGTGTTGGCGCAGCCGCTCCCTCGGGCCCGGTCCGGTTTGTGAAGTCCGTCAATTGTCATGAAAGTGGATGCGCCGCCTCCGGCGCTGTTGACCCGCCTTGAGCCGTGCTATAGTGGCGCGTCCCATCTGGGACATAGCCTTGAACAATCACTGTCGTGAGGATGTCAAATGCCGCGTCACGCCACCATCCTCGCCAGGGAGCTCCAGACGATCCGCTCGTCGTTCACCCGGATCGCCCGCTCCTTCGGCCGCATCAGTCCTCTGCTCACGCTGGTCTCTCCGCCCGGCGCCCCCATGGACGCCGAGGCGGGCAGGCAGCCGCGCAAGCGGCCGCGTCTCACCGGGGAACAGAGGAAGGCACTCAAGCTGCAAGGCAAGTACATGGGCACCATGCGGGGGCTCAAGCCCGCTCAGCGCTCGGTGATCAAGAAGATCCGGGCGGAGAAGGGCATCCGCGCCGCCATCGAGGCGGCGCAGAGGATGACCGGGTAGCCTTTCCGCGACCCGGCACCGAACGGGCGGCGCCGGATCTCCGCCGGCCGGCGCCGCCGCAATCCGGTGGCGCCACACCGTCTCGTCCTCGCCGAGCCCGACTCGCCCCTCGCAGGAAGGGAAGCGCCGCCGCCGATGAACCACGCCTCCGATCCGCGACCCGCCGCTCCGGGCCGCGGCTCTTCCTGGATCAAGATCGCGGTGACCCTTGCGGTCACCGCGCTGGCGCTGGGGTTCCTCTGGCGCGTCGTCGCCGACGTGGGGCCGGCGCGGCTGGCCTCGCGGCTGGCGGGGGCGCACCCCGGCTGGCTGGCGGCCGCCGTGGCGCTCACCGTCGGGCGCTTCCTGCTGCAGGCGCTGCGCTGGGAGATCCTGGTGCGGCGCGAGGCGCCGATCGGCCTGCGCGGCATCGCCCCGATCCTCATGGCGGGCAACTTCCTCGCGCTGGTCACGCCGGCCCTGCGCATCGCCGGGCCGATCCTGCGCGCCTACTACCTGTCGAAGGAGACCGGACGCCCGCGCGCCCGCTTCTACGGGACCATCGTGGCCGATCAGACGGCCAACTTCACCATCTACGCCGTGGCCGCCGCGGCGGGGACGGCCTTCGTC
>DATEEA010000173.1:0-7906 GCA_035281445.1 Candidatus Polarisedimenticolia bacterium
CAGGCCGACCGCCGCCGCCAGGACCGCCAGCCACGCCGGCGCGCGCAGCGTCTCGATCCCCTCCAGCAGGTAGAGGTTCGACAGCGTGCCGCTCACCGCGTCGAGGTTGGCGAGCGCGGCGGCGTGCCCCAGCGGCACGCCGAGGGCCGCGCCCGGCAGTGCCACCAGCGCCACCTCCAGCAGGATGAGGACCACGAGCTGTCCCCGCGTCGCGCCGATCGACCGCAGCAGACCGAGCTCCGTCCTGCGCCGGGCCAGCGAGGCCTGCGTGCTGCTGCAGACCAGAAACGCCCCCACCAGGAGGCTGATGAAGCTCAGCGCGGTCAGGTTCAGCCGGAAGGCCGACAGCAGCCCGGCCGCCTCGTCGCGCCGCTGATCGGGAGTGGCGATCTCGACGCCAGGTCCGAGGCGATCGGCGAGTCGCCGCCGCAGCACCTCCACCGCGCCGCGCCCCCGGGACGCCGCGCGCACCTCCACCTGGTCCAGCGCGCCCGGCCGCCCGACCAGCTCCTGCGCCTGCGACAGGTCCATCAAGACGATGCGACGGCTGGCCAGCGGCGCCATCCGCTCCAGATCCACCAGGGCGCCCACCGTCAGTCGCACCCTCCGCGTGCCGCTGGAGACCTCGAACCGGTCTCCGACCGTCCAGCCCCTCTCCCCTGCCAGCGACGGGGTCACCGCGGCCCACCCCGGCACGGCCACCGGAGCCTCGATCCCCGAAGGAGGCCGCCGCCAGGGGAGCCGCGCCGGGGCGAACAGGTCCATCCCCACCACCTGGAGGAAGACTCCGTCGCCGCCCTCCAGCGCGACCTCCACCCGGACCACCGGCCAGGCCGCGCCCACCCCTTCCACCGCCAGCACACGCGGCAGGAGGGCGTCGTCCAGGTGGGGCCCGCGGGGCAGCACGGTGAGGTCCGACTCCCCGGCCACCGCGCGCAGGCTCGCTTCGAACGCCCCCAGCGCGCCGGCGTTGAGCAGTTGGATGGAATAGACCGAGGCCACCCCCAGCGCCACGCCGGCCACGGTCAGGAGGTACAGCGCCCGTCCCGATCGGACGCGGGCGGCGAGGCCGGCTGCGACGTAGCGGATCAGGCGGCCCCCGGTCCGGGCTCCAGCAGGCCGCTGTGCAGCCGGCAGACGCGCCGGGCCAGCGCCGCCAGCTCCAGGCTGTGCGTGACGTACACCAGCGCGCTCCGCTCGCCGATCGCCAGCGACAGCAGCAGGTCCATCACCGTCCGGCTGGTCTCGTCGTCCAGGTTCCCCGTCGGCTCGTCGGCCAGCAGCAGCCGCGGGCGCCGCAGCAGCGCGCGGGCGATCGCCACGCGCTGCATCTGCCCCCCGCTGAGGCGCGTGACCTCGTCGCTCTCACGGCCGGCAAGGCCGACCTGCCGCACCAGCTCGCGGGCGCGCGCGGCCGGCGCCGGCCCTCTCTCCCCCGCGATCCAGGCCGGGACCAGCACGTTGCCCAGCACGTCGAGGTGAGGAATGAGGTGGAAGAACTGGAACACCATCCCCACGGTGTCGCGGCGCACCAGCGTGCGCTCCCGGTCCGACAGGGCGGCCAGATCGCGGCCCAGGATCTCCACGGTGCCCGAGGTCGGCGCGTCGATCCCCGCCGCCAGGTGCAGCAGCGTGCTCTTGCCGCTGCCGCTGCGCCCCACGATGGCCAGCGTGTCACCCGCCGCGACCTCCAGGGTCGCCCCGCGCAGAGCCTCGCGCGGCGATCCGTCGGCCCCTTCGTACACCTTGCCGGCGCCGCGCAGGGCCAGCACGGGAGGCCGCGGGGGCGAGGCATCGTGATCGTCCGGCATGGCCGGCATGATGGCGCGCCGTGGCGCAAGGCGCAATCCCGGCGCCGTCAGTGGCAGGCGTCTCCGACCAGAGTGCCCGGTCTCCTGCTAGGGTGCTCCTGGACGCCGGAACACCGCCCTGTGGCCCCGGAACTCGCTGCGGATCCGGACCATGTCGCGGCGATCGACTCCCAGCTCGGAGGCGATCTGGGCGATGATCCCCTCCTCGGCGCCGGAGATGGCGTCGTCGGCCGCCCCCACGGCGAACAGGCAGCGCAGCAGCCCTTCCTTCTCCTCGGGGCTGGCGGAGGCCTTCAGCTCCCTGGTGACCAGGAAGTTCTCCGTCCCGCCGAACAGCATGTTCTGGTGACGCGCGATCTCCACCACCAGGACCGCCTGCTCTTCGGGGAGCCCGGCCTGCTCCATGATGATGCGCTCCATGGCCCGGGTCTCCTCGTCGCTCACGCTCAGGTCGGCCGCCGCCACCCGGCTGAGCACGAAGGCGAACGACGCCAGGTGCCGCGCCTGTCTTGGATCGAGCTGATCCAGCTCCCTGGCGATCCGGCGGATCGAATCGGCGTCGGAAGGGGATGCGTCCGCCGGCGGGCCCGGCGCTCCTCCCAGCCTGGTGAAGTGATCCCAGATGGACATGGCTCCTCCTGCGGCCCACGTTACACGAGACGGGGCGCCGGGGCCAGAGCGATACAGGGTTGAAAAGAAACCATTGTGAGCTAGGATGGCTCCGGCCCGATCCGGCACCGACCCTCCCGGGAGTCCACCATGCGACGAGCGCTCCTCCTTGTCTTCCCCGCGGCTCTGGCGGGCGCCTGGATCCCGGCGCCCTACGCCGCGCCCAAGGCCAAGGCCAGGCTGTCGGTGTCCACCCACCACGGATCCGTCCCCCTCGCCGTGAAGCTCACCGGGACGCTGCGCAACGTGGAGGGGGTCCTTCCAGAGGATTGCGCCCTGAGGGTGGAGTGGACCCATGTCACCCCCGGTGGGCAGCGGTTCGACTCCACCAAGGAGACGCCCTGCCTGGAGGAAGGGCAGGGCGACCCGGCCGCGCCGATCACCGGATTCGAGAGACAGATCCTCCTGGAGGAGGAAGGGACCTACACCTACCGGATCGTCCTCTATCCCGACTCCGAGGAGCGGATCGCCGGCAACACCCAGGACATCAAGGCCTACAAGGGACGGTTTGAGCTGGGGGTCGTCCGCCGCGGCAGGCTATGACGCCGGCGCGGCGAAGCTGTCGCGGATGACGTCCACGAGAGCCTCCGACGCACGGTCCTTGGTCAGGTAGGCCACCGCTCCCGCCGAGCGCATCTCGGCCGACATGTCCTCGCTCTGGAACATGGAGAGGCCGATCACCTTGATGTGAGGCGCCTCGGCCATGATCTTGCGCGTCGCCTCGACTCCTCCCAGGACCGGCATGCTGGCGTCCATCACGATCACGTCGGGCTGGAGCTCCCTGGCCAGCCGCACCGCCTCCTCGCCGTTGGAGGCCTGCCCGATGGCCTTCATGTCGGGCTGGTGCGCCAGGAGCGCGGCCAGCCCTTCGCGCACGATCTTGTGGTCGTCCGCCAGCAGGATGCGGATCACCCCCCGCTTCGGCCGTCCCCGCACCGATCCGGCCGCGGGGGCGCGCGGCTCCGGGACCTCCTCGGCGGTCTCCGGCGGCGCCTGCGCGGGGCCCACCCCCGAAGGGACGGTCAGGGTCACCCTGCTCCCCACCCCGCGCTCCGACGTGATCTCCAGCCGGCCGCCCAGGAGCTCCACACGCTCGCGGATGCTGAACAGGCCGAAGCGGTCGGACGGCAGCGCGGGGGCTCCCTGCTCCTCGGCCATCCCCGATCCCTCGTCCAGGACCGAGACACGGACCATGGCCCCTTCCATCGTCGCCCGCACTTCGGCCCGATCGGTGCCGGCATGCTTGATGACGTTGAACAGCAGCTCCCGGACGGCGTGGAACAGGAACAGGCGCGTGTCCTGCGCCACGGCGTTGCGGGGCACCTCGGCCGACACCCTGACCCACAGGCCGTGCTGTTCCTGGATCTTGCGGGCCAGCCACTCCAGCGCGGCGGCCAGCCCCCCCTCGTAGAGGATCGGAGGGCTCAGGTGCACGGTCAGGTCGCGCGACGCCTGGATGGACTGTCGCAGCAGATCGTCCACCTGGTCCACGAACCGGTGGACCTCGGCTCCGCTCTTCACCGCGCGCAGGTGGCTCATCCGGAGCTGCGCCGCCACCAGGAGCTGCTGCAGGTGATCGTGGAGCAGCTGCGCCAGCCTGCGGCGCTCGCGCTGCTCGGCCTGGGTCAGCTCGACGGCCAGGGCGCGCAGCTGCCGTGTGCGCTGCTCGGCCACCGCCGTGCGCTCGGCCACGCGCTGCTCCAGCGTCTCGTTGAGCCGGCGTATCTCGGCATCGGCCGTCTTGCGCTCGCTGACGTCCATCCCCACCCCGATCATGCGCACCGGCCGCCCCTGATCGTCGTAGAACGGGCTCCCCTTGCCCGCGATCCAGCGGATGGAGCCGTCGGGCCGCACCACGCGAAACTCCAGGTCGTACGTCTCGCGCTCCTCGAAGGCCTGCTGCACCGTGAGCCTCACCCGGTCGCGATCCTGGGGATGGGTGACCGCCTCGAACTCCTCGTAGGTCAGGGTGGTCCGGGAGGGATCCAGCCCCAGCAGCATCAGGTTGCGGGGCGAGTGCGTGACCGCGCCGGTGGAGAGGTTCCAGTCCCAGGTCCCGATGCGGGCCGCCTCCATGGCCAGGCGCAGCCGCTCCTCGCTCTCGCGCAGGGCTTCCTCCGCACGGTGCCGCTCGGAGAGCTCGCGCTGCAGCTCGATCCCCCTGGACTCCAGCTCCTTGTTCGCCTCCCGCAGCGAGCGCTCTCGCTGATCGATGGCCGCGATCATGTCGGCGAAGGCCAGGCGGAGGCTCTCGATCTCGTCCCCTTCGGCCGCGGGCGCGCCGCGCGCGCCGTCCCGGTCGGCCATCGATCGGGCGGTCCGCGCCAGATCCAGGATGGGCCCCGACACGCCGCGCCGCAGCGACCGGGAAAGGCTCAGGCTCACCACCAGCAGGACCAGCAGCACGATGGCCACGATGACCGCGTCCTCCATCAGGCGCGCGGTGAGCGGCACCATGCTGCGCTTGAGGTAGACGTACCCGGCCAGCTCGCCGCCGTAGGAGATGGGCTGGAAGATGAGCAGGCCCCCTTCCTGGAAGAGGTGTCCCGGCCTGTCGGGCGGCGGGGGGAACGGCTCGCCGGAGGGGTCCCTGCGGTAGGTGGCGAAGATCTCGCCGGACGCCCGGTAGACGCACGCCTCCTGCACGCTCGGCGTCTCGCCCAGGGCGCGCAGGTTCTCGCGGGCCGCATCGGGGTCGTTGAAGTTCAAGGCGCCGTGCATGTTCAGCGCCACCAGCGAAGCCTCCGCGCGGGCCTCCTGCACCGCCCGGGGCCTCATGGTAGCCGTCTCGTAGACGATCACCAGGGCTACCGAGACGAGCAGCCCGGCAGCGGACGCCAGGATGATGGCGCCGCCGATGCGCCGGTGCAGAGGAGCGTTCTGGAAGAGCCTCACGGCGACCGCTCCCCCGCTTCCGTCCGGACCTGCCTGGCGTAGGACAGCATCCTGGAGCTGATCTTGAGCCCCGCGCGGTGCGCGGCCGCCAGGTTCACCTCGAAGCGGACCGTGTCCTCCACCGTCACGAACTGGATCGACCCTCCCCGCTCCAGGAAGCCCGAGGACTCCCCCACCGTCAGCACGGGGCTGCCGTCCAGCGCCGCCAGCGCCGCCCGTTCCTCGCGGTCGTCCCACAGGCCGACGAAGACGACCTGGCAGCCGGAGGCCGCTTCGGCGCGGGGGACCCTCTCGGCGGAGACGATCCGCCCGTTGACCGTGCGCCCTTCCACGGCCCGGTCAAGGACCGGCCCGAAGGGATCCTCTCCCAGCACGCAGATGCGCAGCGGCTCGGCCGCTCCCGGGCCGCCGGGCCACTCGACGTAGCGGGCGAAGTTGAGCAGGTAGCCGGCCTTGACGCGGTACTCCAGAGGGCCGGGATCGTCCTGCGCCGTCGCCGGCCATCCACCCACCAACAGCCACAGGAGGATCGGCGCGCGCCGCGGTCGCCCCATGCGTCAGAAGCTCCACCGGCCGGTCAGGAAGACCGAGCGCTCGATCTCGGGACGAACGGCGTCCCCGCCCCCCTGCCCGCCGAGCTCGGCGTGGGGAGCGTCCAGGAGGTTGCGGCCGGCCAGGCTCAGCTCAAAGCCGGGCCGGGGCAGCCAGCCGACGCGCAGGTCCGCCGTGAGGTAGGAGGGGACCTGGGGCGTCTCCAGCCGGCCTACGTAGCGCAGCCCGCCGTCGAGCCGCCAGGCGCCTCCCAGATCCAGGAAGGACCTCAGGCTGGCCTGGTGCACCGGACTGTTCCCCTCGTCCCGCTCCAGGACCTCTTCGCCGAGAAACGGGCTGGGGCTCTCGCGCAGCGCGTCGAGGTCGTCGCGAAGCAACGTGTAGGCGAGATCGAGGCGCAGCCGGGCGGCCGGCTGCCACCGGGCCGCCGCCTCCAGGCCGTAGCTGGTCCCCTCCAGCTCGTTGTCGAAGGTGAACGGCAGGACGACCACCCCCCCGGAGGACTCAGGAGGCAGCTCGCGGAAACTCTGCAGATCCTCGTAGTCGTGGTAGAAGACCACCAGGTCGAGGGCCGCGGTGGGCGTCAGCTCGGTCCGGTACCCGGCCTCCCATGCCAGCAGGTTCTCCGCGTTCATGCCGCGGCTTCCCTGCAGGCGCAGGGCGGTGACGGGAGGGGCGTCGAAGACGGCGGCGATCAGCTCCACGTCGCGCTCCTGGCGCGAGGGGGTGCGCACCGCGCGGGAGACGGCGCCCCACAGCGTGCGCTGAGGGGTGGGGGCCCAGGCGACGCGCAGCGTGGGCTGGGTCTCCAGACCCGTGTAGCTGTTCCACTCCAGCTTGACCCCCGCGGTGAGCTGCAGGCTGTCCCCGAGCAGCGAGGCGTCGGCCTGGACGAACCCTCCCGTGCGGCGCACGGTGCGGCTCAGCTCGGTCCAGGTGACCGCGAAGCGCTCGTCCAGGTCGTCCCACAGCAGCCGGTGGTCCAGCCCGAAGATCCACGACATGGGGCCGGCGGGGTCGAGGCGCTGCTGCACCTCGACGTCCCAGGTGTCCACGTCGAGGGTGCCGAACACGGGATCGAGGGTCCTCTGCGCGCGATCGAAGAAGGTCTGAACCTGGAACCCCGAGCGCTCCGAGGTCCGCGACCACCGCAGCACCAGGTTCTGCCCTTCCAAGTCCACGGCCTCCTGCGAGACCGTCGCCAGGGGCGGGGTGAAGGAGAACAGAGTCGCCTGCCGCTCCAGCCGGCCGCGGTAGGCGTCCCCCGACAGGGTCAGGTGGCTGGCGGCGGAGGGCTCCCAGTCCAGGCGCATCCCCGCCTGGCCGAAGGTCCAGTCCTCGTCCTGCTCCTGGCCGTCGGACAGCTCGGCGCCGTCGTGCCGGTGCCCTTTGACGTAGCCGCGGATCCAGGCGGCCTCCCCGATCGCCGCGCCGTGCCGGGCCGCCGCCAGAGCCTTCAGCTCGATCCCTCCTCCCGCCTCCAGGTAGGTGCCCACGGTCGAGCGGGCATGGCGCGTGACGATGTTGATGACACCGTTGACGGCGTTCGCCCCCCACAGGGTCCCGCCAGGCCCGCGGATGACCTCGATGCGGTCGATGTCCTCCAGCAGGACGTCGGTGCGATCCCAGAAGACCCCCTCGAAGAGGGTGGAATAGACGGTGCGGCCGTCGATGAGGACCAGCAGCTTGTTGGGGTTCACCCGGTTGAGGCCGCGCGCGGTGATGGCCCAGGTCTGCGAATCGACCTGCGCCACCTGCACGCCGGGGACGTACCGCAGGACGTCCGGGATGCCTGCGGCCCCCAAGCGGCGGATCTCGTCTCCGGTGATCACGTGCACCGCCGCCGCGGCGCCGAACAGCCGCTCCGAGCGCCGGGAGACGCTGGTGACCTTGATCTGCATGAGCTGCTCGAAGTCCATCTCCCCGAACTCCTCTGCCGGACGCGCGGCCTGCGTGGCCTCCGGTGAGGGGGGGACGGC
>DATEEA010000174.1:0-21337 GCA_035281445.1 Candidatus Polarisedimenticolia bacterium
GCCCCGCGGGGGAAGGAGAAGACGGCGGGGCCGGCCGGCCGGGACCGCCGCCGGGCCGAAGCCGAGGCGCGCAACGAGCAGAGCCGCAGGCTCCGCGCGGCCAGGGAGCGGGTGGCCGCCCTGGAGAGGCAGGTGCTGGAGGCCGAGCAGCTGCGCGATGCTCTCGACGCCCAGCTCGCCGATCCTTCCACCTACCGCACCGAGGGGCTCGCCCGGAGCCTGGGAGAGCGCCGCAAGGCGGTGCAGGAGTCCCTGTCGCGCCTGGACCGCGAGTGGGACGAGGCGGTCAGCGCGCTCGAGCGCGCCGGGGACGCTTCGTCCTGATCGGGCCTTTCTCAACGGGGCGATCGGAGGGGACGTAGGGCCGGCCCTTCTCGCGGTAGTACGCCTGGATCTTGTCCCAGGCCTCGTCCGCCGTCTCGGCGTAGCGGAACAGACGCACGTCCTGGGGCCCGATCACCCCCTCGTCGCGCAGGAACTCGAAGTTCACGGCGCGCGTCCAGAACTCCTTGCCGAACAGGATCACCGGAAGGGACTTCACCTTGCCCGTCTGCACCAGGGTCAGCGCCTCGAACAGCTCGTCCATCGTGCCGTAGCCGCCGGGAAAGAAGACCATGGCCTTGGCCCGCATCATGAAGTGCATCTTGCGCAGCGCGAAGTAGTGGAACTGGAAGCAGAGCTCGGGGGTGATGTAGGGGTTGGGGTACTGCTCCTCGGGGAGGGTGATGTTCAGCCCCACGCTCTTGCCCCCCACGTCGTCGGCGCCGCGGTTGGCGGCCTCCATGATCCCGGGACCCCCTCCGGTGACGATGACGTAGTCGCGCCGGCCGTTCATCTGGTAGGCCGAGGTCACCAGCCGGGCGAACTCCCGCGCCTCGTCGTAGTACTTGGTCTTGGCCAGGAGCCTGCGGGCGATGGCCAGGCTGTCGGCGACGGCCTTGTTGGCCGCCTCGCGCGCCGCGCGCTTCTCCAGGCTCCTGACGATGGGCAGGATGTCCGCCTTCTCCACGGTGCGGGTGCTGCCGAAGACCACCACCGTGGAGACGATCCCCTGCTCCTGCAGCATCAGCTCCGGCTTGAGCAGCTCGAGCTGCAGCCGCACCGGGCGGAGGTCCTCCCTGTTGAGGAAGGTGACGTCTTCATAGGCCCGCAGATAGGCGGTGGAGTTCTTCAGCCGCTGCATCCTCTTGATGTCGCTCTTCGTGTACAAGGCGCTCTCCTCTCTCAGGATGTCGTGAGCGGGACCACGTCGCCCAGCCGCGGGACGACCGCCTTCCAGCCGGCGCGCTCGTTGATGCGCGCGGCCATGGCGGTCGAGGCCTCGGGCTCTCCGTGGGTCAGGAAGATCGTCCGTGGAGGCCCGGGGATCCGGCCCAGCCACGTCATCGCTTCGTTCACGTCGGCGTGCCCGGAGAACCCGCACAGGTCCTCCACCGAGGCCCTCACCGGGACGTCCTCGCCGTGGATGCGGATGGCCGGGGCCTTCTCCAGGAGGGCGCGCCCTCTGGTCCCCGCCGCCTGGTACCCCACCAGGAGGACCGCGTTGCGCTCGTCGGGGAGGAGCCGCTTGAGGTGGTGCAGGATGCGGCCGCCCGACAGCATGCCGCTCGAAGAGATCAGGATGGCCGGGCCGCGGAGGGCGTTGAGCGCCTTGGACTCCTCGCGGCTGCGGTGGAACGCCACCCGCCGGGCGGACAGCGAGCCGCCGGCCTCGTGCTCGCCGGGGTGCCTGCGGTAAATGGCCGTGGCGTCCACGGCCATCGGGCTGTCGAGGTGGATCGGGATCTGCGGGAGCCTGCCGTCGTCCATCAGGGTGTTCAGCACGTGGATGAGCTGCTGGGAGCGGCCCACGGCGAAGGCGGGGATCACCACCACGCCCAGCCGTCCCAGCGTGCGGCGCACGGCCTGCGCCACCTGTTCGTGCAGGTCGACCGGGCAGTGGGTGCGGTTGCCGTACGTGGACTCGAGCAGCATGAAGTCCACTCCCGGAGGGGGATCCGGATCGGGCGTCAGCGGCGTGCCGTACCGGCCCAGGTCGCCGGTGAAGAGGATGGACACGTCCTTCCCCCTGCCGTTCGCCGCCACCTGCATCTGCACCATGGCCGACCCGAGCAGGTGTCCGGCGTTGAGGAACCTGAACCGGATCCTGTCGGTCAGCTCCGTCCATGCGCCGTACGGCCGCGCGGTGAACAGCTTCAGCGCGGCCTTGGCGTCCTCGGTGTCGAACAGGGGCAGCGCGGGCTGGTGCTTGGACAACCGCTTCCGGTTCAGGAAGGCGGCGTCCTCCTCCTGAAGGTGCGCGGCGTCGAGCAGCATCAGCTCGGCCAGCTCCTCGGTGGCGGGAGTGCACACCACGGCTCCGCGGAAACCGTCCTTCACCAGCCGCGGAAGCATCCCGATGTGATCGATGTGCGCGTGGGTGAGGACGACGAACGGCAGCGACCCGGCGTCGAAGGGGAAGGGCTCCCAGTTCTTCAGGCGCAGCGCCTTGAGCCCCTGGTACATCCCGCAGTCGACGAGGACCCGATCGTCTCCCACGCGGACCAGATGCCGCGATCCCGTCACCGTCCCGGCCCCTCCATGGAATCCGATATCCGCCACCGGCTCCTCCGCGAAGCGGTCACTTTACTTCCCCTCGGGGGGCGCGTGCCAGACGGGCGCCGCCTATACTGGCGGGCCATGAGGCAGGATCTCGGCTCGATCGTCTCCGGTCAGGCTGCCGATCGGCCCGGGGGCGCCGCGCTGGCCGCCCACGGGAGGTCGTACTCCTACCGCGAGCTGGACGAGGCGATCCGCTCCCTGGCGGACGGGCTGGCCCGGGCAGGGGCGGGGGCGGGAGTCCCCATCGCCCTGATGCTCCCCAACGTCGCGGAGTTCACCCTGGCCTACTTCGCCTCGCATCGGCTGGGCGCGCCCGTGGTGCCGATGAGCGTGCAGCTCACCGCGCCCGAGGTCGCCTACCACCTGGAGGACTCGAAGGCCTCCGTGCTGGTGGCCTGGGGGGAGCGGCTGGAGCAGGCGGCGGCGGGGATCGAGCAGGCTGGGGGACGGGCCATGCTGGTCGCCGCCGGGGGCCGCCGGACGGTGAGCGGGGGCGCGATCCCTCTCCAGGAGCTGATGGGGGAAGCCTCCCCGGCGGCGCAGGCGGTGGGGCGTGCCCCGGGAGACACGGCGGTCATCCTGTACACCTCGGGGACGACCGGCCGGCCCAAGGGGGCCGAGCTCACGCATGCCAACCTGATGTCGAACGCCCGGGTGGTCGGAAGGATGCTCGGGCTGGGACCGGAGACGGTCGGCCTCTGCTCGCTGCCGCTGTTCCACAGCTTCGGACAGACCGCCGTGCACAACGCGGTGCTGATGGCCGGGGGGACCGTCGTGCTGGACGCGCGCTTCGATCCCGCCGGCGCCCTCGATGCCATGGAGCGGCACGGGGTCACCTACTTCGCGGGGGTTCCAGCCATGTACCTCGGTCTTCTGCGCGAGGGCCGGGTCCGCGCCGCGGCCGGCGGCGCGCCCCCCCTGCGGACCGGAGTTCGGCGGACCTGGATCTCCGGAGGCGCCCCCCTGCCCCTGGAGGTGCTGCGCGCGGTGGACGAGCTGTTCGAGGTGGACCTTCGCGAGAGCTACGGCCTGTCCGAGACCTCCCCCGTGGCCTCGCTCAACCGTCTGGACCGGCCCAAGCGCCCGGGCTCGATCGGGGTCCCCCTCGACGGCGTGGAGCTCAAGCTGGTGGACGCACGAGGCCGGGACGTGGAGCAGCCCGGACAGCCCGGCGAGATCGCCGTCCGCGGCCCCAACGTCATGAAGGGCTACCACCGCCGCCCCGAGGCCACCGCGGAGGCGATGCGGGACGGCTGGCTCCTCACCGGCGACATCGCCCGTCGCGACGCCGACGGCTACTACTTCATCGTGGACAGGAAGAAAGATCTCATCCTTCGCAACGGCTACAACGTCTACCCGCGCGAGGTGGAGGAGGTCCTGTACGCGCACCCCGCGGTCGCCGAGGCGGCGGTGGTCGGCGTCCCCGATCCCGGGAAGGGGGAAGAGGTGAAGGCCTTCATCGTCCTGAGGGAAGGCGCGCGGCTCACGGCGGCGGAGGCCGCGGCCCATTGCGCGCAGAGGCTGGCCGCCTACAAGCTCCCGCGCCAGGTGGAGTTCCTCGAAGCGCTCCCCCGCGGCCCCAGCGGCAAGATCCTCAAGCGCGTCCTGCGGGAGCGTTGAAGCAAACGTCCGCGGCGGCGCGCCCGGGCGAGGGACGCGCCGCCGCGGTGAAGGCTCTTGCCTGGTGTCAGACGGCGACGGAGGCCTTGCCGGCGCCGACCTCGCGTGCGGAGCGGGCCAGGATCTCCACCGCCTTCTCGATCTCCGCCTGGGTGGTGATCAGGCTGGGACGGAACCGGATGCCGCGCGACCCCGTGGGGAGGATCAGCAGCCCCATCTCGGTGGCCTTGCGCAGCAGCGCGGGCCGGGCGGAGGGATCGCCGAGATCGACGGCCATCATCATCCCGCGCCCGCGGGCGTTGGTGAACACCCCTGGGACCTCGGTCTGGAGCGACCGCACACGCTCCAGAGAGGCGGCGCCCACCGCCGCCGCCCGCTCGACCAGCTTCTCCTGGGCGATGACCTTGAGGTACTGGCTGGAACGCACCATGTCCACGGTGTTGCCGCCCCAGGTGGAGTTGATGCGGGACGACTCCACGAAGGCGTTGTTCTCCACCTCGTCCACCCGGGAGGAGACCAGGCAGCCGCACACCTGCGTCTTCTTGCCGAAGGCGATGGCGTCCGGCTCGATGCCGAAGTGCTGGTAGGCCCACATCCGCCCGGTGAGGGCGATGCCGGTCTGCACCTCGTCCACGATGAAGAAGACCTCCGACTCGTCGCACACCTGCCTCAGCGCCCTGAAGAACTCGGCGCGGAAGTGGTTGTCCCCCCCTTCGCCCTGGATCGGCTCGATGATGAGGGCGGCGATGTCGTCTCGGCGCTCGTGCAGCGCTTGCTTGATCTGGGCCAGGGCCTCGGCCTCCGTCCTCTCCACGTCACGCAGGCTCTGCCCCTCGAGCGGGAAGGCGATCTTGGGGTTGACGATGCGGGGCCAGTCGAACTTCGGGTAGTACTTCGTCTTGGAGGGGTCGGTGTTGGTGAGAGACAGCGTGTAGCCGGAGCGGCCGTGGAAGCACTCCTTGAAGTGGAGCACCTGATGGCCCTTCTCCTCTTTGTACCCTTTCCTGAAGTTCTTGCGCACCTTCCAATCGAAGGCGATCTTCAGGGCGTTCTCCACGCCCAGCGTCCCCCCCGCCACCAGGAAGAGATGCTTCATGGAGGAGGGAGCGGCCAGCGTCATGAAGGTGTGCACGAACTCGGCGACATCGGTGTTGTAGATGTCGGAGTTGGTGGTGTTGTGGATGGCGGCCCGGCCCAGGCGCCGCACGAACGTCTCGTCGGTCAGGGCCGGATGGTTGAGGCCCAGAGGCTGGCTGGCCACCATGGAGAACATGTCCAGGTAGGAGCGGCCGTCTCGGGCGTCCACGATGGTGTTGCCGCGGCTCTTGTCGAAGTCGATCAGGACGTCGAAGCCGTCCACGAGCATGTGCTTCCTGAGCGTGTCCATGGCCTTGTCGGGCGAAATCATCGGGATCTCTCCTGTGCATCCGTGAAAACCTGTAGGGAACGGATCGAGTGTGCAGGCGGACGAGACGAAGGGCTCAGGAGAACGCAGGAGGATCGTGGGACTCGGCGCGGCCCATGGTGATGAGCAGCAGGGCGGCGAGGCGGACCGGGGTGAGAGGTGTCATGATGGGCGGAATTATGGGCCAGATCGGGCGCGAAATCCAGGCTTTTCCGGATCAATCCGCCAGCAGGCTGACCGGATCTCCCACCCGCACAAGGGCTTGCGTCAAGACCTCGGCGTTCAGGGCCATGCTGCCGCCGAAGTCACCAACGATCCGTTCGAGCACCCCGGGGTCCTGTTCGAGGGTGTCGGGGTGGAAGGTGATCATCACGCAGCGCTGCCTGAGGTCCCGCAAGGCGATGACCGCCCCGCCGGCCCGCAGCCGGCGGCCTTCCCACTCGCGCTCCTGGAGCCCCTCGACGCCGCCCACCACGACGTTCGGCCTGAGCCTGCGGCCGTCCTCCGCCAGCGCGAGGATGGCGCCGTCGGTGGCCACCAGCAGCGGCAGGACGTCGAACCGCCGGATGGTGGCGCGCACCAGCCGGGCGCCCGAGCCCGCCGCCCGCTCGACCGCCGCGGCCACGGGGGGCGAGTCCCAGGGCATGCCATCCACCAGCGGCTCGCCTCCCGGCCCGAGGGCCGCCTTGTGCCCCAGCAGGCGCGGGTGCGCGCGGGACGTGATGACCCGGCCTCCCTTGACCACGTGCAGCAGCCGATCCCCTTCGATCCCCTCGGGAGTCAGCAAGGCCTCCCGAAGGGGCTCCCCGGCCATGGACTTGACCGGATACCGCCACAGCTCCGCGACCTGCACCACGCCACCTCGCCTGGATGGAGAGCCCGCCGGACTTGGATGCCCCGCGGGGCGTGAAGGCTACCATGCGGGAGAGAGGCCGTGACCGAGGCTCAGGCCGCCCGCCTGCTGGCCGAGTGCGACGTCACCACCTTCCGCGCCCCGGGGCCGGGGGGCCAGCACAGGAACAGGAGGGAGTCGGCGGTGAGGCTGCGGCACCGCCCCACGGGGATCGTGGTGATGGCCACGGAGCGGCGCTCCCAGCACCGCAACCGGGCCGTCGCCCTCGAGCGGCTGGCCGCGAAGCTGGCGGCGAGAGCGCGCCGGCCCAGGCCCCGCGTCAGCACCCGCCCCACGGCGGCGTCGGGGACGAGGCGCCTTCGAGAGAAGCGGCGCCGGGGAGAGACGAAGAGCCTGAGGAAGGACCCGGGCGAGGAGCAGTGACGCAGTGACGGCTGCCGGCCGGAGCTGGATGGTCGTGCTTCTTGCGCCGTATCGAGGGATCCGGGAGGGCTAGTCCTTGTCGGTCCGGTCGCCCGCCCGGCCGGCGACCTGCTGCGGGCTCGCCGAGGGGATCAGCTCCAGCGCCTTCTGGATCTGCACGTCGCGCTCGGAGAGGACCTTCTGCCGCTCCTCCAGCCCGAAGTGGTACGCGAAGATCTCCGCCTTGATGCCGATCTTGATGTAGTCGAGGTTGTCCTTGATGTCCTGCTCGGTGAACTCGATCTTCTTGCGGCTCAGGAACTTCTTGAAGTCCGCCACGATCTCGGGCGAGATCTTGAACGACTCCTTGGCCGGCTTGTCCGGGTGGTTGGTGGTGTAGGCCACGGCGTAGTCGAAGAACGCGGTGCGGCGCTCCAGCATGTCCACGAACTTGGTCGGCTCCGGGAAGACCACCTCCACGTCCGGGCTGATGCCGCCGCCGCCCTGGACCTTGCGTCCGGCGTCGGTGAACTTGGTCTCGCGCTTGTCCTCGGGCGGGATGTTCTCGCCGGAGACGTATTCCTCGAAGGAATCGTAGTCGCGCTGGATGAGGCGCCCGCTGGGCGTGTAGTACTTGGCGGTGGTCAGGGCCACGGCGGCCGCTCCCGGCAGCGGGTAGACGGTCTGCACCAGCCCCTTGCCCCAGGTCGTCTCGCCCACCACCAGCCCGCGGTCGTGGTCCTGCACCGCCCCCGCCACGATCTCCGAGGCGCTGGCGCTCCCCTTGTTCACCAGGACCACCAGCGGCATGTTGAGCTTGCGGGTCCCGCTGACCGCGTGGTACTGGCGGTCGGACTCCCTCTGCAGGCGCCCCTTGGTGTAGACGATCATGGCGTTCTGCTTGAGGAACCGGTCGGACACCCTCACCGCCTGCTCCAGCAGCCCGCCGGGGTTCCCCCTCAGGTCGAGGATGAGCTTCTCCATCCCCTGGGCCTGCAGCAGGCGCAGCTTCTCTTCCAGCTCGGCGTCGGTGGTCTGGGTGAAGTTCTTGATGCGGATGTAGCCGATGCCCGGGCGCAGCATGAAGGCGTACGGCACGCTGACCGTGGGGATGTCGTCGCGCACCAGCGCGTACTCCAGCGGCTGGTCGTACCCCTCCCGCGTGACGGTGATGGTGATCTTGGAGCCCTTCGGGCCGCGCAGCTTCTCCAGGGCCTCGTCGATGGTGATCCCCTGGGTGGCCTTCCCCTCGATGGCGGAGATGAAGTCCCCGGCCCGGATGCCGGCCCGGTAGGCAGGGGTCCCCTCGATCGGGCTGATGACCGTCAGCTCCTTGTCCTCTCCCTTGAGGGAGATGACGATCCCCAGGCCCGAGAACGACCCCTGCTGCTCCTCGCGCATCTCCTTGTAGGTCTTCGGATCGAGGAACGACGAGTGCGGGTCGAGAGTCCCCAGCATCCCCCTGATGGCCCCGTAGATCAGCTCCTGGGAGTCCACCTCGTCGACGTAGCGCTGCTCCACGATGTCCAGGATCTGGGTGAACGTCTCGAGGGATTTGTCCTGAGGCTTGTCGCTGGTCGCCGCGGTGATCCGCGGGCCCGGGCGGGCCGCGAGGAGGGCGAGGGCGACGCTGAATGCCGCCACCGCGTACAAAAGGTGACGTTTCAAGGGGATCCTCCACTGCCGGGAATCACAGGGAATATACTACGCAGTGCGGGGACTGTCGAGGAACGGGTCGGAAAGGATGGCTGGATGTTCGGTTCCATAGGCGGTTTGGAGCTCCTGGCGCTGGCCGCCATAGGGCTGCTCGTCTTCGGCCCGCGGCGCCTGCCCGAGATAGGCAGAACGTTGGGCCGGACCCTGTTCGAATTCAAGCGCACGGCCACCGACCTGAGGACCTCCATCGAGCGGGAGATCAACCTGGAGGAGCTGAAGCAGGCCGGCGAGACGATCCGCAGCAGCGTCCAGGAGGCGATCCCGACCCTTCCCGGCGGGGAGGCCGCCCGGTTTTCCCCCGCCGTCCCGGGAGCCCCCGCCCCCACCCCGAAGGAGCCGGAGAAAGGGGATGCCGTCCCGCAGGGGTGACCCCAACCAGATGTCGTTCCTGCAGCATCTGGACGAGCTGAGGGTCCGACTGCTGCGGTGCGCCATCGTGCTGGGGGCGGCCTTCCTCGCCGCCTGGCCGGTGTCGGGCTGGGTCTACGACCTGCTGGTCGCCCCTGTGAAGGAGGCTCTGCCGCCCGGGGTGGCCCTCGCCTACACCGGGGTCTCCGACCCCTTCATGCTCTACATGAAAGTGTCCCTCTTCACGGCCATCGTGGTGGGCCTCCCCTACGCCCTGATGGAGTTCTGGCTGTTCGTCGCCCCCGGGCTGTACGCCAGGGAGCGCCGCCTGGCCATCCCCTTCGTGGCCGGGGCCACCCTGTTCTTCCTGATCGGGGCGTGGTTCGCCCATGGGGTGATCGTTCCGTACACCTGCCGGTACTTCATCGATCTGGGGACAGAGGCCGGCTTCCAGCCGGTCATCACCATCCGGGAGGTGCTGGGGTTCGTCCTCCAGCTCGTCCTGGCCACCGGAGCCGTCTTCGAGCTGCCGGTGGTCATCTTCTTCCTGACCCGCGTCGGCATCGTGACGCCGGCCTTCCTGTGGCATTACTTCGGCTACTCGTTCTTCGCCATCTGGCTGCTGGCCGCCCTCATCACTCCGCCCGACGTCTTCTCCATGATGATGGTGGGCTTCCCCATGACGGGTCTCTATCTCCTCGGCATCCTGGTCTCCTGGATCTTCCTTCCCCGGCCGAAGCCGGCCCCGGCTCCCAGCCCCTCGCCTCCGGCGTGACGCCCCCCGCCCCCCGGGCTATACTCGCGCCTCGCCGCGAAGCGCGCCGCCGGGAGGTCGTGTCTTGGAAGTCCCCACCGGATTCATCGAAGCGGAGGCCAACGGCTTCTTCATCGTGACCCGGCCGGTCTACCACAAGCTGGCCGTGGACCTGGCCGCCGCCGACCCCGAGAAGGTCCTGGCCGGCGCCCACGCGCCGGCAGGCGCCATGGAGGGGCGCGGCGCGCGCCTGGAGCTCCCCGGAGAGGGGGGCGACGTCCTCATCCTGAAGAAGCAGCGCAGGGGGGGCCTCTACGCGAAGCTGCGCGGGGACATACACAGGGACGATTACCACGCGGTGTCGGAGGTCATCCTCTCGGAGACCGCCTGGAAGAAGGGGGTCCCGGTCGCCCTCATGGCCTTCGCCCTGTCGGCTCCCGCCGGCGCGGGGCGGCTGGCCTCCCACCGCAGGGCCTACAGCGCGTCGATCAAGCTGCGGGGTGCCCGCAGCCTGATGGACTGGCTGACCGACCCCACGGTGACCGGGAGCGGGAGGCGCGCGGTCTTGCGGGCGGCGGCCCACGCCGTCAACCGGGCCCACGATCGCGGCTTCGAGCATGGCGACCTCAACCTGGGGAACATCCTGGTGGTGAAGTCGGAGCAGGGGGACCACACCGGCTGGCTGATCGATCTGGCCCACTCGAAGCTGGGCGGCACGCTGCGCCCCGGCCCCAGGGTGAGGAACCTGGTGCGGCTGTACCGATCGGCCGAGAAGTGGCTCCCTGCGGCGACCCCTCAGGAGATCCGCCGGCGGGGGCGCGACGTGGTCTTCTTCCTGAGGGCCTACTCCGGCCGGGAAAAGGGGCAGGTCCGCAGGCTGCTGGCCGAGGCGCGCCGTTCCAGCGCGTCGCTCTTTCTGCACCGGCTCGGATGGAAGGTGACCCGGTCCGCCGGCGTCAGACGCTCGAGCGCTCCAGCAGGGCGTTGAGGGCGGCGGCGGCCCTCGCCGTGTCGATCGACTCCAGGCACATCGGCTTGCCGGACGGGGCCGGCGAGCACTCCTTGAAGAAGTCCTGCCGGCAGGGAGAGCACGGGTAGTCGCTGCTCAGGGCGATGAAGCGGTCCGGAGGCATGTAGGGGCCTGTCTTGGAAGGGGTCCCCGGCCCGAACAGCGCCAGCACCGGCACGTCGAGCGCCGCGGCGACGTGCATGGGACCGCTGTCGTTTCCCACGAACACGCGGCAGCGCTCCAGCAGCGCCGCCATCTGCGGAACCGTGGTCGTCCCCACCGCGTCGATGGCCGCGGCCCCGGCGGCCGCGAGCACCTCGCGTGACCCCTCCCTGTCCCCCTTGCCTCCCAGCACCAGGATGCCGGCGCCCCGCTCGGAGGCGAGGCGGCCGGCCAGCTCGGCGAAGCGCTCCGCGTGCCAGGCGCGCGGCCCTTTCATGGCTCCGGTGGCGAAGGCGGCCAGGAAGGGGAAGCGCGCCGCCCCGGCCCCCTCCAGGAAGCCCGCGGCGAAGGCGCGGCTCTCCTCCCTGACGTGGAAGTAGACGCGCCGGGGGAGGTTGTCCACCGAGCAGCCGGCGGCGCGGGCCACCTGCAGGAAGTACTCCACGTGGTGGATCCGGCGCAGCTCGGGGGTCTCGTGCACCACGTCGGTGAGGAAGGCCGAGCGGCCGTCGGTGTCGTAGCCGACGCGGCGGGGGGCGCGCGACAGCCAGGCCATCAGGGCGGCTCCGAAAGCCTTCTGGAAGAGCACCGCAAGGTCGTAGCGGCGCCCGCGCAGCTCGGAGCCGAGCCGCAGGAACCCCCGCACCCCCCGGTGGCGGCCCTGCGGCTCATGGACGAGCACCTCGTCCACCCACGGGTGCTCCACGAAGCAGCCGGCCACGTGCGGGCGCGCCACCACCTCGATGCGGGCGCCGGGGTAGGTCTCGCGCAGCAGCTTCAGCGCCGGCGAGATCATCACCACGTCGCCGATCCAGTTGTTGGCCCGCACGAGGATCCGTCGGACCGTGTCCGGGTGGAGGGTCATGCGGAAGAGGGGGTCAGCGGCCCGCCTCCGGAGGGCGTGCGCCGGGGCCCATGATGTCGGCGCGCAGCACGAGCGGGGGGGGATCGGCCGGCACCTGGACCCGCGCGGAGGCGAAGGGCCGCGGCCGCCACCCGGCCGCCGCGGCTCTGTTCATGACGTCCACGGCCGCGTCGGCCACCTTCTCCGGCGACAGCCCTTCCAGGCAGGTCCGGGCGATGCACCCGCGGTTGCGGCAGGGGCTGCAGAAGACCTTGTCGTAAGCGACCGTGCTGAAGGCTCCGCCGGGCCTGTTGACCTCGGGATCGGTCGGCCCGTACAGGGCCACCACCGGGGTGCCCACCGTCCAGGCGATGTGCATCGGCCCCGTGTCGCCGGCCACGAAGACCTGGGAGCGGCGGATGAGCGCGGTGAGCTGCCCCAGCGTCATCGCGGGGGCCATCACCGCCGCGCCGCCGCGCGAGCCGGCCAGCACCTCTTCGGCCAGGTCGAGCTCGCCGGGGCCCCACGCCACCACCACCGGGGACCCGGTGCGCTCGGTCAGGAGCTCCGCCAGCCGGCCGAAGTGGCCGGTCGGATAGCGCTTGTACATCTGGGTGCGGCTGGTCCCTGGGAAGAGCACCGCCGGCGCCCTCCCCCTGGTCCCGCCGGGGAGCGAGGCCAGGAACCGGTCGGCGAACGCGCCGTCGTCTTCCTTCTCCGGGATCCCCGAGGCTGGATGGCTGACGTCCGCACCCAGGTGCGCCGCGAGCGCCAGGGCGCGCTCCACCCGGCCCGGCTTCCGGCGCGAGGGGAGCACCTTCTCCGTATAGAAGATGTGGGACATCTCGCGGGCGTGCCCCCTGCCCAGCCCCACCAGGCGCGGCGCGCCGGTCAGGCGGGCCAGGAGGGCGCTCTTGAGCGTTCCCTGGAAATCGACCACCACGTCGTACTTCGACTCCTTCAGCTGCGCGGCGAGCCGCCCCAGCGCCTCGCGGGCGGCGGGGATCTCGGCGGGATGGAGCACGACGCGCGACAGTCTGCGCCGCGGGAAGACCAGCATGTGGTCCAGGTCGGCCTGATCCTGGACGATCTCGGTGGAGGCTTCCTCCACCAGCCAGTCGATCCGCGCCGTGGGGAAGGAGCGCCGCAGGCAGGTCAGCGCGGGGAGAGTGCGCACGACGTCGCCGACCGCGGACAGGCGAATCAGCAGGATCTTCAAGCCGCCTCCTTCGGGCCGGGTGCCGGGCCACGCTGGGCTACTCGACGATCGGGCGCCCGGAGCTCCGGGCGGCGCGCCCATCCCTGCGCGCGAGGCGTCATTATGCGTCACCGGAGCCCGGTTGGCAAAGCCGAAGGGTGGTGGTAGAGTGGCGCGCGGCCGGCCGGAATCCGCGCGCGGCGCGGCCTCGGGCGCGGTCCGGGACGCGCGCTCCATTCCGGAGGTCCCATGGCGGTCGATCCGAAGCTGCTGGAAATCCTGGCCTGCCCGGTCTGCAAGGTCCCCGTCGATCCGACCCCCTCCGGCGACGGGCTGAAATGCCGCCAGTGCCGGCGCGTCTATCCGGTCAAGGACGACATCCCCATCATGCTGGTGGACCAGGCGGTCGTCGACCCGGCCGGCTCCGGGCCCGCCTGAGGGCGGCCGGTGTCCCTCTCCTCGCGGGCGGCGCGCTCGATCCTGGCCGGGGCCGCGAGCAGGAAGATCGTCGTGCTGGGCGATCTCATGCTCGACCAGTTCATCTGGGGGACCGTCGAGCGCATCTCTCCCGAGGCCCCCGTCCCCGTGGTCAGGGTGGCCCGCGAGAGCGCGCACCTGGGCGGGGCCGGCAACGTGGTCAGCAACCTCGCCGCCCTGGGGGCAGGGGCCCTGCCCGTGGGTCTGGCGGGGAACGACGATCTGGCCGCAAGGCTCAGGCAGACCCTGGGCGCCATCGGGGTGGACCACTCCGGAGTGCTGGAAGCCCCGGGGCGCGTCACCACCATCAAGACGCGCATCGTGGCGCACCATCAGCAGGTGGTGCGGTTCGATCGAGAGCAGGACGATGCGCCGGGCCCGGAGGTGATCGATCGGCTGTCGGCAGCGGCGCTGGAGCGGGTGGCCGAGGCGGATGCCTTGATCGTCTCCGACTACGAGAAAGGCTGCGTGACTCCCCGGCTGCTGGAGGTGGTCCTCCCCCAGGCGGCGCGCCGCGGACTGCCGGTGGTGGTGGATCCGAAGCCGGCCCACTGGCGCTCGTACCGTCCCATCACCGCCATCACCCCCAACCAGCTCGAGGCCGCGCGCATGGCCGGGTCTCGCCCGCGGACGGAGCAGGATCTGATCGAGGCGGGCACCACCATCCGGCGGGCGCTCGGCTGCAAGGGGGTGCTCCTGACGCGCGGGGAGAAAGGGATGCTCCTCATCGAGGAGGGGGAGGAGCCGCTGGCCATCCCCGCCGCGGCCCGCGAGGTGTTCGACGTGACCGGGGCGGGGGACACCGTGATCGCCGCCCTCGCCCTCGGCCTGGCGGCGGGGGCGCCGCTGCGCGACGCGGCCGCGCTGGCCAACGCCGCCGCGGGAGTGGTGGTGGGGAAGCTGGGGACGGCAACCGCCACGCCCGCGGAGGTGCTGGCGGGGCTCGAGGCCGGGCCCGCCTCCTGAGCCGCCGCCGCTCCGGGGCCGGACAGAGGAGAATGGCCGGACAGGCGGGACACGGCGGCCGGCGTCACGCGAAGCGCGACGGGAGCCGCGGCGGGCGGGCCGTTACGCGGCCTTGACGGCCGCTGCCGCAGCCTCGACATTACGGTCATGCCGACCAACCCCATGACCGGAGACGCCGCGGCCAGGACCGCGGACCTGTCGCGGCGCCAGCCCCCCTTCGGCGCCCCCTACGTCTATGTCCTGGTGGTGATGGACGGAGACGACCCCGCGCGGGTCCACCGCGTGGCGCGCAAGGAGACCCTCGTCGGACGCGGCGAGGAGTGTCACTTCTCCATCGACGACGAGAAGGTGAGCCGCGTTCATTGCAAGGTTGTCGTGGACGGTCCGGTGTGCAGCCTGGTGGACGCCGGGAGCCGCAACGGCACCACGGTCAACGGCCGCCGCGTCCCCCCCAGCGTGTCGCAGCGTCTGCGCCACCTCGATGAGATCGAGATCGGCAGCCACAAGCTGCTGCTTCTCTCCGGACGGTCCAGCCAGCAGAAAAAGGGGGAGTGACTCTCCACGGCCGCAGTGCAAGGACGCGGCGCCTCCCGAGGGTGGGTCAGTCCAGCTCGAACGGCTTGGGAGGGGGCGGCTCGTCGGTGGACTCGGCCTTCTTGACCGCCTCCCGGAACTTCTTCTCCAGGATCTCCTCCCGCTTGCGCTGCTCCTCCAGCGCGCGCTGCAGCTTCGACTCGCTCTTCTGGCGGGACTGGCCGACCTCCTTGAGCATCTCCTCGAACGAGGCGCCGGCGCTCTTCCTGGGGACCTCGTGGCGGAGTATGGCCCCGGTCTCCGGGTCCACCACGATCAGAGCGGCGCAGCAGGGGCAGTGGACGTCGAGGGTCCTGGGTCGTCCGGGTCCGGAAGCCATGCCGGAATCATATCTCAGGCCGGCCCCGCTTTCCGCAGCTCGATGGCCACGCAGCGGTCCATGACCACCTCCAGCCCCGCGTCCCTGGCCCGCCGGGCGGCGGCCTCGTCGATGACGCCGAGCTGCATCCAGACCGCCCTGGCCTGGACGGCGATGGCCTCGTCCACCACCGCGCCGGCCGCCTCGCTGCGCCGGAAGATGTCCACGATCTCCACGGGGAAGGGGATGGAGCGCAGGCCGGGGTAGCAGGTCTCCCCCAGGACCTGCCTGAGGGAAGGGTTCACAGGGACGACCTTGTAGCCGCGGTGCTGGAGGAAGAGGGCCACGGAGTGGCTGGGACGGTGGGGCTTGTCCGACAGCCCCACCACGGCGATGGTCTTCCAGGCTCGCAGGATCTCGATGGGAGTCATCGCAGCAAGGCCCCCAGCTCCTCCGGGTGCGTGGAGCGCAGCAGCGCCTCGTCGCGGGCGATCCGGCCGGCCTTCACGTGGGCCGCCAGCGACTCCTCCAGGGTCTGCATCCCCTGAGGCCTCCCCGTGGACAGCGCCGAGTAGATGAGATGGGTCTTGCTGGTCCGGATCAGGTTCCGGATGGCGTCGGTGGCCACCAGGATCTCCACCGCCGGCACGCGCGCGTCCCCCGCGGCTGTGGGGACCAGGTGCTGGGCCACCACGCCGCTGAGCGACAGCGAGAGCTGCTGGCGCACCTGGTTCTGCTGATGGGCAGGGAAGACGTCCACGATACGGTCGATGGCCTGGCTGGTGTCGTTGGTGTGCATGGTGGAGAGCACCAGGTGCCCCGTCTCCGCCGCGGTGAGGGCGATGCCGATGGTGTCCAGGTCCCGCATCTCTCCCACCAGGATGACGTCGGGGTCCTGGCGCAGCGCGTGGCGCAGCGCGTCGGCGAAGCTGCCGGCGTCCGTCCCGATCTCGATCTGCTCGACCAGGGCCATGCGGTGGCGGTGCCTGTACTCCACCGGATCTTCGATGGTCACAATGTGCACTGCCCTGCGGGAATTGATCATGTCGATCAGGCACGCCAATGTGGTCGTCTTTCCCGCCCCGGTCGGCCCCACCACCAGCAGGAACCCTTTGTGCATCTCGGCGAAGCGCGCCACCTGCGGCGGCAGGTTGAGCCGCGCGAAGTCGGGGACCGTCTCGGGGAGCAGGCGCAGAGCGCCGGCGGATCCGGCGCGGTTGCGGTGCAGGTTGCAGCGGAACCGCCCCAGCCCCGCCCTCTCGAAGGAGTAGTCGACCGACTCTCCGGATCGGAAGCGCTGCGCCTCCGCCGGCGAGAGGAAGGGGGCGAGCAGATCGTGGGCGTCCTCGGCCTGCACCGGCGGCTCGCCGGCCAGCGGGGCGAGCGAGCCGTTCACACGGATCACCGGCACCGAGCCCGGCACGATGAGGAGGTCGGAGGCACCGCGGCTCACCGCCTCGGACAGCAGGTGGTCCAGGTCGTGGGGCATCGGCGCAGTCTATCAGAGGCCGTCCGCGGCAGGGGCCTGAGCCGCCCCCTGCATCTTGGGGCTCCGGCCCGCTCCCACCCCGTATCTTGATTCCCGGGATTCACAACCTAATCCCTTGATTTCCTGGCCTTTTGTCTTGACACGGGAGGGGTATGCCCATACTATCTGCCGCACGTGGTCGCAAGTGGTCCGGAGTGGTCCTTGGGGGAGGCAGCCCGGAGTGCTCGACGGCAGCTTCACGGTCAAGGTGGACGAGAAGGGGAGGGTGAAGGTCCCGTCGGAGTTCCGCCGCCAGATCGCCGAGCGGTTCGGGGACGGCCCCTTCTACGTGACCAGCCTGCGGGGGGACTGCGCCCAGGTCTACCCCGCACGCGCCTGGGAGGATGTCCTGGGAAGGCTCTCCACGCAGCCTCCGTCCAAGCCCTCGGTCAGGAAGTTCCGGCGGGTGACCAGCTATTACGGGCAGATGGCCACCATGGACCCGCAGGGGAGGGTGCTCATCCATCCCCGCCTGAGGGAGGACGCCGAGATCGAGGAGGACGTGGTCATCCTGGGCCAGCAGAACCACCTCGAGGTCTGGAACCTGAAGAAGTTCAAGCACACGCTCCTCGCCGACCCGATCAGCGAGGAGGACGAGGACTATCTGGCCACTTTGGGCATCTGAGGACATGAGGGGAGCGGGCGCCGTGCTGGACGCGAGAATCGGCATCGGTTCGTGGCAGCCGTGGACGCGCCGCGCCTCCCTGCACGCCATGGCCGGGGGAGACGGGGATCGGGACGCGGGACCCGCGAGGCAACCCGAAGATCCGGACTCCCCCGGCTCGTTCTCCTCGGCGCACGCGCCGGTCATGCCGGCGGAGGTCGTGGATTTCCTTCAGCCGGCCGGTGGCGGCCTCTTCGTGGACGCCACCGTGGGGATGGGGGGGCACGCCGAGGCCATCCTGGAGAGCTCCCCGGGCACGCGTCTGCTGGGGATCGATCGCGACGCCGAGTCCCTGGACATGGCCCGCCGCCGCCTGGAGAGGTTCGGGGAGCGGGTGACGCTGGTGCACTCCGACCACCGCCGCCTTCCGCTGGTCCTGGAGGAGCAGGGGCTTCCGCGCAGCGGCGCCCTGGCCGGCCTGGTGGCCGACTTCGGCATCTCCTCCTGGCAGCTCGCCGCGCCCGGCCGGGGCTTCTCCTTCCAGCGCGACGAGCCGCTGGACATGAGGATGGACCGATCGGGCGGCGCCACCGCCGCGCGCATCGTGGCCGAGGAGAGCGAGCAGGAGCTGGCCAGGATCTTCTTCGAGTACGGCGAGGAGCGGCATGCCCGCCGCATCGCGCGGGCCATCGTGCGGGAGCGGGGCGTCCGCCCGGTCGCCACCACCGGCGCGCTGGCGTCGCTGGTCGAGCGGGTCAACCCCCGCCGCGGCGCCCGCATCCATCCGGCCACCCGCGTCTTCCAGGCCCTTCGCATCGCCGTGAACCAGGAACTGAAAGGTGTTGAGACGTTCGTCCTCGACTCCGTCGAGGCGCTACAGGCACGGGGGAGGCTCGTCCTTCTGACCTTCCACTCTTTGGAAGACCGCCTCGTCAAGACGACCCTCCGCACTCTCTCCCACCAATGCTCCTGCCCCCGGAGCCTCCCCCGGTGCGCCTGTGGCCATCCCGATCGCGTCACGCTGCTGTCGCGCAAGGCCGTCCGCCCTTCCCCCCGCGAAGTGGCGTCCAACCCGCGCGCCCGGAGCGCCAGGCTCCGCGCCGCCCAGAAGATCTGAGGTCCCCATGAAGGGCCCCGTCAGGCTCCCTGGCCTCAACAGCCGGATGGTCTTCGAGCTGGACCGCGGACGGTCCCGCGAGCTGCTCCTCGCGGTGGGCCTGTCGGCGGTGATGCTGATGCCGCTGCTCGTGTACGTGTGGCAGAACGTGGAGTGGTTCCGCAGCGGCTACCGGATCGAGGAGCTGAAGGTCCGCCGCGAGAGGCTGGCCGAGACCAACCGGCGGCTCCGGCTGGAGAAGGTCTCGCTGGAAGACCTGACCCGGGTGGAGCGGGTCGCCGCCGCGCAGCTCGGGCTCAAGGAGCCGCCGGGCGGGACCGTGGTGCTGGTGGACCGCGGCCGGCTCGCCCCGGTCCCGACGCCTCCGTCCGCCTCCATCGCCAGCGGTACGACCCTCAAGCCCGGTCCTGGCCACACACCGGAGGCGCCCGGGCATGACCGCCACTGAGCGCGCCGCGCTGCGGCGGCGCCTGCGCGCCCTCGCCCTCGGGTTGACCGCCTGGGCCGCGTGCCTCGGGGCCCGGCTGATCGACCTGCAGGTGTTCCGGGCCGGCGAGATGCGCGCCGCCGCGGGCAACCAGCAGGAGCGGGTCATCCGCCTGGATGCCAGGCGGGGCGTGCTCTACGATAGGGCCGGCCGCGAGCTTGCCGTGAGCGTCGAGGTGGATTCGATCTCGGCCAACCCCGCCCAGATCAGGGACCCCGCCCGCACCGCCGCCGCCCTGGCCGCCGTGCTCGGCCCCTCAGGCAGCGCCCCCACCGGCGAAGCCTCGTCGCTGACCGCCAAGCTGGCCGCGGGAAAGGCTCAGGGAAGGATGTTCGTCTGGGTTCGCCGGAAGGTCGACCCGGGAGTGGGAGCGGCCGTCCGGGCGATGAAGCTGGAGGGGATCAGGCTGGAGCGCGAGCACAAGCGCTTCTATCCCAACGGGGCGCTGGCCGCGCACGTGCTCGGGTTCGCCGGTCTCGACAACCAGGGTATGGAAGGGCTGGAGCTGGCGCTGGACAAGACCATCCGAGGGCGGGACGGGCAGATGCTCGCGGTGGGAGACGCCCGCGGGCAGAAGTTCCTCAAGGACATGCGGCGCGAGCCGGTCCCCGGACACGGCGTCGTGCTCGCGCTGGACGAGACGATCCAGCACATCGCCGAGCGCGAGCTGGAGGCGGCCGTGGCGGGCACCGGCTCCGCGCACGGCAGCGTCGTGGTGCTGGATCCGGCCACCGGGGACGTCCTGGCCATGGCCAGCTTCCCCTCCTACAACCCCAACCGTCCGGGGGACGCCGACGAGGAGCACCGGCGCAACCGCGCGGTGACCGACGCCTACGAACCCGGCTCCACCTTCAAGATCGTCACGCTGGCCGCCGCCCTGGAGAAGGGGCTGCTGCGTCCTGGAGACTGGTTCGACTGCCAGAACGGAGCCATCCGCGTCAGCGGCGTGACCCTGCACGATCACAAGCCGTTCGGATCGCTGTCGGCGACCGAGGTGCTGCAGGAGTCGAGCAACGTCGGCGCCATCAAGATCGGCCTGCGCCTGAACGGCCGGGACTTCGACGAGGCCATCCGCCGCTTCGGCTTCGGCGTCAGGACGGGCATCGAGCTTCCGGGCGAGGCCCGCGGCCTGCTGCGCAAGCCCGAGGAATGGTCGGGGATCTCGCAGGCCACCATGTCCTTCGGCCAGGAGCTGAGCGTCACGCCGCTGCAGCTGATCAGCGCGGTGGCAGCCGTCGGCAACGGCGGCGAGCTGCGGCCTCCACGGCTGGTGCTCAAGGAGCTCGATGCCCATGGCCGCGTGGTGGCGGAGGCCCCGGCTCGCCCGGCGCGGCGCGTGCTGGAGCGGCGCACCGTGGACCAGCTCCTGCCCATGATGGAGGCGGTGGTGGAGCGCGGCACGGCCAAGGCGGCGCGGATGCCGGGCTACAGCGTCGCCGGCAAGACCGGCACCGCCCAGAAGATCGGTCCCGACGGGACCTACCGCGGCAACCGCTTCGTGGCCTCCTTCGCCGGCTTCACCCCGTCCCGGCGGCCCAGGCTCGCCATCCTGGTCGTGCTGGACGAGCCCCGCGGCGCGCTCTACCACGGGGGAGACATCGCCGCCCCCGTGTTCCGGAGGATCGCCCTGCCCGCCCTGCGCTACCTGGGGGTGCCGCCCGAAGAGGGGCGCCTGTGGGAGGAGGGGGACGACGCGACGCTGCTGGCGCACGCCCACGCGCGCCGCTGGACGCGGCCCATCCCTCTGGACGAGAAGGAGCGCGCCGCCGAGCGCGAGAGGGAGCGAAAGGAGCGGGAGAAGCAGGCTGCCCGGGAGAGACGCGCACGCCGGCAGGAGCGGGAGCGCCCCCGGCCGGAGCTGGTCGTCCCGGCCCGTCGCCCGCTCCCCTCTCCGCGGGCCGTCATCGCCGGCGGCGAGGTGCGGCTGCCCGACCTGCTGGGGTACTCGCTGCGCAAGGCGGTCACCTACCTGGGCCGCGCGGGGCTGAGGGCCCGTGTGGCCGAGGGGGACGACGGCTCCCCGTCCGCCGACGGCGTCGTGGTGGAGCAGGAGCCTCCGCCGGGGGCCATCGTGCCGGCCGGCGCCGAGGTGGCCCTGCGGCCGGGACGGTACGTGCTGATGATGCCGGACGAGGGCCAGGACGAGGAGGAAGGCCGGGCGGCGGACTCCCGCGTGACCCCCGTCCGCCGTCCGATGCGCTGACGATGGTGATCCAGGACCTGCTCGCCGGACTGCCGCACCACCTGGCTCGCGGTCCGGTGGACCTCGAGGTGGCGGCGGTGACGCACGACTCGAGGCAGGCCGGCCCCGGGACGCTCTTCGTCGCCGTGCCCGGGCTGAAGGCGGACGGCCT
>DATEEA010000175.1:0-31223 GCA_035281445.1 Candidatus Polarisedimenticolia bacterium
CTCCCTTGCCGCGGCAGCGCGCCCGCCCGCACGGCGCGCACCCCTCCCGCGCCGCCGGCCCCCAGGCGGGCCAGCCGCGCGGTCTGCAGCGCCAGGACCACGCTCAGCCCGAGGATCGCCGCGCCGCAGGCGACGTGCAAGGTGGTGGGGACCATGGCGCGGGAGGTCCAGACGGCCAGCGCGCCCAGCGAGACCTGGGCCACGGCCAGCGCGCCGAGCAGGGCGGCGGGGACGAGAAGCGCCCGGTCGTTTCGGTGGACCACGATCACCCGAGCGGTCATCCGCAGCGCCAGCAGCGCCACCACCAGGCCCCAGAAGCGGTGGGCGAACGCGACGGCGACCGGAGCCGAGTCGAGCGGCGGCAGGATGGTCCCGAACGACAAAGGGAAGTCGGGGATGGCCAGCCCCGCCCCCATGTGCCGCATCACCGCCCCCACGACGAGCTGGAGGTAGACGGCCGCGGCCAGAACGATCGCGGCGGGGGCGAGGGCCGCTCCGGCAGGGGGCCGCGAGCGGGCCTTCCTCCACGAAGGGCCGGTCACCACGGCCAGGGCCACCGTGAGGCAGAAGAAGGTCTGGGCCAGGCAGGCGTGGGTGATGGAGACGGCCGGCGGCAGGAGCAGCAGGACGGTCAGGCCCCCCAGGGCCCCCTGGACCACCACCGCCGCCAGGGCCGCGGCGGCGAGGCGGCCGACCCACCGCCGGGGCTCCCGCAGGAAGATCCAGACCGCCAGGGCCACCATCAGGAGGCCGACCGCCGCGGCCACCATGCGGTGCCCGTGCTCGTAGAAGACCCCTCCCACCATGGGGGGGAAGAGCGAGCCGTAGGACAGGGGCCAGTCCGGCACGGCCAGTCCCGAGCCGGTCGTCGTGACCAGCCCCCCGGCGAAGATCAGAAAGAGGGTCGCGAAGCTGGTGAGCAGCGCGAAGCGGTGCACCCTCTTCCTCCCGCTTCAGCCGCGGGGGGTCGCGGGCTGGGGATCGAGGGCCAGGTTCTGCGGAAGCCAGTCCTCCTTCCGGCCGGGGACGCTGTACTCGTAGGGCCCGCGGTAGACCGTGGGCAGCTCACCGGGGAAGTTGCCGTGCGGCGGCGGCGTGGGCGCGGCGGTCCACTCCAGCGTGTTGGCGTTCCAGGGATTCTGCTGGGCCTTCCTGCCGGCCGCCACGCTCTTGATGAAGTTGACGGCGAACGGGATCTGCGAGAGCCCCAGCCCGAAGGCGCTCACGGTGATGAAGACGTTCCACCACTGCAGCGGCTGGAGGAACTCGTAGTACATCGGGTTGGCGATGCGGCGCATGTGGCCGCCCACGCCCAGGATGTGCATCGGGAAGAAAGTCAGGTTGTAGAAGACGAACGTGAGCCAGAAGTGCAGCTTGCCCAGCGGCTCGCTCATCATCTTGCCGAACATCTTCGGGAACCAGTAGTAGATCCCGGCGAAGATCCCGAAGATGCTCCCTCCGAAGAGGACGTAGTGGATGTGCGCCACGATGAAGTAGGTGTCGTGGATGAAGATGTCCACCGGTGTCGAGGCCATGTAGATGCCGCTCAGCCCGCCGATGAGGAACATGGCGACGAAGGCCAGGGCGTTGAGCATCGGCGTGGTGAAGTGGATCTGGCCGCCGTAGAGCGTTCCGAGCCAGTTGAAGACCTTGATGGCGGACGGCACCCCTATCACCATCGTGGAGATCATGAAGCTGGTGCCCAGGACGGGGCTCATCCCGCTCTGGAACATGTGGTGGCCCCACACGATCCATCCCAGGAAGGCGATGCCGATCATCGAGTAGGCCATGGCGTGGTACCCGAAGATCGGCTTGCGCGCGAAGGTGGACAGTATGTCCGAGGCGATCCCCATGGCCGGCAGGATCATGATGTACACCTCGGGATGACCGAAGAACCAGAACAGGTGCTGCCACAGCAGGGGCTGCCCGCCCCCTTCCGGAAGGAAGAAGCTGGTGCCGGCCATCCTGTCCAGCAGCAGCATCCCCAACGCCGAGGTCAGCACGGGGAGCGCCAGCAGGAGCAGGACGGCGGTGATGAACAGCGCCCAGATCACCAGCGGGAGCCGGAACCAGGTCATCCCCGGGGCGCGCATGTTGATCACCGTGGTGATGTAGTTGATGGAGCCCATGAGCGACGAGATGCCCAGGACGATGATGCTGATGCACCAGAGGTTCTGGCCCCATTCCACTCCGGTGTAGGCGGCCACCGAGGAGAGGGGGGCGTAGGAGGTCCAGCCGGCGGCGGCGTGCCCCCCCGGCACCAGGAAGCCGGCGATCATGATGATCCCCGCCAGCAGCGCCACCCAGAAGGAGAGCATGTTGAGCACGGGGAAGGCCATGTCCCTGGCGCCGATCATGAGCGGGATCAGGAAGTTGCCGAAGGCTCCGACCAGGATCGGCATCACCACGAAGAAGATCATGATGGTGGCGTGCATGGTGAAGGAGGCGTTGTAGAGCGAGGGGCTCATCACCCCTCCCACCGCGTGCGGCTCGGGGATCAGGCCGAGGCCGGGAATCGGCTCGTTGGGCCACGCGAGCTGGTACCGCACCATCATGGCGAGGAGGCCGCCCACGATCATCATGAACAGGCTGACCCACAGGAACTGCTTGCCGATCATCTTGTGATCGGTGGAAAAGATGTAGGTGCGCCAGAACCCCAGCTCGGGGTGGTGCGTGTGCTGTGCAACGGGCGCGGCGGCCGTCTCTGTCATGTCCTCCGCTCTCCTAGGGAAACGCCTTCTTTTCCCGGGCCCAGGTCTCGAACTCCTCGGCGGAGTCCACCTTGAGATAGCCCTTCATGTTCGAATGGCCGAACCCGCACAGCTCGGCGCACGGGATCTCGTAGCGGCCGGTCCTGGTGGCTTCGAACCACACCTCGATCTCGCGTCCGGGGACGGCGTCCTGCTTGAGCCTGAAATGGGGCAGGAAGAAGCTGTGGATGACGTCCTTCGAGGCGAGCACCACCCGCACGGGGCGGTTCACCGGGGCGTGCAGGAGGTTCTCCTGCGTGACGTCGTCCTGGGTCCCGAGCTGTCCGTCGAGGCCCGGGTAGGTCATCAGCCAGTTGAACTGGCTGCCGGTGACCTTCACCCGCAGGTCGGTCTCGGGGAGCGTGTACCGGATGTCGCTCCAGACGGCGCGGCTCATGAACCCGAGCATCACGAAGACGGCCGCCGGCACGATCGTCCAGAGGATCTCCAGCGTCGTGTTGCCGTGCAGCGAGACGGCGCGGCCGCCCTGACGCGCGCGGTACTTGAAGATGAAGTACACGAGCCCGAGCAGCACCAGCACGCAGGAGATGGCCGTGATGTAGAAGATCAGGTAGAAGATGTCGTCGACCCGGCCACCGTAGGTCGAGACGTTCTCCGGGAGCCACTTCAGCACGAGGACCCGTTCCTCTCCGACGAGATAGTGGGGCGACCGTGGGGACCGCGCGCCCGACAGCCGGACGCGGCATCCGAAAAGCGCAGAAGTCTAGCCTTGGCGTGGAGAGCCAGTCAAGAAGCATGCCGGGAAGTGCGCGCGCAGCGCGCCCTTCCCGGCGGGAGCCGCGCTTCAGGGCATCGAGAACTCGGCGGTGGCCGCGCCGCCGGCGGAGACGGTCACGTCGGCCGTCTTCTCGCCGAACTTGGCGTGCCAGGCCTTGAGCTTGTAAGTGCCGGCCGGGACGTCGGGGAGCGAGAAGCTCCCGTCGGCGCCGGTCACGGTGTAGTACGGGTGCCCGGCCACGAACACCCAGGCGCTCATCCAGCTATGGACGTCGCACTTCAGGTGGACCGGACCGGTCTTGTCCATCTTGCGCGGGGTGCGCATCCCCTTGGTGGGCTGCGCCAGGTTGAAGAGGGTCTCGGTGTCGTTGGCGTAGGCGTGCACGTTGTGGAGGACCGGGTCGCTGTTGACGATGTCCAGCGACTCGCCGGCCTTCACGATCTGGACGTACGGGGAGTAGTGGCACTCCTTCTGGTCCACCGTGCCGGCGCCCAGCGGGCCCCAGTCCTTCCCTTTGGAGATCCCGTCGATCCACACCACGACGCTGGAGAGACCTCCGCTGGGGTCGACCTGGACCGTCTCCAGGACCTTGGATTCGCCGCACACGGCGTTGTCCTTGCTGACTTCGACGGTCTCGGCCGGCGGGGGCGTGCCCTGGAACTTGACCGAGCCGGACACGGTGCCGGCGTCGCCCACGGCGGCGACCATGTAGTTGCCGCCGCCGCCGGCGGGGGCGGCCGCGCCGCCTTCGCCCGACCCGGCCCTGGACCGCCGCGACTCCGTCTGCTGCTCTCCACCGCCGCCGCACGCGACCAGCGTGGCGATGGCCGCCGCTGCGAGCGGTGACATCCAATGCGTTCGCATCTGGGGGAACCTCCTTGAGCCTGTTGATCGGGTCCGACAGCCTGGTTCGGCGCCGCGATCGAGATCCTGGGGATCAGGTCCGTGGCTGGTCAATCGCTGGAGCACGGGCCTGCGGCAGGTGTCCTTCTGAGACCGGCGTAGAATAGGCACGCCTTTCCGGCCAAGTCAAGCGGGCGGCCCCGGCCGCGCGCCGCGCGCCGCGTGGTGGGCTATAATCCGCCGTTCGCCCGGCCCCCCAGGAGACACCGCCCGATGATCATGGAGTCGTTCCCCGTCGGTCCGCTCCAGTGCAACTGCGTGGTCCTGGGAGACGAGCAGACGCGGGAGGCCGTGGTCATCGACCCGGGGGACGAGCCGGAGGCGATCGAGGAGGTCCTCGATCAGCACCATCTCAAGGTCCGCGAGATCGTCCACACCCACGCGCACATTGACCACATCCTGGGGGCCGATCGGCTCCGGAGGGAGCGCGGCGGGACGATCGGCCTGCACGACGCGGACAGGTTCCTGTGGGAGTCGGTGCCGATGCAGGCCTCCTTCATCGGGATGAGAGCGGAGCCGCTCGGCGCCGTGGACCGGTCGCTCAAAGGGGGCGATCGCGTCCGCTTCGGCCGCCACGAGCTGGAGGTCATCGAGACCCCCGGGCACACGCCGGGGAGCCTCTGCTTCCTGCTGCAGGGCAGGCCGCCGCTCGTCTTCTCGGGGGACACCCTCTTCCTGAGAGGGGTGGGACGCACCGACCTCTGGGGCGGCTCCTACCCCGCGATGCTCGCATCGATCAGGGACCGGCTCTTCTCGCTGGACGAGGAAACGCTGGTCCATCCCGGGCACGGCCCGGCCACCACCATCCGGGACGAGAAGAGGGGCAACCCCTTCCTGCCGGACATCGCGCGTCTGCCCGACGCCTGAAACGACTCATCCCGCGGAGGATATGGATGAAGACACGCTGCACGCCGGCGGCCCTGGCTTTCCTGGCCGCCGCCGGACTCACATTCGCAGAGCAGGTCCCCACCACCAAGCTGTACAAGGACCTCGCCGACAGGAACCGCTACCCGGCCGCCGAGGGGCTGACCAGCGCCCAGGCGGACGCCAAGTGCAACATCATGGAGCAGCTCGTGGCCGCCTTCCCCGATGCCGCCGGCAAGCCGATCGCCGTCAAGTTCTACTGGTCGCGCCCGTCCGCCGAGGCCGCTCCGCAGATGAAGTTCGTCATCAGCGGCATCCCCGAGAACCTGACCGATCTCTCCAACCGCGCCAACACCGTCTTCCAGCGGGCCACGGAGTTCGTGGTGGCCTCTCCCATCTACTGGACCTTCGAGCAGACGGCGGTGACCGCCGACGACGCGGCCGGCAAGATCACCGTGACCGGCGCCCCGAAGGACGCCGGCGCCCAGATCAAAGGCCTGACCGCCGAGGTGGACGGCGCCACGATGCAGGTCAAGACCATGACCCTGGACCTGGGGCAGGCCAAGATCGGCTTCGACATGACCTACGAGGACCTGGGAGGGAAGTGGGGCCTCGACAACTACACCATCAGCTTCCCGCAGTACAAGCAGGTCCTGAACTTCGAGTACGCGCAGGTGGAGAGCTTCTGGCTTCCCTCCAAGCTGACCCTGGAGCTCCAGGGGCCCGACGGCAAGCCTCTGGAGCCGACCTCCATCTACGAGTTCTCGAACTGGCAGGTCAACAAGGAGATCCCCGCGGGGGTCTTCTAGCCGGGCGGGGGCGGAGCGGGCTGCGTCCCAGCGTCCGGCGCCTGGTCCCCGTTCGGGTCGGCGCCGCGGCCTGCGTTGGGGTCGGCGAAGCGCAGCTCGATCGGCTGCTCCCGCCGCCGCCGCTCCTCCTCCTTGTGAGCCGCCAGGCCGGAGGCGTACCAGCCGAAGGTGAGGATGAGCCGGGTCAGCAGGATCCCGGCCACCAGCGCCCCCAGCAGCGAGACGAGCCGGATCCACAGAGGCGTGCGAGCGGACTCGGGGAGCTTCATCGCCTCTCGTGCGCGATCCGCCCGCCGACGATGGTCATGTCGGCCTGCACCGCCGGGATGTCGCGCTCGGGGATGGAGAGGATGTCGCGCGACAGGACGGTCAGATCGGCCAGCTTCCCCGGCGTGATCGAGCCCCGGCTCTCCTCCTCGAAGGCGGCGTGGGCGGCGTCGAGCGTGAAGCAGCGCAGCGCCTCCTCCCGGGTCAGCCGCTCGCGGGCCAGCCACCCACCCTCCGGACGGCCGGAGAGGTCCCGGCGGGTGACCGCGGCGTAGAAGCCCAGCATCGGCCGTTCCGACTCCACTGGGAAGTCCGAGCCGCACGCCAGGCGGGCTCCCGCGTCCAGGAGCCGGCGCCATGCGTAGGCCCCCTGAACCCGCTCCGGCCCCAGCCGGGCCTCGGCCCAGGGCATGTCCGAGGTGGCATGGGTCGGCTGCATCGAGGCGATCACCCCCATCCGGGCGAACCGGGGGATGTCCTCGAGGGCCAGCACCTGGGCGTGCTCCACCCGGAAGCGGCGCCCGGCGCCCCCTTCGGGGAGCACCGAGGCGAAGGCGTCGAGCACCAGCCGGTTGGCGCGATCTCCGATGGCGTGCACGTTGACCTGGAGCCCCAGCCGCGCCGCCCGCTCCACCCTCGCCTGCAGCTCCTGCCGCCCCTCGCGCAGCAGCCCCGACCCGCCCGGCTCGTCGGCGTACGGGGCCAGCAGCGCCGCGCCGCGGGAGCCGAGCGCGCCGTCGGCGTACATCTTCACGGCACGGGCGGTCAGCCTGCCGCCGCGAGGCGGGATCAACGGCCGCGTCGCCTCCGAGACGGCGTCGGCGTCGAGCATGGCGTAGACACGGAACGGCAGGTCCCCCTTCACCAGCAGCTCCTCGTAGAGCTCCAGGTCCTCCAGGGACACTCCCGCGTCGTGCACCTCGGTCAGCCCGGACTCCAGGCAGCGCCGGATGGCCTGCTCCAGTCTCGAACGGCGGGCCGCCCGGTCCGGCTCGGGGATGAGCCTGTCGATCATCTCCTCGGCGGTGTCCACGAAGACCCCGGTCGGCTCGCCGGACGCGTCGCGCACGATGCGTCCCCCCTCCGGGTCGGGCGTGGAGCGCGTGACGCCGGCCAGCTCCATGGCCCGCCGGTTGACCCAGGTGGCGTGGCCGTCCACGCGCCGCAGCGCCACAGGATGGCGCGGCGCCGCCGCGTCGAGCACGGCGGCGGCGGGGAAGCTCTTGTCCTCCCAGTCGTTCTGATCCCAGCCCCTGCCCTCGATCCACTCACCCTCGGCCAGCCCCGCGGCGCGCTGCCTCACCAGCGAGGCGATGGCGGCGGCCGAGGAGGCCGCCGACAGGTCCAGGATGGACAGAGACCTGCCGAGGCCGGCCAAGTGCCCGTGGGCGTCGGTGAGCCCGGGGACCACGGCGCGCCCCTTCAGCTCCACCACCCGGGTGTCCGGCCCGCGCAAGGCCATGGCGCCGGAGGTGGCTCCCACGTAGACGATCAGGCCCCCGCGCACCGCGACCGCCTCGGCCCGGGGGAGCGAGGCGTCCACGGTGTGCACGACGCCGCCGGCCAGGATCAGATCGGCCGGCTCAGCGGCCCGCGGTGCCATCAGCGTGCCTGCCAGCGCCACGAGGCAAGAGAGGATCTCCAGGACGGGATGCATGCTCCCCGATTATACTGGCCGCGCCCCGGCGATTGAAGAGGACGCGCATGGCCAGGCTCACCCACACCGACACGAAAGGACGCGCCCGGATGGTGGACGTGGGGGACAAGACCCCCACGCGCCGCGAGGCGGTGGCCCGCGGCGCGGTCACCATGAGCGCCGAGGCGATCGATCGGGTGGCGCGCAACAGCCTGATCAAGGGGGACGTCCTGACCGTGGCCCAGGTGGCCGGCATCCAGGCGGCCAAGAGGACCTCGGAGCTGATCCCGCTCTGCCATCCCCTGCCGCTCGACGGCGTGGCCGTGGACCTGGAGATCGATCGGCCCGCCCGCGCCGTGCGCATCGAAGCCCGCGCCCGCACCCGCGCGGCCACCGGCGTGGAGATGGAGGCCCTCACCGCCGTGGCCGTGGCCGCGCTGGCCGTGTACGACATGATCAAGTCGGCGGACCGGACGGCGGTCATCGGCTCCATCCGGCTGATTCGCAAGACCGGGGGGAAGAGCGGGACGTACCGGCGGGCCGGCGGCTGAGGCCCGGGGGCGCCCGGCCGGCCCGGGCCGCCAAGACTCCAAGATGTTTGTTTCCAGTGACTTGCCTCCATCGTGCGCCCGTCGCTCGGACCTTCCGGGATTTGACAGCCCGGGGGGTGCCGCATAAGATTTGACCCCTGTCGCGAAGCCCTGCACCCTGGAGAAATCCGCTTGGATCCCGCGCCGATCCGCACGCTGGGAAACGACTGGCTGAAGGACTTCTGCCTCGCCCTCAAGAACGTCTCCCTCTACTCCGCCGATCACCCCAGGGGCCGCGAGTACGTCGATCGAGCCTACGAGTCGCTGCGGCGGATCCTGGAGAGCCGCCGGGAGGTGCTGGTCACGCGCGACGGCTCCCGGCTGTTCATGGAGCAGGTCATCCTGGACCGCGACCGGGGGCTGGCCCAGCAGCTCGCCGAGGACCTCGCCTCGCGCGGCATCGACAGCCTTCAGATCCATCCCACCCTCACCCCCGAGGAGCACCTGGGTCTGATCCGCGGGCTCATGGCCAAGCCCGACCGGGTCGCCGAGAAGGGCGGATTCGGCCAGATCCTGATGGACGAGGGGGTCTCCGCGGTGAAGGCCAACACCGACCGCGGCCGCCGCTCCGGCGAGACGGTGTCGCACGAGGAATCGAGGCTGCTGGACCTGGTGGTGCAGCTCGGCCGTGGGCCGGAAAGGGGCGCCCCTCCTCCGCCGGAGGAGGACGCGGCCAGCGCCAGCTCGTTCCTGGGACAGGATCCGGCCGCCATCGCGCAGGCCATCGGGCAGGCGGCGCGCGGCCGGGGGCCGGCGGGGGTGGCGGGGACCGAGGCGCTGGCCGACGCTGTGGCCGACATGCTGGAGCGGCTCGCCGAGCGGGCCATCGAAGAGCACCAGCGTGACCGGGAGGAGATCCTGCGTGACCTCGGCCGGGCCATGGTGAAGGCCGAGCCCGACCTGCACCCTCCGCTGTTCCTGGACAAGGCCGGCCCGCGCTCCATCCGCAAGAACCTCGTGTCCGCGGTGGAGATGATGATGAACGACGCGGTGGCGGACCTGGCGGCCGCCCACTACGGCCGGCACGGCGGCGACCACACCGTCCTGCTGGAGATGCTCCACCGGATCCTGGCGCGCCGCGGCGACAGGCAGTCCGTGCTGGTGGTGGTGGAGCAGCGGCTCCGGCAGCTCGGCGTGGACTCGCAGGACGCCAGGGACCTGGTGGACCAGGTCACCTGGCCGGATCTCACCCTGCCCCGCCGCGTGCAGCTCCTCTCCCGCGGCGACTACCTCTGGCGGGCCGACTTCGGCCGCATCAAGGAAGTCCTGCTCAAGCTGCTGGCCTCCGATCAGACACGCGAGGCGACCACCCTCATCCAGAAGTACTTCTCGGGCCTGTCGTCGGCCGATCCCGGGATCCGGCGCGCCGTGGCCGACAACGCGCGCCATCTCCTGCAGATGCTGGAGAAGGCCTCCAAGGGGCAGTTCGTCCTGGGCCGGCTCACCGAGCTGTTCTTCTCGCGCCTGCAAGAGGAGCCCGATGCCGAGGTCGTCTCGCGCCTGGCGGGGGCGCTGGCCTTCCTGGCCGACCTCAAGCTGCGCTCGGGAGAGCTGCGGTCCGCTCTCGACCTGATGCGCAAGACCGAGGCGCTGGCCGACTCTCCCATCGCCGCGACGAGGGAAAGGGGAGAGAAGCTCTCCGAGGCCCTCTCCCGGGCGGGCAGCGACAAGATCTTCCAGAAGCTCTCCCAGATGCTGCTCGAGGGGAGCGACCAGGCCAGCCTGGAAGCGGCGGAGATCCTCAAGCGCGGGGGAGGCCGGACCGCCAACCACCTCATCGAGCGCCTGGCGGAGGAGGAGAACCGCTCGCACCGCGCGCGGCTGGTGCTGCTCCTCAAGGAGATGGGGAAGGGCTCCTCCAGTCCTTTCCTCGCCCGGCTTGACGACCCGCGCTGGTTCCTGGTCCGCAACGTCGTGGGGATACTGGGCGACATCGGCGACCCCAACGTGGTCACGCATCTCAAGAGAGTGGCCTCCCACGGCGACCCGCGCGTGCGCCGCGAGGTGGTGCGCACGTTCATGCGGCTGGGGACGCCGGAGTGCGAGGACCTGATCATCGCCTCGCTGGCGGACGAGGACCGGGGGGTGCAGATCACCGCGGTCAACGCCCTGGCCACACTCAAGGGGAAGCGCTCGGCGAGCGTGCTGCTGGATCTGGCCCGCAAGTCCCCTCCCTTCGAGGACGTGGCGCCGGAGGTGAGGCAGGAGGCGTTCCTGGGCCTCGGGAAGCTGGGGGCGGCGGAGGCCGTGCCGGTGCTCTCGGAGGTCCTCAAGAAGAAAGGGTTCCTGGGGAGGAGCGAGCCGGCGGAGCTGCGCGCCGCGGCCGCACGGGCCCTGGGAGCCTTCGGCAGCAAGGAGGCGATCAGCCTGCTGACCGACCTGGCGCAGAACGAGTCGAAGCCGGCGGTCCGGGAGGCGGCGCAGCAGGCTCTCCAGCAGCGCACCCAGGCGGCGGCCAACCCCTCCCGGTGATCAGACGCTGAAGGACTTGCCGCAGCCGCAGGTCTTCGAGGCGTTGGGATTGGAGAACTTGAAGCCGGTCCCCAGCAGCCCCTCCCCCCAGTCGAGCTGGATCCCCGACAGGTAGGCGAGACTGTCCTGGTCCACCACCACGCGCAGCCCGTCGAAGGTCTGCACCTGGTCGCCCGGCCCGGTCTGCCGGTCGAAGTCCATGACGTACTCGAGCCCCGAGCAGCCGGCCGGCTTGACGCCCACGCGCAAGGCGGCGCCTTCCTGCCCCTGCTGGAGCATCATCTTCTTGATCTGGGCCACGGCACGGGGGGTGATCTCGATCATGAACGGATTGTACGGCCGGCGCGCGATCCGGTCAAACCGCCCGCCCGGCGGGCCTCAGGGCTCCACGGGGGGGACCGCCCGCTTGCGCGCGGCCACCAGCCGCCGGTAGAGGATCTCCTCGGCCGCCGCCTCCCTCGGCCGTCCCATCCGGTTGTAGGCGGCCGACAACAGCAGGTGGGGCTCGGGCATCTGGGGGTCGGCGCCGGCCGCGCGCTGGAGGTACTCGATCGCCTCGTCCAGGCGCCCCGCCTTCCCCAGGAGCCTTCCCGCCTCCACCAGCACGACCGGGTCGGTGGGGTCGAGCTCCGCCGCCCGGCGGTAGGAGGCCAGGGCCCCCGCGTCGTCCCCTGCCGCCTCCAGCGCCTGGGCCTTGAGGGCATGCGGCCTGGGGCTGGCCGGGTCGAGCCCGGCCGACCGGTCGAGCGCACTGACCGCTCGGGCCAGATCGCCCCGCTCCAGCAGGCGGTCGGCCTCCAGCAGCAGGAAGTAGGCGCGGCGCTCCCGGTCGAGCCGCTGCTCCTCCTCCTGCTCCAGCCGCCGGAAGCGTTCCTGGGCGGCGCGGGCCTCCTCGGTCCGTCCCAGCCGCTGGAGGCAGTTGCCGAGGTTGAAGACCGCGCCCCGGTGCGCGGCCTGCAGCTCGGAGACGGCGCGGAACTCCGCGGCCGCGGCCGCGCAGTCACCCTGCTGCATCAAGGTGAGCCCGAGCTGGTACCGGGTGTCGGCGTCGCGAGGGTGCGAGGCGGCCAGCCTGCGCAGCCTCGCTGCCGCCTCGGCCTGGTTCCCCTGCTTGGCCAGGAGCGAGGCCAGCCCTCTCTCCGCGCGCGGCTCGGGCCCGGCCTTCAGCGCGCGCTGGTAGTACGCCGCCGCCTCGTCGAGCCGCCCCGAGTGCTCCTGGATGGCGGCCAGGTCGATGAGCGCCGCGGTGAGGCCGGGCGAGAGGCGCAGCGCCTCGTTGAGGTGCGCGATCGCCGGCTGGTGCTTCTTCTCCCCGGCGTAGGCGCGGGCCAGGGCGTGGTGCGCCGCGGCGTCGGCCGGCTCCAGCTCCACCGCCTTCTCCAGCGCCTCGCGGGCCGCGGGGTGATCTCCCGCAGCCAGGGCCGCGCGCCCCCGGGACATCAAGGAGTGGAACCTCGATTGCGGCGTCGCGGCGGAGGCGGACTCCGGCGCTGCCGCGGCCGGCGCCGCTCCCCAGGCCTGCAAGGCGGCCAGGGCCGCCCCCAGCAAGGCCCGCCGGGCCCTGCTCACGGCACGATCCCCTTGCCCTCGACCACGGTGACGTAGCGGCCGGCCTGCTCCAGGAGGATCTCCTCGGTCGCCCCCGACGGCCAGCGGACCGCCGCGCGCACGGGCAGGACCGGACGCTCGCCGAGGCCGGCGTGGATCCGCAGATCGGACTGGGAGAGGTAGCTGGAGCCGCTGCGGACCTCCTCCACGATCGCGTGGTGGGGGCCGGCCACGGTGACGCGCGCGCCGATCGCGCTGCGGTTCGAGACGCGCCCCGCCAGCCTCAGCCCCACCCAGGCCCGCGCGTTGCCGCCGTCGTTGATCAGGAGCCGCACCGGCCCGCCGCAGGTGGTCACCAGCAGGTCGAGGTCGCCGTCGTTGTCCACGTCGCCGGCCGCCAGGCCCCGGGCCACGTTGGGGACGGCCATGTCCGGACCCAGCTCCAGCCCGACCTCCTTGAGGCGTCCGGCCCCCTCGCCGCGGAAGATGAAGTTGCGCTGGGCGTGGGTGGTGGCGTCGTTGAAATAGGGTGCGTTGTCGAGGATGTGGCCGTTGGCGATGGCCAGGTCCTGCCGGCCGTCGTTGTCGTAATCGAGGAACTCGGCTCCGAAGCCGACGAACGACAGGCTGGGAGCCCCGATCCCCGAGGCGAAGCTCACGTCGGAGAAGAGCCCGTGGCCGTCGTTGCGGTAGAGGCTGTTGTACTCGAAGTCCAGGTTCGTCACCACGATGTCCAGGTCGCCGTCGCCGTCGTGGTCGCCGAAGTCGGTCCCCATGCCGGCCTGGGCTTCTCCGTCCACGCTGTAGCCGACCCCGGCGGACAGGGTCACGTCGGTGAAGCGGCCGCCTCCATCGTTGCGGTACAGGGTGTTGGGCGTCTTGTCGTTGGCCACGTAGAGGTCCGGATCGCCGTCGCCGTCGTAGTCGCCGGTCACCACCCCCAGGCCGTTGCCTCCGCGCGCGGTGAGGCCGGCCGCCTCGGCCCCCTCGGTGAAGGTGCCGTCTCCGTTGTTGATCCAGAAGGTGTCCGGCTCTCCCCGGTAGACGTTGGGGTGGCAGTAGGCGCGCACGTCGTTGGCGTAGTCGCCGCAGAACTTGTTGTCGGAGGGGGTGAAGTTTACGTAGTTGATCACGATCAGGTCGAGGTCGCCGTCGGCGTCGTGATCCAGGAAGGCGCAGCTCGACCCCCACTGCGGATCCCCCAGGCCGGCCCGCGCGGTCACCGGGCGGAGCGTGCCGTCGCCCTGGTTGCGGTAAAGGACGTCCGGCCCGTAGTTGGCCAGGTAGAGATCGGTCCAGCCGTCGTTGTCGTAGTCCCCGGCGCAGATCCCCATGCCGTACCCCTGGTCTCCGGCCCCCGCGGCGTCGGTGACCTCCTGGAACCGGCCCGAGCCGTCGTTGCGGAACAGCGCGTGGCGGGGGCGGACGGCTCCCCGCCACCCCGGCAGCGGCGCCCCGTTGGCCAGGTAGACGTCCAGGTCCCCGTCGTTGTCGTAGTCCAGGAACCCCCCGCCCGAGCCCATCGTCTCGACCATCATCTTCTGCCCGCTCAGCCCCATGTCGTGCACGAACGACAGCCCCCGTTCGCGGGCGGCGTCGCGGAAGACGATGCGGGGAGGGGAGGGGGCGGACAGGGCAAGGGCGAGAGCGAGCAGGGCCGCCGTCGGGGCGCTGGGCGCGGGCATGGTCTCCTATAATAGGCCAACTGGCGCGGAGGTCCCGTGGCCGACAACAAGACGTTCGGCTTGATCATGGTCAACACCGGCAACGGCAAGGGGAAGACCACCGCCGCGCTGGGGACGGCCCTCAGGGCCTGCGGCTACGGCCACAAAGTCCTGATGATCCAGTTCGTGAAGGGCCCCTGGAAGAGCGGCGAGCAGATCGCCGCCGCCCGGCTGTCCCCGGAGTTCGAGCTGATCAAGACCGGCCGCGGGTTCTTCAAGATCATGGGAGACCGCCTCCCCGAGGAGGAGCACAAGGAGGCCGCCCGCCTTGGTCTGGAGCTGGCGCGGGAGCGGATCGCCTCGGGTGGCTACCGGCTGGTGATCCTCGACGAGATCAACAACGCCGTCTCCGACGGACTGCTGCCCGTGGAGCCTGTCCTGGCGCTGCTCGACGCCAAGCCACCGGAGCTGCACCTCATCCTGACCGGGCGGAACGCCCACCCCGAGGTGCTCCGGCGGGCCCACCTGGTCACCGAGATGACCGAGGTGAAGCATCCCTTCCAGCAGGGGATCCTGGCCCAGAAGGGGATCGACTTCTAGCCGCCCTCCCTACGGATCTCACCGAGGCCGGAATCGTCGGCCGCCCGATGGACCGGGCGTCCGGGGCCGTGCTATTGATGACCGGTCCAGGAACCGGCCGGCAGGGGCCGCGCTCGAGGAGGTCGCTCATGTCGGTCACCGAGCGGCGCCCGTGGGCGATCGTGCTCGCATCGGGAAGAGAGCCGGATCTCGCGTCCGCGCTGGCGTGCCTGCGCCTGGTCGCCTCGCCGGAGCGCACGGTGGTGGTCGTCCGCCGGCCGGCGGCCGGGCCGCGATGGAGCGGCACCGGCCTCGGGGGCGCCGCCCTCATCGAGGAGCCGGCCGACCGGGGGAGCGCCCCCGGAGCGCTGGCCGCGGCGCTGGTGGCCCAGGAGCAGGATCCGGCGGCGCTGGTGGCGCTGGTCCGTCCCGGCCCCGCCGTGGAGGACCGGTCCGGCTTCCTGCGCGCCTGGAGCTCGGCCCTCGCCCTCGCCGTGCGCTTCCCGTCGAGGCTGGTGGCCGTGGCCCCCTGCGGCGGCGGCGGGCCCCGCCCGCGGGGCGGCCGCCCCGGCGGCATGGTGATGGCCGGCGTGGCCTCGGTGCTGCTGGAGACCGCCCGCCGGGCCCTGCCCGGAGCCATGAGGCCCCTGGAGACGTTCCGGCAGGTGCTCCACGCGGCGCGGCACGGGCGCCCCGTGGGAGACCACCAGCCGCTGGCGCTGGCCTCGGCCTACGCCAGGATGCAGCCCGCCGATCTGGAAAGGGACCTCCTCGCCGCGGCCCGCCCGCCCGCGATCGTCCCGTCCGTCCTCCCCGTCTTGGCTGACGGCATGAGCGGCGCCTCCCGCGTTTGACCTCCATCCGGGCGGGCGCCATATTCCAGGGACTTCTCGAACAACCCCCCGGAGGTGCCCGATGACCAAACGCCTCGCCCTCGCGGCCGCCTGCGCCGTGCTCGCCCTGCTGTCGTGGAGCGATGCCGCCGCCAGCGTCCGCTTCGACGTGGATGTGCTCTGGACCCCCGATCCGGACGACGACGTCCAGGTCTTCCTGCACGCATCGAACATGGCCTATCCCATGCCGCGCGAACGGGTGAGGCCGATCTTCCACCAGATGCACGACCCGTACGAGGACTATCCGGTGCTGGCTTTCATCGCGCACCACGGGCACGTGGATCTGCGCACGGTCTGGTCGTACCGGCGCCGCGGGTACGCCTGGTTCGACGTGATGGTGCACTTCGGCGTGAGGCCCGACCGGCTGTTCGTACGGCTCCCGCACGACCCCGGCCCTCCCTACGGCAGGGCGTACGGCCACTGGAGGAGGCACCGCAACCGGATGGACGCGCGGTTCGTGCGGGACGACGACGTCCGCCACTGGGTTCACCTGCGCGCCGTGTCCGCCTACACCGGCGTCGCGCCCGCCCGGGTCTGGGAGATGAGCAGGGACGGGCGCCGGTTCGAGCGGGTCGCCGGCAACAAGTACCGCGAGAAGCACGGCCGGGGCCACAAGGCCGACCGGGGCAGGAGAGGCCGCGGCGACCAGGAGGCCGGCTTCGGCAGCCCGGGACGAGGCAAGGGCAAGGGCCACGGCAAGGACCGTGACCACCACGACCGCGACTAGTCCCACCTCTTGACGCGCGGGGAGGGCCGGCCGGCCCTCCCCGCCGCCTTCGCTTTGACAGGCGATCCCCACTGTCTTATCATCGTGCGGCGTCGGACGCTGCCGGACGCCGCCTCCCGCGGTCCCGCTCCCGACTCGACACGCCATCGCCAGGGAGCACGCGCCCCATGGGTTTCTCCACCGACGCCATCCACGCCGGACAGGAGCCCGACCCGGTCACAGGATCGGTCGCCGTCCCCATCTACCAGACGTCCACCTACGAGCTGATCGAGCTGGGCAAGACCACCGGCTACGACTACGCCCGCACCATCAACCCGACCCGCAGCGCCCTGGAGCGCAACCTTGCCGCGCTGGAGAAGGGGCACCGGGCGTTCGCCTTCGCCTCCGGCATGGCCGGCATCAACGCGGTCTTCTCCATGCTCTCCACCGGAGACCACGTGGTCCTCTCGGAGAACGTGTACGGGGGCACCTTCCGGCTGATCAACGGCGTGCTGAAGAACTTCGGCCTGGGCTTCTCGTTCGTGGACACATCGGACCTCGCGGCGATCGAGGCGGCCATGACCCCCGCCACGCGGATGGTCTTCGTGGAGACCCCCACCAACCCCATCCTGACGCTGACCGACGTCGAGGCGGTGGCCGGGCTCTGCCGCGCCCGCGGCGCGCGACTGATCGTGGACAACACGTTCATGAGCCCGTTCTTCCAGAACCCCATCCTCCTGGGCGCCGACATGGTCGTGCACAGCACCACCAAGTTCCTCAACGGGCACTCCGACAGCGTGGGGGGGGCGGTGATCGCGGCGCGTCCGGAGGACGCCGACCGGCTGCACTTCATCCAGAAGTCGGCCGGGGCGGTGATGTCGCCGTTCGATTCGTGGCTGGTGGCGCGCGGCATCAAGACGCTGGCCATCCGGATGGAGCGCCACGAGACCAACGCGCGGATGATCGCCGACTTCCTCGACGCGCACCCCAGGGTCGAGCGCGTGCTCTACCCCGGGCTCGACGCGCACCCCCAGCACGCGCTGGGCCGCCGGCAGGCCCGGGGCTTCGGGGCGCTCATCTCCTTCGAGCTGGGGAGCTACGCCGCGGCCAAGAGCTTCCTCGACGCCCTGGAGGTCTGCACCCTTGCGGAGAGCCTGGGCGGGGTGGAGACGCTCATCAGCCATTCGGCCTCGATGACCCACGCCTCGGTGCCCGCCGAGGAGAGACGCCGGCTGGGGATCGGAGACGATCTGGTGAGGCTGTCCGTGGGGATCGAGGACGCCGAGGACCTCATCACCGACCTGGAGCGGGGGCTGGCGGCGATCCGGTGAGCCCGGTCAGTGGGAGCGGGGCTTGACCGAGGCGGCGATCCAGTCCAGCACCTTCTCCTCGCCCACGGCGATGGGGAGGGCGATCACCTCGGGGAGCTCGTAGGTGTGGATCTCCCGGATGGTGTCGCGGACCTCGTTGAACAGGTGCCCGCTGGTCTTGATGAAGAGGATGTACTCGCGGTCGCGGTGGATCTTCTCCTTCCACCGGTAGATGGAGAGCCCCAGGGGAAGGACGTTGACGCACGCGGCCAACTGCCGCTCGACGAGGGCCGCCGCGATCCGATCGGCGAGCTCTTCCTTGTCGACGGTGGTGAGGATGATCAATTTGTCGGTCATGGGCTGAAGGGATTATAGGGAGCATGCCGGCACCGATCAAGTTCGGCACCTCGGGTTGGCGGGCGATCATCGCCGACGAGTTCACGTTCCCCAACGTGCGGAGGGTGTCGCTGGCCATCGCCGACACGCTGAGGGAGGCGGGCCTGGCCGGCCGCGGCGTGGTGGTCGGCTACGACACGCGGTTCGGCTCGGAGCGCTTCGCCGAGGAGTCGGCCCGCGCGCTGGCCTCCCGGGGCATCCGCTGCGTCCTGTCGCGCACCCCCATACCCACCCCCGCCGTCGCGCACGCCGTGCGCCATCACCGGTTCGGGGGAGCGATCAACATCACCGCCAGCCACAATCCCGCCGAGTACAACGGACTGAAGTTCTCCACCGAGCAGGGGGCTCCGGCTCCGCTGGCCATCACCCAGGAGGTGGAGCGCAGGGCCGCGCAGATCGAGGAGCAGGAGGGCCCCATCCCCCTCGACGCCGCGGCCGCCGCGCTCATCGAGCGGCAGGGGGACTTCCTCGATCCCTACCTGGAGCAGCTCGACGGGCTGGTGCGGTTCGAGGCCGTCCGCAAGGCGGGGCTGCGCGTGGGGATCGATCCACGCTGGGGAGTGGCCCGCGGATGGCTGGACGCGGCGCTGAAGCGACACGACGTCCCCTTCGAGATCCTGCACGACCACCGCGACGTCACCTTCGGAGGCGGAGGGCCCGATGTCTCGGCGCGCAACCTCGAGGAGCTGGGGAGGATGACGGCCGAACGCGGGCTCGGCCTGGGGATCGCCTGCGACGGAGACGCCGACCGCTTCGGCGTGGTGGACGCCGACGGGTCGTGGATCAACCCCAACCTCCTGCTGGCCCTCCTGGCCGACTACCTGGCCGAGACCCGCGGCTTCCGTCTGGGGCTGGGGCGCACCTACGCCACCACGGGGCTGCTCGACGCCGTGGCCCGGCACCACGGCGTCGCCGTCCACCAGACTCCGGTCGGCTTCAAGTACCTCGGCGAGCTGATCCTGCAAGGGGACAAGGTCTACCTGGCGGGGGAGGAGAGCGCCGGCATGTCCATGGCCGGCCACGTTCCCGAGAAGGACGGGCTGCTGGCCGGGCTGCTCGCCGCGGAGATGGTGGCGGTCACCGGCCGGACGATCGCCGGGCTGCGCGACGACCTGTTCGCCAAGGTGGGCCCGCTGCACAGCGCGCGGCTCGACTTCCGCGTGACGCAGCAGCAGGTGGCCAGGCTGCGCCAAGCCATGGCCGCCCCCCCCGCGGCGCTGGGAGCCAGGAGCGTGGCGCGCGCCACCGTCTGGGACGGGCTCCGGCTCGATTTCGAGGACGGCTCCTGGCTGCTGATGCGGCCCAGCGGCACGGAGCCGGTGGTGCGTTACTACGTGGAAGCCCCCACTCCCGAGGGGCTGGAAGAACTCCAGCGGGCGGGCCGGGCGGCCCTGATAGGAGACAGCGCATGAGCGCCATCGAGGAGGTCCTGGCGCGCGAGATCCTGGACTCGCGCGGCAACCCCACCATCGAGGTCGAGATCGTCACCGAAGCGGGCGGCGTCGGCCGGGCCGGCGTCCCCTCGGGCGCCTCCACGGGCGAGCGGGAGGCGGTGGAGCTGCGCGACGGCGAGGCCGGCCGCTACGCAGGCAAGGGTGTGGCCAGGGCGGTGGAGAACGTCAACTCCGAGATCGCCCGCGAGGTCGAAGGGATGGACTCGCTCGACCAGGCGGCGCTGGACGGCCTGCTGATCGAGCTGGACGGGACGCAGAACAAGTCGCGGCTCGGAGCCAACGCCCTGCTGGGGGTCAGCCTGGCCGCCGCCCGCGCCTCGGCCGACGAGCTGGGCCTGCCGCTGTACCGGTACCTGGGAGGTCCTCAGGCGCGCGAGCTGCCGGTGCCGATGTTCAACATCGTCAACGGCGGAGCTCACGCCGACAACAACGTGGACATCCAGGAGTTCATGATCATGCCGGTGGGGGCGCCGTCGTTCCGGGAGGCGCTGCGCGCGGGGACGGAGGTGTTCCACGCCCTCAAGGCGGTGCTGAGGGGACGCAAGCTCTCCACCGGCGTGGGGGACGAGGGGGGATTCGCCCCCGACCTGCGCTCCAACGAGCAGGCCCTCGAGGTCATCCTGGAGGCGGTGGAGAAGGCCGGGTACAAGCCGGGCGAGGACGTGGTGATCGCCCTGGACGCCGCGGCCAGCACCTTCGCCGAGGGAGGGGTGTACCGGCTGGCCGCCGAGGAGCGGCCCGAGAGGACCGCCACCGAGATGGTGGAGCTCTACTCCCGTCTGGCCTCCGCCTACCCCATCGCCTCGATCGAAGACGGCCTGTCGGAGGGGGACTGGGCGGGGTGGAAGAAGCTCACCTCGGCGCTCGGAGACAGGGTTCAGCTCGTGGGCGACGATCTGTTCGTCACCAACGTGGAGCTGCTGCGCAAGGGGATCGACGAAGGGGTGGCCAACTCCATCCTGATCAAGCTGAACCAGATCGGGACGGTGACCGAGACGCTGGCCACCATCCAGGAGGCGCACCGGGCCGGGTACACCTGCATCATGTCGCACCGGTCGGGGGAGACCGAGGACACCTCCATCGCCGACTTCGCCGTCGCCCTGAACCTGGGGATGATCAAGACCGGCGCCCCCTCCCGCGGGGAGCGGGTGGCCAAGTACAACCAGCTCCTGCGCATCGAGCACGAGCTGGGGGACTCCGCCGTCTACCGCGGCCCCGAGGTCCTGAGCCGCTGATGGGAGCCATGGCCAGGACCCCGCCGCCCCCTCTCCCCATCGGGCGGCGCGCCGTGATCCTGGTGGTGATCGCGCTCTCGGTGGTGGTGCTGATCGGGGCGCTGGCGGGGGACCGGGGTTATCTCGAGGTGCGCCGGCGCCGCGCCGCCTACCAGGACCTGCTGCGGGAGGTGGCGGAGCTGCAGGCGGGAAACGCCGGCCTTCAGGCCCAGATCCGCGCCCTGCGCAGCGACCCGCACGTCATCGAGAAGCTGGCGCGCGAGAAGCTGGGCTACGCGCGCCCGGGCGAGGTCATCTACCTCTTCCCGCCCGGTCCCGCCGGCCCTTAGCCGGCCTCGCTCACCCGCCCACGCCGTTCATCCTCGGCCTCCCTCGTCGATCCGCACCCGCTCCAGCGGAGCCAGGAACTCTCCCAGGGCCGGGATGGACAGTCCCCGCACCCTCGGCTTCACCAGGGCCTCGTCGCCGTGGTGGTAGAGAAGCAGCCAGCAGGCGTCCTCCACCGCCAGCCGCTGCGCCCGGCGGTGCATCGCGGCCCGAAGCTCCGGGTCGGTCTCCTCCCGCGCGCGGTCCAGCAGCTCGTCCACCGCCGGGTTGGCGTAGCGGGCGAAGTTCCCCTCCTGAGGCCGGCTGCGGGAGTGCAGGGTGGGGGTGAGAAACGCGTCCCCGTCCGGCTGCTCGGCGAGCCACGACATGCGGAAGAAGACCGGGCGGCCGGAGTCCAATTCGGCCAGCAGCGCCGCGGGATCCAGGCTCTGCAGCCTGACCCGCACCCCGATCGCCTCCAGATCCATCCGCACGCGCTCCATGATCCGCTGCTGGCTCGCGCTGGTGTTGTAGTGCAGCGTGATCTCCGGCAGCCCGCGCCCCTGCGGGAAGCCGGCCTCGGCCAGCATGCGCCGGGCCGCCGCGGGGTCGTGGGGGAAGCCCGCCAGCGAAGGATCGAACCCGGGCGTGCCGGGAGGGAGGATCCCCCGCGCGGGGAGGTCCTTCCCCTCGTTGACCACCCTGGCGATGTACTCCTTGTCCACCGCGTGGTTGAAGGCGGCCCGCAGCGCACGGTTGCCCGCGAAGGGCGCGGCGGCGTGGTTGAATCCCAGGTACGCCAGCGCCGGCTGGGACCAGCGGCGGTACTCGCCGCCGAGCCGGGCGGTGAGGTCGGCCCGGCGCCCTGCGGGGATCTGGTCGGCCACGTCCAGGCCGCCGGCCAGGTACTCCTCCAGCGCCGTGGCCTCCGAGGCGATGATCGTGTACACGATCCTGTGCACCGCGCCCGGCCCGGCGGCGCGCGCACCCGGCGCCCGGCGCAGGGTGATCCTCTCCCCCGGCGCCCACGACTCCAGCGCGAACGGCCCGGCGCCCACCGGGCGGCGGGCCATGCCCCCCGCGTCCGCGGCCACGATCGAGGCGGCCTCCAGGGCGAGCTGCGACAGGAAGGCCGGGGCGGGGCGCCGCAGCGACAGCTCGACCGTGTGGCGCCCGGCGGCGCGCGCCCCTTCCAGCCGGGGGGACTGTCCCCGGGAGAAGGCCTCCGATCCCGCCAGAGGCTCCAGGACCTGCCGGCGCGGCGAGCGCGTGGAGGGGGAGAGCAGCCGCTCGAAGGAGCGCACCACGTCCCCCGCGGTCACCGGCGAGCCGTCGTGGAAGACGGCGTCCGGCCTCAGATGGAAGACATAGCGCAGGCCGTCGGGCGACACCTCCCACCGTTCGGCCAGGGCTGGCCGCACGGCCTGACCCTCGGGATCGATCTCCACCAGCCCGGCGTGGATCTGCGAGACCACGGCCAGCGAGTGCTGGTCCACGGCGGCCGCCGGATCGAGCGTGGCCGGATCCTGCGCCAGACGCAGGCGCAGGGTGGGGAGCTCGCGCAGCGCCTCGGCGCGCCGGCAGCCCCCCAGGATGGCCGCCGGCAGAAGGACGCCGGCCACGATGGCCCTCCGGGAGACTCTCATGCCATCGCCTCCAGGGGGGAGGCCGTCAGGCCGGAGGGGGCCGGAGCCTCCCCCGCGGGCGCGGCCGGCAGGGCCGGAAGCGTGAAGAAGAAGCGGCTCCCTTCGCCCACCGTGCTGGCCACGCGGATGCGCCCGCCGTGCGCCTCCACCGCCATGCGGCAGAAGGTGAGTCCCAGCCCCCGGTCCGAGCGGGTGCCGCGCGTCTGGCGGGAGGCGCGGGCGAACTTGTCGAAGATCCGCCCCTGCTCCTCCTCGGGGATCCCCTCCCCCGTGTCGCTCACGCTCACCTCGATCCCTTCGGGCCCCGGCCGCGCCGACAGAGTCACCCGCCCTCCCGGGGGGGTGTGCTTGACGGCGTTGTTGAGCAGGTTGGCCAGCACCCTGCGCAGCACCGCCGGATCGGCCGAGGCGGCCGGGCCCGAGGCGGGCACGTCGAGAGACAGCTCCACGCCCGCGGCCCGGGCGAAGCCGGCGCACTCCTCGAGGCACTCGGCCATCAGCGGCGCGAGATCGCACGGGGCCGGCGTGACGATGTCGTGCCCCTCCTCCATCCGGCCGATGTCCAGGAGGTCCAGGATCATGGCCAGCATGGTGCGGCAGGAGCCGTGGATGGCGCCGGCGATGTGCCGCGCGCGCTCGGGGACCCCCGGGGCCGCCAGCAGCAGGTCGGTGTGCCCCTGGATGCCGGTGAGGGGATTCTTCAGATCGTGCACGATCATCTGCACGAGCGTCTCGCGCAGCGCCTCGGCCTGCCGCAGTTCCTCGTTCTTGCGGGCCAGGTCCTCCTGGAGCCCTTTGACCCGCAGCAGGGAGCGCACCTTGGCCATCAACTCCAGCCGGTTGATCGGCTTGGAGAGGAAGTCGTCCGCGCCGATCTCCAGCGCCCGCACCTTCTCCTCGGTGGAGTTCAGCGCGGTGACCATCACCACGGGGAGCAGCCGCGTGTCCTGGCGGGACCGGATCCAGGCGCAGACGTCGAAGCCGTTCATGGCGGGCATCATGGCGTCGAGCAGGACCAGGTCGGGCGCCTCGTGCTCGATGACCGCGCAGGCCTCCTTGCCGCCGGGGGCCGACGCCACCTCGTAGCCGGCCCCGTGCAGCAGCGAGGAGAGCAGCCGCACGTTGCGCGCGTCGTCGTCCACCACCAGGATCAGGGCGCTCATGCCGCGGCCTCCTGGTGGAGGAGCGAGGCGATGGTGGCCGGGAAGCGCACCACGTCGATTGGCTTGGTGATGTACCCGCAGCAGCCGGCCTCGCGCGCCCGCTCGTCGTCTCCCTTCATGGCGTGCGCGGTCAGGGCGACGGTGGGGATGGCGCGGGTGGCCGCGTCGCCCTTGAGGGAGCGCGCCGCCTCGAGCCCGTCCATGTCCGGGAGCTGCAAGTCCATCAGGATGAGGTCGGGCCGGACCCGCCGGGCCTGCTCCAGCGCCTCGCGGCCCGAGCGCGCCTCCACCACCCGGTGGCCGCTCTCCTGGAGCACGCGGCGCACGAGCTTGGCGTTGAGCGGATTGTCCTCCACCACCAGGATGGTGCGGCCGCCGCCGGACGGCGAGCCCGGCGCCGCCCCGGCCGCCTCAGGCTCATCACGGCGGGAGGCCTCCTCGGCCTGCTCCGGCCCGCCCGCCGGCAGCTCGAACACGAAGCGCGAGCCGGATCCCTCGGCGCTCTCCACATGGATGCGGCCGCCGTGCATCTCCACGTAGCGCTTCACCAGGGCCAGGCCCAGTCCCGTCCCCTGGTAGCGGCGGGCGTAGGAGCCGTCGAGCTGGAGGAACTCCGAGAAGATGCGCTCGCGGTCCTGGGGGGCGATGCCGATGCCTGTGTCGGTCACCGCGATCGACACGAACCCGGCGCGCCGGGACACGCTCACCGCCACCCGGCCCCCCTCGGGGGTGAACTTCACGGCGTTGCTCAGGAGGTTGTAGAGGATCTGCTTCACCTTGGCCGGGTCGGCGGTGATGGGCGCCGGCTCGGATGTGTCCGAGACCGACAGCTCGATCCTCTTGTCGGCCGCCAGCGGCTTGATGGTGCTCAAGGCCATCTCCAGCACGTCGCGCAGATGGAGCTGCTCCACGCTGAGCTCCATCTTGCCCGCCTCGATCTTGGACAGATCCAGGATGTCGTTGATGAGGTCGAGCAGGTGCCGGCCGCTCGACAGGATGTCCCGCACGTACTCGTGCTGCTCGGGCCCCAGGGGCCGGCGGGCGTCGTTCATCAGCAGCTCGGAGAACCCGATGATGGCGTTGAGCGGCGTGCGCAGCTCGTGCGAGACGTTGGCCAGGAACTGGGACTTGAGCCGGTTGCTGGTCTGAAGCTGCAAGTTGAACTCCTCCAGCTTCCTGTTGACGGCCACCAGCTCCCGTGTGCGCTCCTCGACCTTGGTCTCCAGCACCCGGTTCATGGCCGCGGCCTGCTCGAGCTGCCGGCGCTGCATCTCCATCTTCTCCATGTAGAACCGGATGAAGTAGTAGATGAGCACGCAGGGGGGCAGGGCCATGGCGAAGGCCGCGGGGCCGAACCGGCTCAGCAGCAGCACCAGCGCCAGCCCCAGCGACGAGCCGGTGAAGTAGGAAGGAGCCGACCAGACGAAGTTCTCCTTCCACACCCTCGGCAGCGGCAGCCCCTGGGTCAGGTGGATGATCCCCGCGATCAGCCCCGTGTTGAGGGCGTAGTAGACGAGCGTGGAGCCGGCCAGCGGCCAGAACGACCCGGCGATGCTGGCCTCGCCGATGGCTCCTCCCATGGCCAGGTAGGCCCACGAGGCCGCCACCGTGGTCCCGGCGATGACCGACGTGTTGAAGAGGATGCGCGCCCCGTCCAGGCGCCGGCTGCGGACCAGGCAGGCCCCCAGCGCGGCCAGCAGCGACACCAGCGTGGCGGCGGCGGTCCCGTGCTGCAGCAGCGCGGCGTAGATGAAGGGCAGGGCCACCGACATCTCCACCGTGGACCACAGCCGCACGGTGCGTGAGCCGAGCGCCACGGCCAGCCCGCACAGCACCAGGAGCTCCACCCTCGGCTCCAGCGGGCCGCGGGCCAGCGTGGCCGCCGCAGCGGCCAGGCCGGCGACGCCCACCGCGGCCACGTAGCGCCGCGCGGCGGGAGCCAGGGCCGCGGACCGGGGGGAGGAAGATTCGTTCATCGCCTCACTCTGCGGCGGTCAGCACGGAGCCGCCCGTCTGGGCGCGGGTGCCCCAGATGGCGATCTGGGCGGAGTTGGTCCGTCCCCAGATGGCGATCTGGCCCCACTGCGTGGAGCGGCCCCAGATAGCGATCTGGCCGGCCACCGACGGATCGAGGGTCGCACCGTAGAGATGGGCCGGGTCCAGCACGGCGGCCGAGCCGTCCTCTCCTTCCGGAGCGGCCACCCACGGCGACATCGCCGTCATCGGCCTGCGCGCATCGGAGCGGCCCAGGGCGGCCACGATGTCCAGCATCCCCGCCCCGGTGCGCACCACGTCGTCCAGGATGGGATGCGCGGAAACCATCAGGCGGGCCTTCACCGTGTCGGGGTTGAGCCGGGGGTCCTTCTGCAGCATGAGCGCGGCCGCCCCCGCCACCACCGGAGCCGACATGCTGGTCCCGCTGTAGGCGGCGTACGGGGAGGGGAGCTCGCTGCCGCCGGACAGGTAGAACGAGTAGGCGATGCGCGTGGAGGGGTAGGCGGCGTCGAGGGTGGAGCCGGAGGCGCGCGAGGAGACGACCTGGATCCCCGAGGCCACCAGGTCGGGCTTCAGGATGCCGTCGAGGCTGGTCGGCCCCATCGAGGAGAACGACGCCACCGCGTCGTCGTCGCGGGAAAGCGTGTTGCGGTCGGCCGCGGCTCCCACGGTGATCACGTAGGGGTCGTTGGCCGGCGACAGGATGCTCGCGTACCCCTGGTCGCCGTAGTTGCCCGCCGCCACCACCACCACGATGCCGGCACGCCAGGCCGCCTCCACCGCCCGGCACAGGGGGTCGGTACGGTACGACTCGTCGATGGGATGTCCCAGCGACAGGTTCAGCACGCGCAGGTTGTACGACGACCGGTTGGCCAGCGCCCAGTCGATGGCGCGCAGGATCGTGGAGGTGGTCCCCATCCCCGCGCCGTCCAGGGCCCGCAGGCTGATCAACGTGGCGCCCGGGGCCACGCCGCGGAACGTGCGGAACGCTCCCGGCCCCGACGAGGCGGCCCCCGACCCGCCCAGGATCCCCGCCACGTGCGTGCCGTGACCGAAGCCGTCGTTGCGCCGGGGGTCGAGCAGGCTGCCCAGGAGGCTGGTGACGATGTTGGAGGCGAAATCAACGTGGACGATCCTCCGCCCGCTGGAGGAGAGGTCCGCCGACTCGTTCAGCCCCGAGTCGATGAAGGCCACGCCGATCCCGGCGCCGGTCAGCCCCAGCTCCTGCCAGGCCTGCACCGCCCCGCTGTATGGGGAGGCCGAGTCGGCCAGCGGCCGCACCTGCCAGTCGCGGGAGATCCTGGTGACGCGGGGTGAGCTGGCCAGCTCCAGCAGCCCGTCGAGCGGCACCAGGGCGGGGAAGGCGTCGATGCTGGTGAAGACCTTCCCCGTGATCCCCCCCAGCAGCTTCACCAGCAGCAGGTCCGACGAAGTCGGCCTGCCGTCGGTCTGGACGATCACCGGCACCAGAAGGCTGCCGGTGGTGCCTTCGACCAGATCGACCAGCGTGTCGGACAGCTCGCCGAGGCCCAGCAAGGCGGGGGCCGCCGGGACGCTCAGACTCCAGATGATGATCGCGATCAGGGCATGTCGTGCGAACCGGCGCATGGTCTCTCCTCAAGTCGTCCGGCGCGCCCGCTGCGCGCCGGGGCCTCCGGCCCCCATGGCCTCGGCCGATGACGCCCCGTGGATGGCAACGGGCGTGCCGTCAGGGGCCGAAGGGGCGCTTGCCCCGCCGTGGCGCGAGGATGCGCCCGGGCGTTGTGGCTGTTCCGAACCCGCCCGGTGTCGGGAGACAGCACACCGTGTCGCGTGCAGGCGGCTCAACTGTCGGCCTCCTGGACACCGGCCATGGCGCCCTCAGCCTGGGACCCGGCCAGCAGGCCGAAGCGCCGCAGCTTGGCGTAGAGACTGCTGCGGTTGATCCCCAGCACGGCGGCGGCCCGCTTCTTGTTCCACCGGCACTGCTCCAGCACCGCCAGGATGTGCCTCCTCTCCACCGCGTCGAGCGAAGCGGCGTCGCCGCCGGGGTCGTCGTGGACGGGACCTGCCCCGCCGGCGCAGCTCGCTGCCGGGGAGGCGTGAACGGCGGAGACGGCGGACGGCCGGAGCTCGGCCGGCAGGTGGCGCTCGTCCAGGACCCCTTCGTGGGCCATCAAGAGACCTCGCTCCAGGACGTTCTGCATCTCACGGATGTTGCCCGGCCAGGGGTGTCGCGCCAGGGCCTCCAGGGCCCCGGGTCCGAGCCGGGGAGCGGGGCGCTCCAGCCGGGCGGCGCACTCGTCGAGCAGCCGCGCGGCCAGGGCCGGTATGTCCTCGGGGCGCTCCCTGAGGGCGGGAAGCCGGATCGGCACGACGTTGAGCCGGTAGTAGAGATCCTCGCGGAAGGCGCCGTCCTTCATCCTCTCGTGCAGGTCGCGGTTGGTGGCGGCGATCACCCGCACGTCGGCCGCCAGCGTCTCCTCGCCCCCGACCCTCTCGAAGCGGCGCTCCTGGAGGAACCGCAGCAAGGCGAGCTGGGCGGGCTGCGGCATGTCGCCGATCTCGTCGAGGAAGAGCGTCCCCCCCTCGGCCAGCTCCACGCGCCCCTTCTTGCGCCGCAGCGCGCCGGTGAAGGCCCCCGGCTCGTGCCCGAACAGCTCGGACATCAGGAGCCCCTCGGAGAAGACGGCGCAATGAGTCTCGATGAACGGCGCGTCCGCCCGCGGACTGTTGTGGTGCAGCACGCGGGCCAGAAGGCTCTTGCCGGTGCCGCTCTCGCCCAGGATCAACACGGTGGAGTCGGCGCGCAGGACCTCGGCCGCCAGGGCCCGCACCTCGCTCATGGCGCGGCTGGTGCCGGCGAGGCAGGACAGCGCCGCCCTCTCGCGGGCGTCCCGCAGCAGCGTCTCGTTGCGGCGGCGCTCCCGCCTCAGGGCCTCGCTCGTCCGGCGGCTCTCCTCGCCCAGCCGCTTCATCTCCACCAGGCGCCGCACCATCACCGCGAGCTGCTCGTTGCGCACCGGCTTGACCAGGTAGTCGTGCGCCCCCTTCTTGAGGGCCGCCACCGCGCTCTCCACGGTGGCGTTGCCGGTCACGATCACCACGCTGGTGGAGGGGCTGACCCGGCGGGCGTGCTCCAGCAGCGCCAGGCCCCCGATGGGACCGAGGGTGAGATCGAGGAGGGCCACGTCGAAGGCCCCCTCGGCCAGCCGCCGCCGCGCCGCCGCGCCGTCGGAGACCACCTCCACGTCGTGCCCCTGCCCGGCCAGGACGGCGTGAAACAGCCGCCCCAGCGGGGCATCGTCGTCGGCGACGAGAATCCGGGCGGAAGAGGCAGGGGGCGGCATCGGACCCTCCCATGATCAGGCGAGGCCATACACTAAGCCGGCGGGATCGGCAGGGCAAACGGAACAGATTGAATAGGTAACAGGCGCCTGCGCGAAGTCGCCGACACGGCGCCGGACCGGGACCCGCCCGCCGCGGCGGCTGCGGCGTTGTCGGCCTGGTCGGCCCCGTCGTGCTCTTCGGCTGCGGCCGACTCAGCGGTGGCGCCGCCGGGGGGGAATGCTCGCACCAGCCACACGACGGTCACCGTCCGCGCCCATTGCCCGGATGTCCCTTGCCGTCCCAGGCGCTTGACCGGCCGCCTGGCCCGGTGGTAGCCTCCCCCATCTTCTGACGCGGGGTGGAGCAGCCTGGTAGCTCGTTGGGCTCATAACCCAAAGGTCGCAGGTTCAAATCCTGCCCCCGCTACCAACGCATACAGAACTCCCGGTCGCCCTCCAGGTGGCCGGGAGTTTTTTTATGTGCGCGCGAACACGCGGCATTTTGGCGGCGTGGTCCGGGTTGCAAGCGGCAGGGAAGCGGCAGTTTTTCCGGCAAAAAACGCACTTCGGTCCCGTGGTGCAGGTGCCCAGGTTGCTGCCTTCGCCTTGAATGTGCGCGACTTGCGGGATCGGCGAACTTGCGCGGGGTCGCGGACGACCGCGATCTCCACGAAATCGATGCCGCGTCCGGGGGCGTTTTCGAGGAGGCGATGCCGCATAGGGATACTCCCCGACGCTCTCGGCCGCATAACCCGAGCCTTATTGGGAGTGAGAGTCGCATGAATGGCACTTGCCGGCGGGGCGATGCCGCATGTAGTGCTCGGAGTCCCTTGAGGGAAGGGGATATTATCAGGGAGTCGGAAGGATCGGGCGTGATCCGGTCGCGTGATAGGCTCCTCAGAAGCCAAATGATATGCGTACCGAGTTACCGCAGTCCGGTGGAGAAACCTGAAGCACTGGAAGCGATGAGGTAGTCGTGAGTAGGGCAGACGAGTTGTGCGCTTTGTTCGAAGCGACTGGATGCAGGGTGGAACGGTCGCAGATCCAGAATGCAGAACGCCTCGATGTACACCTTGGGGCGAGCCATGCTCTCGTTGATGTCTTCCAGACTGGCACGCTCCGTCCGGGAGGCAAGGAGGGCCCGGCCTTGGAACACGTCAAAGGAATCGTTGAGGAGTATCAGTCGGATCCCGGGTTCCTGAAGGCGACGCTTGCAGCAGCCTCGCCCGAGGAATCCATTCCCAGGTCGGTCGACTATTCCGCAGTCCTCTTGGTGCTAGATGCCTCAAGGCATGAGGGGGCCTTTGCGACGGTCGTTTCGATGGGGCTGGCCAAGACAGAGGGCCCCACGCTGCAGGCGGCCGAAGTTTCTGTTCGACCAACAGCTGATCGCCTGGTAGTTCAAGGTGCGGCTGAACCGCCCCGGGTTTCCCGGAGACTCGGTCACATGAGTCCAGCCGGGCGTCTTGCGCTTCGACCCGGCGAGCGCCTTGACGCTTCCGAGGCGCCGGCACCAGCTGCCCCGGGCGATTCTGACGAAGCGGGAAGTCACCCGGCTGCTGAAAACTCCGAAAACGGCCACGCCGCTGGGGCTTCGGGACCGGGCGATGTTCGAGGTTCTGTACTCGTCGGGCATCCGCAACGCGGAACTGCGTCGGCTGAAGCTCACGGACATTGACCTGAAGTTGGGCCTGCTCTGCGTCCGTGAAGGCACATGCTCGAGGCCACGCGGGGCATCGCACGCGGGAGCGAGCGCCACGCCCGTGACGCGCTTCGCGTGCGCGCAGCCGGGCAACGGGCACGGATCTGGCGGCCCGGTGCGTGTCGCGGCTCTGCTGCTGCGGGAAGCCTAACAGGCTGTTGACCAAGGCTGGTCGAATTGATGCTCCATTTCCGGTGACATGATCAAATTCAGCGACCGGGGCCTGGCCATTTTTCGGCCGGGTCGCGACTCAGTTCGTGCTCCTGATCCGATCTTGTTGGGGTCGAT
>DATEEA010000176.1:0-22342 GCA_035281445.1 Candidatus Polarisedimenticolia bacterium
TCGACCTCACGGCCGACCTGGCCGCGGGCGGGACGACGGGCGAGCTCTCGGGCCCGGTGGCCGCCTCGTCTGGAAGACTGGAGGCGGGCGGGCTGGCTTTCGAGCAGGTGTCGGCGCGCGGCGCGCTGGACGGCCGGGGGGGCCTGCGGCTCGACGAGCTGGCCGCGTCGGTGCTGGGGGGATCGCTGTCCGCCTCGGGATCCATCCCGTTGGGCCGGGGCGCGCCGGCGCCGCCGCTCGACGTCCTGATCGAGGGGATCGATCTGGCGGCGCTGCAGGGTTCGTTCGGAGGCCCGGCCATGGCCGGAAAGGCGACCGTGCGCGGCGTGGTCACCCCCGCCGCCCCGGTGGGGCTGGAAGGGACGCTTCAGGGGACCGCTGTCGTCCTGGCCGGCCTCGACCTGGGCCAGCTCACCGGCACCTTCGCCGGCACGCTCGACCGGCTGCGGGTGGAGGCGGCCGACGCGGGGGGCGTGCTGTCGGCGGCCGGGGAGCTGCTCGATCTGGCGGGGGACGGCACGCCGTCGATCGAGGCGCAGCTTCAGGTCCGCGGGTTCAGCCTGGAGGAAGTGCGCCCACTCCTTCCCCCGGGCGCGCTGGAGGGGCTGCGCGGGGAGGCCGACGCCGCGGTGTTCGTGCGGGGGCCGCTGGGGGCGCTCGGGGACCTGGAAGTGAGGGCCAGGATCGACCGGCTCCACCTGGTGGCCGGCGAGTACCCGCTGCGCAACGAGGAGCCGCTCTTCCTGACTCTCCTGGACAACTTCCTGACGCTCGCTCCGGCCCGCCTCACCGGCGACCGCACCGATCTGGTGCTGGGGGGATCGATGGTCCTCGGGGGCTCCTACGAGGCGACCCTCAGGCTGGAGGGGACGTTCGACCTCGGCCTGGTGGAGGTCCTCTCCCCGGAGATGCGCGCGTCGGGCCCGGGGACGGTGGACATCCGGATCGTGGAGCGGGGGGACGTCATCGCCTACTCCGGGACGCTCTCGCTCGACGGCGGAGCGATGGCCCACCCTTCGCTTCCGCAGCCGCTGGAGAACATCCGCGGATCGGGCCGCTTCGTGGAAGGGGGCCGGTTCGAGCTCGACGCGCTGACCTTCGACACGGGAGGGGGCCACGTCACGGGCGCCGGTCACGCTCTGTTCTCCGGCGCCAGCGTCCCGGAGATGCGCCTGGAGCTGGATGGACGGGGGATCCGATCGGAGATCTTCCCCAGCCTGAGGGCCTTCTTCGACGCCGACGTGACCCTGGAGAAGCAGGGGACGGACTACTCCTTCGCCGGGGCCGTGCGCATCCTGCGCGCCATCTACTCGCGCCCTTTCGGCATCGAGCCGGCGGGCCTGCTGCTGCGCAACCGGGAGTTCGGCCCCGCTCCCGAGCGAACGGGCCCCCCGGTCACGGTCCTCCTCGACCTGCACATCATGGCCGAGCAGGACCTCTGGATCCGCAACGACGACGCCCTCATCGAGGCGGCCGCCAACCTGACCCTCACCGGCACGCTGGCCGAGCCGGAGCTGTACGGCAGGATCGCCGCACTGGAGGGAGGGACCTACCGCTTCCGCGACGTGACCTACCGCATCCAGGGGGGATCGCTCGACTTCGCCGACGTCGCCCGCATCGACCCCCAGCTCGACATCAAGGCGTCCACCCGTGTCCAGCAGTACGACGTCACGCTGCAGATCACCGGGCGCTTCTCGCGCCCCGTCTACGAGCTGACCTCCGACCCGCCGCTGCCCCAGAGCGACATCGTCTGGCTGCTGGTCACCGGGCGGACCCTCACCGAGTCGGGCAACGAGGCCTCCCGCGCGGCCGCCGAAGGGCAGGTGGCCGCCTACCTGGCGGCGCCGGTGGCCGGGGCGGTCACCGAGCCCCTGGAGAAGCTGCTCGGCGTCAGCAGCGTGCAGATCGACCCGTTTTTCCTCAACGGCACCGCCGATCCGACCGCCCGCGTCACCGTCACCAAGCGCGTGGCCGAGAACCTCCTGTTCACCTACTCCAGCAGCCTGGGGCAGAGCGGCCAGGAGGTCTATCAGATCGAGTACAACCCGGGGCGTCTGTGGGACGTGCTCGGAACGCGCGATCTGGATGGATCGGTGGGCGCCGACGTCCGCATCCGGAGGCGCTGGCACGGCTGGGGGTGGAGCCCCGAGGCGTCGCGGCCGCCGGTTCCTCCCGGCTTCCAGGCCGCCGAGCCCGCCTCGGAGCTCAGGATCGGAGCCGTCCGCATCGTCGCCGACCGGCTGGTGGAGAAGGAGGAGTCGCTCCGGCGCCGCCTCCCCTTCGGCGCGGGGGATCCCCTCAACCGCGGCGACCTGCTGGAGGGGCGCGAAACGCTGCGGCAGCACTACGTGGAGCACGGCTTCCCGGCGGCCTCCGTGGACGTCGTGGAGTCCGACCCGACCGCGCGGGAGCCGGAGGTGCGCGACGTCACCTACACCATCCGCGCCGGGGTCTCGCATGACGTGGCCATCGTGGGCGACGTGCGCCGGGCTGCCCTGCGCCGCGCGGTGCGCGAGGCCTGGCAGGAGCCGATCCTGCTCGAGGACATCCAGGAGGAGGCGCGGGAGGCGGCGCTGGAGGCTCTCAAGGAGCAGGGCCGGTACGCCGCCCAGGTGACCGCCCGCACCGAGCCGACTGCCGAGGGGAAGCGGATCGTCCTGGAAGCGGTGCCCGGCCCCAAGGTGAAGGTGAGGAGCGTCACCGTGCAGGGGGACCGCGAGATGCCCGAGGACCGCATCCTGCGCCAGATGCTGACCAGGCCGGGGGGGTGGCTCGGACTGCTGGGCCGAGGCCTGCTGAAGGAGAGCGTCCTGGTGGAGGACCGCGCCTCCATCCGCGCTCTCTACCTGGCCAACGGCTACCTGGACGTGGAGGTGGCGCCGCCCGCCATCACCCTGTCCGGCGATCAGGCCGAGGCCGACATCACCGTCACCATCGAGGAGGGCCCGCAGTACCTGGTGGGAGCGGTGGTGGTGGAGGGAGCCGCTCCGGGAGTCGAGGACGCGGAGCTGGTCGAGGCGGCGGACCTGTCCACGGGGCAGAACCTCACCGAACAGGTGGTCTCGGCTGCGATGGACAGGCTGCGGACCCTGCTCGACCGCCACGGCTACACCCAGGCCCGCGTCACGCACCGCATCGAGGGCCGCCCGGAGCGGACGCAGGTCATCTTCTCGGTCAGCCCCGGGGGCAGGGAGCGGATCGCGCGGGTCACCTTCGCCGGCAACGTGCGCACCAGCGACCGGACCATCCACCGCGAGATCACCCTCGACGCCGGGGATCACCTCACGCGCGCCGGGGTGCTGGAGACGCAGCGCAACCTGTACCGGCTCGGCGTCTTCCGCTCGGTGGAGGTGCGGACGACCCCGGCCGGAGAGCCGGGCCAGGTGAACGTCCATCTGCAGCTCGTGGAGGGGGCTCCCATCCTCACCGCCTGGGGGGTGGGCTACGACAGCGAGGACGGCGCCCGCGCTTCGTTCGAGCTGGCCGACAACAACCTGTTCGGAACGCGCCGATCCGCCGGGGTCTTCCTGAGAGCCTCGGCCGTGGATCGCCGCGTGCAGTTCACGCTGCGCGACCCGAACCTGTTCGGGGAGAAGATCGAGACGCTGTTCACCGGCTTCCTGGAACGGCAGGACACCGACTCCTTCACCGCCCGCCGCCTGGGCGCCATCGCCCAGCTCTCGCGCAAGATCAGCGACCATACCACTCTGTACGGCCGCTACCGGCTGGAGGACCTCGATCTGTTCGACCTCAAGGTGTCGGCGGAAGAGGCAGGCCAGCAGACCGTGCGGCTGGGCAACGTCGGGCTGTCCATCGCCCGGGACACCCGCAACGACATCGTCAATCCGAGCGACGGAGGCCTGACATCGTTCGACGTGCGGTTCTACGGGCCGATCTGGGGATCGGAGGAGCAGTTCACCAAGGTCTTCGCCTCGGCCACGCGGTTCCAGGACATCGGCAGGAAGGTGGTGTGGGCGTCCTCGGTGCGGGCGGGGCTCATCTCCTCGCGCGGCATACCCATCAGCGAGCGCTTCTTCGCCGGAGGGGACACCACCCTGCGCGGCTTCGAGTACAACACCGCCGGGCCCGCCGACGCGGACACCGGCGAGCCGACGGGAGGCGAGGGGATCTTCCTGTTCAATCAGGAGCTGCGCTTCCCTCTCTACAGCGCCCTGACCGGGGTCGTGTTCTACGACGCCGGCAACGTCTTCTCGGACTTCACCGACTACGACCTCGGAGATCTCCGCCACGTGGGGGGGGTCGGCCTGCGCTTGAGCACCCCTGTCGGTCCCTTCCGCATCGAGTACGGCCGCAAGCTCGACCGCGAGCGCGGCGAGAGCAGGGGAGAGATCTTCTTCTCCATCGGCCAGGCCTTCTGATCGGCCGGACTCAGGCAGCCGTGGCCAGCCGCTCCGGGGCCACCACGGGCTCCATCCGCTCCAGCGAGCCGCGCGCGTCGGCCACGTCGAAGGCCCGGCCCAGGTCCCGGTGGGCCCATTCCCGCAGCAGCACCGAGGCCAGGCGCCCGTCCACCGACGGACCCAGGACGAACGACGGCGAGCCCAGAAGGGCGCAGGCCACCGCCTCCATCATGGAGGGTTCGAGCCTCCCATCCATGACGTCCTCGCACACGCGCGCCAGATGGGCCGGGCGCACCAGCAGCGGGACCGCGAGGTCCCTGACCGCGGCGGAGGCCCAGCCCCGGCCATGGAAGAACCAGAAGAACTCCTTCGACAAGGCGGCCGCGTCGGCCCGCCCCTCCAGATAGTCGGCCAGGACATGCTCTCGCATCGAAATCACCTCCCTCCTCTCGACGGGACCCCTGACTTGTACGATCACGGAAAGCGAATGTCAAGCAAAAACGAAAGCTGGACGAATCAGGCCCCGTGACAGCCTTCGCCGTCATGGGGTAACATCCCGCCCTCCCGGGACATCATGTGGACGCACCCGGGCGGCGGAGGGGCGGGGCCGGACCATCATGCCGGAGGCACGCAGCGCGACGGGGGCCTACCTCGCGGCCCTGACTCCGGAGACCTCCGATGCGATCCAGGCCCGGGAGATCAACATCCCCTTTCTCCCCTTCCGGGTCGGCCGGGAGTCCCGCCGCGCACGGTGGACCGACCAGGGGCTGGTGACCGAACGGCGCAAGTCGGTGCCTCCCAACAACGATCTCTACCTGACCGACCTCGACGAGCCGATGAACGTGTCGCGCGAGCACTTCCTGATCGGCCGGGACGCAGCGGGGTTCTTCCTGCTGGACCGCGGCAGCACATGCGGCACGATCGTGGAAGGGGACGTGGTCGGCGGCGGCGCCGCCGGCGGCCGCGCTGTCCTGCGCGACCATGACGTGATCGTGGTGGGGAGCTCCTCCTCGCGCTTCCTCTTCAAGTTCCGCCTGGAAACCTGAGCCACGCCGATGAACCACCCGCGCTCTTCATCCGTAGATAGCCCCATGCCGGCCCCCGAGCGCCAGGGTGACTTCGTCATCCAGGTGGAGAACCTGACCATCCTCTACGGCAAGGGGAGGGCGCTCGACCGCGTCACGGCCGGCTTCCCTCCCGGGGCGGTCGGCCTGCTGGGACCCAACGGAGCCGGCAAATCCAGCCTGCTGAAGACGCTGCTGGGTTTCCTCAAGCCCGACCAGGGAAGCGCCCGGGTGCTGGGGATGGAGGTGGCGGCCCGGCCCCTGGACGTCCGCCAGCGAGTCGGGTACATGCCCGAGATCGACTGCCACATCCCCGGCATGAACGCCGTGGCTCTCACGTCCTACCTCGGGGAGCTGTGCGGGATGCCCCGCATCGAGGCGATCCAGAGGGCCCATGAGGCGCTCTACTACGCCGGCCTGGGAGACGAGCGCTACCGCAACGTGGAGACCTACTCCACCGGCATGAAGCAGCGCATCAAGCTGGCCCAGGCCCTCGTGCACGGCCCGAAGATCCTCTTCCTGGACGAGCCGACCAACGGGCTCGACCCCAAGGGAAGGATGGAGATGCTGGCCCTGATCCGCGACCTGGCCCGGCGCAAGGGAGTGAACGTCGTCCTCTCCAGTCACCTGCTGCGCGACGTGGAGGAGACCTGCACCAGCGTGGTGATGCTGTCGCACGGCAGGGTGGTCGGCGCCGGGAGCATCGAGTCGCTGAAGGGGGCCGCCGGCGAGCTGTTCGAGGTGCGGGTGAAGGGCAACCCCGAGTCCTTCCTGCGGCTGCTGGAGTCGCGAGGCTGCACCGCCGCCGCCGCGGAGGACGGGCTGCTGGACATCGCCCTGCACGACGGTCTGGGATCCGACCTGATCTTCGCCGCCGCGCGCGACACGCAGGTTCAGGTGCGCCATCTGGTGCGGAAGCAGCCCACGCTCGAGGACGTCTTCGCCCGCGCCGTGGGCGAGAGAGTCCCCGCCGCGGGCCGGAGCTGAGATGCCCATCTACGATCAATCCTACAGGCCCTACCGCGGCGCCCTGACGTCGCACACCTGGCGCTGGTGGACCATCACCCAGGCGGGCCTGATGCAGCACCTGTCGCGCCGGCTGACCTTGATCTTCCTGTTCGTGGCCATCATCCCGGCCATCGTGCAGGGGGTGATCATCTGGTTCAGCCACCAGGTGACCAGCCAGCAGAACCTGTTCACCGTGGACCCCGCGTTCTTCAGGAACTTCCTCTGGATGCAGGGGCCGTTCCTGATGCTGGTGTGCGTGTGGCCTGGCGCCACGCTCATCGCCCGCGACCTCAAGACCAACGCCATCCAGCTCTATCTCTCCCGCCCGCTGACGCGCACCGACTACGTTCTGGGCAAGTTCGGCATCGTGGCAGGCGTGGCCATGCTGCTGCTGCCGGTGCCGGCCCTCCTGCTGTTCATCATGGAGATCGGCCTGTCCACAGACACGGCCTTCCTGGCGAGGTACTTCTGGATCCCCTTCGCCATCCTGGGGTACTCGGCAGTGGTCATCACCGGAGCGGCGCTGCTGTCCCTGGCGCTCTCCTCGATCACCCGCAGCGGCCGGTACGCGGGGCTGCTCTTCTTCGCCCTCGTCATCTGTTCCAGGATCGCCGCCGGCGTGGCCACTCTGCTCACCCAGAGCCACGCCTGGAACGTCCTGTCCATCGGCTCGCTGATGGACCAGGTGGGGGCTCTCTTCTTCGGGGGCGAGACCGAGTACGGCATGCACCCGGTGCCGGCGGCGTTCATGTACGCGCTGCTGGTGTCCGCCTGCCTGCTCATCCTGAGGCGGCGGGTCAAGGCGGTGGAGATCGTCACGTGAGCGGCGCGCCCGGCGGCAGGCCGGTCATCGAGACCGAGGGACTCTCCCGCTGGTACAAGCAGGTCATCGGCGTCAACGACGTCACGCTCACCATCGCCCCGGGGATCACCGGCCTGCTCGGGCCCAACGGGGCGGGAAAGAGCACCCTCATGAAGCTCATCACCGGCCAGATCAAGCCGAGCCGCGGAACGGTGAAGGTGCTGGGCGAGCCGATCTGGAACAACCCCCGGCTCATGCACCGCGTGGGGTTCTGTCCCGAGCAGGACGCCTTCTACTCTTCGATGACCGGCCTGAGGTGGGTGACCGGGCTGCTGAGCCTCAACGGCCACCCGCCGGAGGAGACCCGGCGGCGGGCCCTCCGGGCGCTCGAGGAGATGGATCTGCTCGACGCCAGGGACAAGAAGATCGGAGCCTACTCCAAGGGGATGCGGCAGAGGGTGAAGCTGGCCCAGGCCATCGCCCACGACCCGGAGCTTCTCATCCTGGACGAGCCGCTGTCGGGGATGGACCCCATGGGGCGCCGCCACGCCATCCGTCTCATCAAGGGATGGGCCGCGGCCGGGCGCAGCATCATCGTCTCCAGCCACATCCTCCACGAGATCGAGGCCATGACCTCCTCGATCCTGCTCGTGAACCACGGCCGGATCGTGGCCGAGGGGAACGTGCACGAGATCCGCGAGCTGATCGAGGAGCACCCGCACAGGATCTTCATCCAGTGCGAGGAGCCGCGCCGGCTGGCCGGCCGCCTGGTGGGCTGGCCCATGGTGGCGGGGATGCGCCTGGACGAGACGGGGGTGGAGGTGCAGACCAGCAAGCCGGACCTCTTCTTCTCGCAGCTTCCCGACGTGATCCTAACGGACAGGGTCAAGGTGACCCGGCTGCTCTCTCCGGACGACAACCTGCAGGCGGTCTTCGACTATCTGGTGAAGTGAGGACTCATGAACCCTCTGCACGCCGTCTTCCGTCTCTCGCTCACGGTGCTCCTGAGGAGCAGGCGGACCGTCATGATCGGCCTTCTCTGCTACGCGCCGGTGCTGATCTCGGTGCTCGGGTCGGCCTTCATTCTGAGCGGGGTGGCCCCTCACGAGCTGACCGGGTTCAGCCTCACATCGTTCATGATCGTCAACGGCTACGTCTACGTGCTGCTGATGGTGGTGACGCTCTTCTACGGCACGGCGCTGGTGTCCGACGAGCTGGAGGACAAGACCATCACCTATCTGTTCATCCGCCCGGTCCCCAAGCGCGTCATCTACCTGGGCAAGTACCTGGCTTACCTGGCGGCGGCCGGGCTCCTGCTCCTTCCCTCGGCCACCCTCTGCTTCCTCATCGCCATGACCGCCGATCCGGCGGGCGAGGCCGGGCGGCACGTGGGGATCCTTCTTCAGGATTTGGTGGTGCTGGCGCTGGGGATCGCTTCCTATGGAGCGCTGTTTGCCTGGGTGGGGGCGGTGACCGCCCGTCCTGTGTTCATCGGGCTGGGGTTCACCTTCGTCTGGGAGACCCTGGTCACCTTCATCCCCGGCTACCTGAGCAAGCTCACCATCAAGCACTACCTCAGCGCCCTGCTCCCCCACGCCGTGGGGGAGCGCGGCGTGCTCGGGCTGTTCGAGAACCCCACCAGCGCCCCCGCCGCCGTCGTGGTGCTCTGCCTGGTGACCGCGGGGCTCCTGGCGCTGGGCTCGTGGAGCTTCACGCATCGCGAGTACGTCCTGGAGCAGTGAGCAGAAACCGGTGAGCCACCGCCGGAGTCCGCGCAGCCCGGTCGCCTTCGTGGTGGCCGCGTCGCTGGCGCTGCACCCCGCCGCGCCCGCCGTGGGCGGCGATCCCGCGCCGGCGGGGGACGCTTCGCGCGCCGCCGTTCAGGAGGAGCTCGTGCGGATCGCGCAGGCCCTCCTGGACGCGGTGGCGAAGGGGGACACCGCCGTCTGGGACGAGCATCTGGACGACGCCTGTCTCGTCTCCACGGAGGACGGCCGGACGCTCACCAAGCAGGAGCTGCTGCGCGAGCTGCGGCCCCTCCCCGCGGGATACGAAGGCCGCCTGCGCGTGGCCGGCCCGCGGATGACGCGCCTCGGCGACACCGCTGTCCTTTCCTACGATGCGATGGAGGAGATGACCATCCACGGACAGCGGATCGCGACCCGCTTCCACACCACCGACACCTTCGTGAGGCGCGGCGGCGCCTGGACGATCATCGCCTCGCAGGTCACGGTCCTCCCGGGGGACCCTCCCATCGCGGCCGTCGACCCCGCGGCGCTCGACGAGCACACGGGGACGTACGAGCTGGCCCCGGGGGTGCAGTACGTGGTGACCCGGGACAAGGACCGTCTTCTGGGCCAGCGCACCGGACGCGAACAGGAGGAGCTCTTCCCCGAGGCCGCCGATCGTTTCTTTCGCAAGGGGGTCCGCGGGACGAAGATCTTCGTGCGGGGCGCCGGCGGCAAGGTCGACCGGATGCTCGATCGCCGCGACAACCACGATCTGGTCTGGGTGAAGGTGCGCTGACACGGGGGGGACGGCGTGGACGCCCTCAGTCCGCCAGCAGCTTCATGGCGGGCCGGCCCCCCAGGGAGGTGTGGAAGGCGAAGGTCAGCAGCGCTCCCAGCGCGGCCAGGGCGATCACGGTGCCCGAGCCGTACCAGGCGCCCAGGCGCGGGGTGATCCAGAAATCCCCCAGGAGCGTGATCACGAACAGCGAGGCGCACGTGGACAGCAGCCCGAAGCGGATCATGCCGAAGGCGAACAGCGACACCGCGGCCAGGGCGGTGGGCACGCCCAGGACCGGATAGGCCTTCACCACTCCCACCTGGGCCGCGAAGATGGCCGTGAACACAGCGGTCGCCAGCCAGGGGCGCCGCAGCAGGAGCCTCAGGACCAGGAGCAGCGCGAGGGCCTGCATGGCCAGCAGGACCGCGTGGACCGCGTGGTCCAGCACGCTCCCCAGAGCCGAGACCGGAGTCAGGTCGGCGTAGTCCCCCCACTCCGGAAGCTCGGGCGGCCAGCCGAGCCAGTCCGGCAGCAGGATCTTGGCGTGGATGATCGCCTGCGCCGCCGATCCGATGAGGATCCCCGTGAGGAGATCCCTCCCCACGCGAGGGTCGCGGATCCTGCCGGACATGACCCGGCTCCAGGAGATGATCGTCTCGGGCCACCACCGGCGCACGTAGGGCTCGATGGCCAGGTAGAAGATCCACAGGGCGGCCGCGTTGAAGAGGGTCCACCCCGTGTCGAACCCGAACATCCTCCATTCCAGCGACAGATCCGGCAGATGATCGACCCACAGCGCCCAGACCACGATGTGGGCGAAGGTGAACCACAGCGCGATGCGGAAGGCCCCCGTCCGGTCGCTGCGCCCCACGGCCAGGTTGCGGCGGGCCATGACCAGCGCCCCGGCCAGCGCCAGCAGCATCACCGCCGCGCGGACCCGATCGATCATCGGCAGCGGCGGCGTCTCCATGGGGGTGGACCGGGTGCCGGCGGCGTCGTCCCAGGGCCAGACGAGGCGCATCCAGACGGTCTTCCCCCGCCGGGCGCACGCCTCGATCCTCAAGGGGGTCCCGGGCAGCTCCGGAGCGTCCGCTTCCCAGGCCGCCCTCTCGTCGCAGTGCACGGGAGGGACCCAGGAGGGCTCCGCCGGCCGGGCGGCCGCGGGGTCCAGGGCCGTGTACCGGAACAGGGGCGACCAGTCCGCCTTCTGCGCCGGGCTGCCCGGCGGCTCCCGCGGCGGCGGGATCGCCCAGAAGGATGTCAGGCGTCCTTTCGGATCCAGCATGACCATGGCCATCCCCGGCTCCAGCATCGGGGGATACTCCATGGTGACCAGGGCGAAGGTCTCCTTGGAGAGCATCATGCCGGCGCTCTGGCGGTACCAGAACTCGACGGCCGCGGGCCGCGCCGACGCCAGGGTGTGGAGACGCTCCCGCGACGCCGGCTCGCTCTCCAGGTGCTCCAGGTAGGCGCCCCGGGGCACGAACCCGGTGGCGGTGTCCGCGGCCGGCGCCTGGTGGCCCAGATCGGTCACGATCTCGCGCGCCTTCTGCTCCAGGGCCTGCGGGGTGAGATCGAGCCCGGCCGCGTTGATGAGCTTGGTCCTGGCCGATGCCGCCACCACCAGGGCGATGGCGATGACCGATCCGGCCAGGCAGGCCCAGGCGGCGCGCGGGGAGAAGGCCCCTTCGGTCCCTGCGGCCGCCACCATCTCCGGCGACGGCGTCTCTCCGGCCGCCAGGGCGGCGGCCAGCGGGTCTCCGCCCGGCAGCGCCGCGGCCACGGCCAGGGCGGAGGCCGGCCTCTCGGCGGGGTCGCGCTCCAGGCAGCGCAGGACGACCCGCTCCACCACCGGATCGACGCCGGACACCAGCGATCCAGGGGTGGCCGGGCTGGACTCCCGGTGCGCTTTCATCAGGGCCTCCGGACCGAGGCCGCCCCACGCCGGCCGCCCGGTGAACAGCTCGTACAGCACCAGCCCGAGGGCGTACAGGTCGCTGCGCACCGACACCTCGCGGCCCGCGAGCTGCTCGGGGGCCATGTACAGCGGCGTGCCGGCGCGCACGTCCTGCCCGGCCACCTGGCCCGCCACGCCCGCCAGGCCGAAGTCGGTGATCCGCACCCTTCCCCGCCCGTCGATCATGACGTTGGCGGGCTTGAGGTCGCGGTGCAGCACCCCGCGATCGTGGGCCGCGGCCAGCCCGGCGCAGAGCTGGCGGGCCAGCTCCACCCCCTTGTCCCCGGGCAGGCGGCCGATGCGGCGCAGCAGGGAGGCGAGGTCCTCGCCGTCCACGTACTCCATGGTGAGGAAGTGCTGTCCATCCGCCTCGGCGATGTCGTACACCCGGCAGACGTTGGGGTGGGAGACGGTGCGGGCCAGGCGGACCTCGCCGTGGAGGCGGGCCAGCCGCTCCGGGTCGCCGGAGAGCGACGCGGGAAGGAACTTCAGCGCCACGGTCTGACCCAGCTTGAGGTCGTCGGCCCGGTAGACCTCGCCCATCCCGCCGCGGCCGGCCTGCCCGGCGATCCTGTACCTTCCGGCCAGCACCGTCCCGGGGACGAAGCGCCCGCCCCCGCTCCAGCCGGAGGACTCCGGCGCGAAGCCTCGCGGACGCTCCATCACCGTGGGGATGGCGGACGACCCGGCGGCCGCCGCCCCGCAGCCCGGGCAGAACCTGGCCTGCTCTGGGATGGCGGAAGAGCACGAAGGGCAGGTCATCGACGCCGAGGGCCTCGACGGACCGAGCCGGCCGGGCCGCTCACCCGCTGCGGCGCTGGAAGTCCCTCATGAAGGAGACGAGCGCCTCGACCCCCTCGGGCGGAAAGGCGTTGTAGATCGAGGCGCGGACCCCTCCCACCGATCGGTGCCCTTTGAGCCCGTCCAGGCCCTGTTTGGCCGCCTCGGCCACGAAGCTCTTCTCCATGTCCTCGGAGGGGAGACGGAACGTGACGTTCATCAGCGAGCGGCTGTCGGGGCGCGCGTGCGGGCGGTAGAATCCGTCGGATCCGTCGATGGCGTCGTACAGAATCTTCGCCTTGTCGGCGTTGCGCCGGCCGATGGCCTCCAGCCCTCCCTGCTCCAGGAGCCACTTCGCGACCAGGCCCAGCATGTAGATGGCGAACACGGGCGGCGTGTTGTAGAGGGAGCGCTCCTTGGCGTGGGTGTTGTAGTCGAGCATCGTGGGGAGGTTCTTCGGCGACCGCTCCAGCATGTCCTCGCGCAGGATGACCAGGGTCACCCCGGCCGGGGCCAGGTTCTTCTGCGCCCCGGCGTAGAGGACCGCGTACCGGGAGACGTCGATCGGCCGGCTGAAGATGTCGGAGGAGGCGTCGGCCACCAGCGGGACGCTCCCCACCTCCGGCTCCCGCTGCCACTCGGTGCCGAAGATGGTGTTGTTGGTGGTGAAGTGCACGTAGGCGGCCTCGGGGTCGAGGGCCAGCTCGGACTGCCTGGGGATGCGGGCGAAGTTCTCCATCTCCGTGGTGGCGGCCACGTTGACCGTCCCCACCCTCTGCGCCTCCTTCACCGCCTTCTTCGACCACGAGCCGGTCACGATGTAGTCGGCCTTGCCTCCCGCGGGGAGCAGGTTCATGGGGACCATGGAGAACTGCAGCGAGGCGCCCCCTTGCAGGAAGAGGACCCGATAGCCGGCGGGGATGGAGGCCAGACGGCGCAGGTCGGCCTCGGCCTGCTGGATGATGGCGTCGAAGGTCCTGGATCGGTGGCTGATCTCCAGCACCGACATGCCGGCGCCGGGAAGGGCCATCAGATTGCGCTGGGCCTCGGCCAGGGCCGGCTCGGGGAGCACCGCCGGGCCCGCGGCGAAGTTGTAGATCCTCTGCGTCATGACGTCCCCCTCACAAGGGCAGCAACGACAGCTCGATGATGTCGGAGGTGCTGCGGCGGATCGAGGACAGCGCCTCGGCGGAGGGCGCCTGGTTGAGATGGATGCGGGCCACGGCGGCTTTGGCGCCGTCGAAGACGATGTTCTCCGTCTCCTGGACGTTGATGCCCGCCGCCTTGATCTGATCGAAGACCGCGGCGAGCACGCCGACCCGGTCGAAGTGGCGCACCACCAGCAGGTGCGTGGCCGGCGACTTGCGGGCGATGTTGACGACGTTGGGCGGCCGTCCGGTGCGCTTGTACTCGGCCACGATGCGCGCCGTCTCCGCGGAGATCGCCTCCTGGGCCTGATCGGTGGAGGCGCCGATGTGGTGCGTGCCGATCACGCCGGAGAGCTGGAAGATGGGATCCTCCACCGTCCCGGTGCCGCCGGCCGGCTCCCCCGCGAAGACGTCGAGCCCCGCCCGCAGGCCCCGCTCGCGCACCGCGCGCTCCAGCGCCGCCTGATCCATGACCTCGGCGCGGGAGGTGTTGATGACGCAGGAGCCGGGACGCAGGGCGCCGAGGACCTCTGCGTCGATCATCCCCCGGGTCTCCGGCTTCAGCGCCACGTGGACGCTCAGGATGTCGCAGGCGGCGGCCACGTCCCGGGGAGAGTCCAGCCTTCGAACCTGGAGATCGGCCGCCGCCGCCGGCGTGAGGCTGCGGCTCCAGGCGGCCACGGGCATGCCGAAGGCCCTGGCCCTGGGGACCATCTCCCTGCCGATGCCACCCATGCCGATCAGGCCGAGCGTGCGGCCGTGCAGGCCCCGCGCCTTGCTGTACTCCTTCTTGTTCCAGACCCCGCGGCGCAGGTCGGCCACGTTGTCGGCCAGCCGGCGGTCCAGCGCCAGGATCAGGCCGAAGGCCAGCTCGGCCACGGCGATGGAGTTCTTGCCCGGACAGTTGGCGACGTGGATCCCGCGCTCGGAAGCGGCCTCCACGTCGATGGTGTTGTAGCCCGCCCCGGCGCGCACCACCAGCGACAGGCCCCCCGCTTCCAGCATCGGCCGGGTCACCTTGGTGGAGCGCACCACCAGCACTTCGGCGCCGGTCGAGGTCAGGGCGTCCACCAGCGCCGCGTCCTTGAGGTTCGGATTGTAGACCACCTCGCACCCCGCGGCGCGCACCGCGGCCAGCCCGGACTCCTCGAACGTGTCGGCGATCAGGACGATCATCCGTGCTCCGGGCCGCTCAGATCATGTGGCACAGGAAACCATCGCGCAGCTTCGGATCGAACCAGGTGGACTTGGGAGGCATGACCCCTCCCGCGTCGGACACGGCCATCAGGTCGTCGAGCGAGACAGGGTGCATGGAGAAGGCCGCGGCGGCCCGGCCGCTGTCCACCAGCCTCCGCAGCTCCGCCGTCCCCCGGCTCCCTCCCACGAAGTCGATCCGCTTGTCGGTGCGGACGTCCCGTATCCCCAGCATCCCGGAGAGGACCTCCTCTTGCAGCACGCTCACGTCGAGCCCGGAGGTGTCGCCGGCGGCCGCTCCCCGGCCGGCGGCAGGCCCCAGATCCACACCGTGCCAGGCGCCGTCCAGGTAGAGGCTCACCGTCCCGCGCCTCGCCGGCGAGGGATCGGCCCCTTCGGTCACGGTGAAGCGCGACGACAGCCTGGAGAGGAGCTCGCGGGGGGTCATGCCGTGAAGATCCTTCACCACCCGGTTGTACGGCAGGATGCGGAGCTGCCCCGCCGGAAAGACAACCGACAAAACGTGATCGGCCTCGCCCCCTTTCTCTCCCTGCTCGCGCAGCCGCGCGCGCGCCCGGCTGGCGCTGGCCGCACGGTGGTGCCCGTCGGCGATGTAGAGCGAGGGCACCTCGGCGAACAGCTCGGTCAGGCGGCGCACCGGGCCGGGGTCCATCCGCCAGAGCGCATGCTCCACTCCGTCGGGGGCTTTCACATCGTAGAGGGGCTCGCCCCGCATCGCCCCGCGCACCACCTCGTCAATGGCCGGCCTGTCCCGGTAGGTCATGAACACCGGCCCGGTCTGGCTCCTGAGGGCCAGCATGTGGCGCGTGCGATCGTCTTCCTTGTCCTGCCGCGTGCGCTCGTGCTTGCGGATGACGCCGGCGTCGTATTCGTCCACCGAGCAGCAGCCGGCGACACCGGCCTGGACGTGGTCCCCCCTGCGCAGGCGGTACACGTAGAGAGAGGGCGTTTCCTCGAGAGTCAGCGGGGCGGCGCGCCTCAGCCGCTGGAAGTTCTCGGCGGCTTTCAGGTAGACCGCCTCAGAGAAGGGGTCGGTCCCCTGGGGCAGATCGATCTCGGGCCGCGAGACGTGCAGGAAGCTGAGAGGATTGCCGGCCGCCAGCGCTTTGGCCTCGTCCGCGCTGACCACGTCGTAGGGGACGGCGCAGACGCCGGCCGCCTTGTCCCGGGGCGGCCGCAGGGCGGCGAAGGGTCTCAGGATGGCCATATGGGCAGGGCGATCTTAGTCCAACCGCCCCGCGCCGGTCCATGCCCGCGCCGGGCGGGACCGCGAGGGCGGCGTCAGGCCCTGGTCCGGGGACGGGCCGGCAGGTACTGATCCGGCCAGACGAACCCGTCGTATCCCTGCTCCGCCGCGGCGTGCAGCGTGAAGTAGGGATCGAGGAGGTGGGGACGCGCCAGCGCGCAGAGGTCGGCGTGGCCGGCCACGATGATGGTGTTGATCTGGTCCCAGGTCTGGATCCCGCCCACGGTCATGGTGGGGATGCCCGCCTCGTTGCGCACGCGATCGGCGAACGGCATCTGGTACATCGAGCCGAACACGGGGATCGACTCGGGGGTCGTCCACCCTGAGGACACGTCGATGAGGTCGCAGCCGCGCCGCTTCAGCATGCGCGCCGCCTCCACCGCTTCGTCCACCTCCAGGCCCCCCGGCACCCAGTCGGTCGCGGACAGCCTCACCGAGATGGGGCGGTCCTCGGGCCAGGCTTCGCGCAGCGCATCGAAGACTTCCAGCGGGAAGCGCATCCGGTTCTCCAGGCTGCCCCCGTACTCGTCGCGCCGCTGGTTGGTCAGAGGGGAAAGGAAGCTGGCCAGCAGATAGCCGTGGGCGACGTGCAGCTCGATCAGGTCGAAGCCGGCCTCGCGGGCCATCGCCGCGGCGCGCGCGAAATCGCCGCGCACCCTGCTCATGTCCCCCTTGTCCATCGCCCTGGGGACCTGGTTGCGCGCGGTCCAGGCGATGGCCGAAGGGGCGAGCAGGGGCCAGTTGCCGGCGGGCAGCGGCTCGTCGGTCCCCTCCCAGGGCGGCCGCACCGAGCCCTTGCGGCCGGCGTGGGCGAGCTGGACCCCGATGCGGGCCCGCGTGCGGCGGTGCACGAACTCCACGATCCGGCGCCAGGCCGGCACATGGGCCGGGTCGTACATCCCCGTGCAGCCCGGGGTGATCCGCCCTTCCGCGGAGACGTCGGTCATCTCGGCGATCACCAGTCCTGCCCCACCCATGGCCCGGCTCCCCAGGTGCACCAGGTGCCACTCCCCGGGCGCTCCCTCCTCGGCCGAGTACTGGCACATCGGCGACACGACCACTCTGTTCTCCACCTCCATCCCCCGCAGGCGGAACGGGGTGAACATCGGCGGGCGGGCCGGCCCCTGCGCCGGAAGGCCGCAGCGCCCGGCGAACCATCGGTCCAACGACTCGATGTAGGCCGGGTCCCGCCGCCTGAGGTTGCCGTGGGTCACCCTCTTGCTGCGGCTCAGCAGGCTGACCGCGAACTGCTCGGGCTCGAAGGCCCGGTAGCGCGCGATCCCTTCGAACCACTGCTGGCTGATCTCGGCGGCGCGCTGCCGCTTGGCCACGTCCAACCGGCGCTCCTGCTCGTAGGCCTCCAGCGCCGCGCCGAGCGGCCGGCCGGCCGGGGCCAAGGCCTGGGCCAGGGCGATGGCGTCCTCCATCGCCATCTTGGTCCCCGAGCCTATGGAGAAGTGCGCGGTGTGGGCGGCGTCGCCGATGAGCACGACGTTGCCGTGGCGCCAGGTCCGGCAGAGCACCCGGCGGAACAGGATCCAGGCCGACTTGTTGCTCATCAGCGGGCGGCCCCGCAGCTCGGGCGCGAAGAGCGCCTCGCAATAGGCCACGCTCTCCTGCTCCCCCGCCCGGTCGAGCCCCGCGCGGCGCCAGGAGGCCTCGTCCGTCTCCACGATGAACGTGCTGGTCTCAGGGTCGAAGCGGTAGGCGTGCACCTGGAACAGCCCGTGCTCGTTCTCCCGGACGATGAATGTGAAAGCGTCGAAGAGACGGGGAGTGGCCAGCCAGATGTACGGGGAGCGCCCGACGGCGATGTCCGGGGCGAAGGCGCCCTCGAAGGCGGCGCGCACGCGGGAGCTCACTCCGTCGGCCCCCACCAGCAGGTCGGCCTCCCGGGACAGGGCCTCCGGGTCCCCCGCCTCGGTCTCGAACCGCAGCGTCACGCCGAGCTGCCGGCAGCGATCCTGCAGGATCTCCAGCAGGCGCATCCGCCTCAGGCCGCAGAAGGCGTGCCCGCGGGAGCGGATGACCCGCCCGCCGAAGTGCACGTCGATGGCGTCCCACCGGGCGAACCCGGCGGTGATGGCGTCATGGGTGGGAGCGTCGGCCTCCCGGAAGCGCTCCAGCGTCTCGTCGGAGAAGACCACGCCCCAGCCCCAGGTCACGCCGGCCGGGTTGCGCTCCAGCACGGTGATGTCGGCGGAAGGGTCGGCTTTCTTGCGGAGCAGCGCGAAGTAGAGCCCGGCGGGCCCTCCGCCGGCGACGACGATCTTCATGCGCTGGCTCCGGCCAGCGGGCCGGCGGCGGGGCTCATGTCGTCGGCGTCACTCCGCGGGCGGCATGATCAGCCAGAGGATCAGATAGACCAGGATACCGGGGAAGGCCACGCTCAGCAGGGAGACCACGACGTACAGGATCCTCACCAGCGTGGGATCCCATCCCAGCCACTCGGCGATGCCGCCGCAGACGCCCGCCAGCATGCGGTCGCGCGACTTACGGAGGCGTGGTCTCATGGGGTTATACTAGCATCACGCCACGACCATCCAGCACGACCATCCAGGATGTCCCAGGGAGGCTTCATGAGCAAAGGACGCGTCGCCATCCTCGTCGAGAACGACTACCAGGAGATGGAGGTCTGGGTGCCGCTCTATCGCCTGCGGGAGGAGGGCTACGAGACGGTGACGGTCGGTCCGCTCGCCGCCGCCTACGCCTCGAAGCTGGGCTACCCGGTCAAGGCCGATGCGGCCGCCTCGGAGATCCAGGCCGCCGGTCTCGCCGGAGTGGTCATCCCCGGCGGCTGGGCGCCCGACCGGCTGCGCCAGGACCCCGCCGTGCTCCGGCTGGTCAAGGAGGTGGATGCCCTCAAGCGCCTGGTCGCCTGCATCTGCCACGGCGGCTGGGTGCTGGCCTCGGCCGGCGTGGCCAAGGGACGGAGGCTGACCTGCTATCAGGCCATCCGCGACGACATGGCCCACGCCGGCGCCACGCTGCTGGATCAGGAGGTGGTGCGCGACGGCAATCTGGTCACCTCGCGCAAGCCGGATGACCTGCCCGCCTTCTGCAGGGAGATGCTGGCGGTGCTCAGGGAGCAGCCGGCGGGACGCTGATCCCGGCGCTCAGAAGACGGGCGCGGCGGCCGGCGCCGTGACCACCCCCGCTCCCCGGATCGCGTCGTTCTTGAGAGCGGCCAGCGCCTCGTTGGCCTGGTCGAAAGGAAAGATCTTCACCTGCGTCCTCACCGGGATCCTGGCGGCTTCCTCCAGGAAATCCCGGGCGTCGTCGCGGGTGTTGTTGGCCACCGACCGCACCACCCTCTCACCGTAGATCAACGAGTAGTCCATCCGCGGCAGCGGGCTCATGTGGATCCCGGCCAGCACCAGAGTGCCCCCCTTGTCGAGCGCGCGCAGGGCGACGGGGACCAGCTCGCCGGCGGGGGCGAAGAGGATCGCGGCATCGAGGAGGTGGGGCGGCGGCTCGGCCGCGTCCCCCACCCACGCCGCTCCCAGCTCCAGCGCCAGGGACTGGTGTCTCCCGCGATCGCGCGTGCAGACGAAGATCTCCGCCCCTCTCGCGCGCGCCACCTGGATGGCCACGTGCCCGGCCGCGCCGAACCCGTAGAGCCCCAGCCGCGCCCCCGGCCACGCCCCCTCCAGCCCGCAGCAGCGCAGCGCGCGGTAGCCGATGATCCCGGCGCACAGCAGCGGCGCCGCCTGCACGTCGTCGAACCCGTCGGGGATCCTGTGGACGAACGCCGCGGGCGCGGTGATCCGCTCGGCGAAGCCACCGTGCACGCTGTAGCCCGTGAAGTCGGCCCGCTCGCACAGGTTCTCGCGCCGGCGCAGGCAGAAGCGGCATCCGCCGCACGTCCGGTGGAGCCACGCCACGCCGACCCGATCTCCCGAGGTGAATCCGGCCGTGGCGGGCCCGGTCGCGGCCACCTCCCCCACCACCTGGTGCCCTGGGATGAGCGGCGAGCGCCTGAGCGGGAGCTCCCCTTCCACCACGTGGAGATCGGTCCTGCAGACACCGCACGCCTTCACCTGGATCAGGAGCTCCCCCTCGGCGGGGATCGGCTCCGGCGCCTGGGCCGCCCGCAGCGGCTGCTGCTCGACGGGGGACGGCTCGTACAGGAGCCAGGCCCGCATCAGGCCGCCCCCGTGTAGTGGTCCTCGATCTGCTGCAGGATCCGCCGGCGGCTGCCGCCCGGATCCTCGGCCGCCTCCCGCTCCACCCTCTCGGCCGCGTCGGCCAGCCGGTCGTCCTTGATCGCCTGGCGGAACCATGCCGAGTAGTCACCGCGGCGCAGGTGGTGCATCCAGGTCTCGTCGTCCACCCCCTCGGCGAGCTGCACGAAGACCTGCAGGTTCTGCGCGCGCAGCCTGAGCTTGCCGGCGGGGCCGCGGAAGTAGAACGACTCGTCGGGATGAAGCTCCCCCTCCACGTACTTGCGGCGGTGTCTCCTCAGCTCGGCCCGCGGAGGGATGCTCCGGAGCCAGAAAGGATGGCCGGCCGGCCCGGCCGCCTTCGGCCGCCAGCCGATGGCGTCGCCGGGTTCCAGCTCGACCCGGGGCGCCTCGGGCGCGGAGACGCCCACGGCGCGGGCGAAGCCGGCCAGCGTCGCCGCGGGCGAGGCGCCGATGGCGATCACCAGATCGACTCCCTCCAGCACGGCCGGAGCGACCTGCTCGGGATGAACGGTGATCATCAAGGAGCTGTGGAGACGCCGGGGCAGGGTCGAGACGGCCGGTGCCCATTCCGCCGGAAGCAGGTGGTGCGCCTCGTCGATCAGGATCCAGTGCGGCCGTCCGGTGCGTGCCCGCAGCTCGAGCAGCCCCCCCATCAGCCCCTCGAAGAAGGGCGGCCGGTGCTCCAGGGCGATGCCCAGCAGGTTGGCCACACAGTCCGTCCCCGGCCGGGCGGCCACCCTCAGGGCCTCCTCGGGGACCACCGGCTGGCGGGCGCCCCCCAGGATGACCGGGCCCTCCATCTCCTGGTAGTCCCCCTCCGGATCGACGATGAAGTACTGGTAGCCCCGGTCCGAGAGGCGCTCCAGGAGGCCCGCGGCCAGCGTGGACTTCCCCCCGCCGGAGGTCCCGGCCAGCAGGACGCTCTCTCCGTAGGGTTTCACGCGCACCTCGCCACCGTCGCGCAGGGTCCCCAGAGGGATCTCGTGGCGGGCCAGCCTCGGCTCCAGCTCTCTCAGGTCCGAGGACACCAGGCGATCGATGAGCTCCAGCGCGCCGCGGCCGTGGTCGCCGGCGGTGACCCAGTCGGCCTGCTGCTTCAGCGGCGGCAGCGCGTTGGCCACCGCCACGGAGCATTCGGCCAGCTCCATGAACGCGTGGTCGTTCTCGGCGTCTCCCAGCGCCGCCACGTTGTGCGGCGAGAGCCCCATCGCCTCCAGCGCGGCGGCCAGTCCGGTGGCCTTGTTGATCCCGGAAGGGAGCACCATGACGGCGCCTTTGTTGAAGACCACGTGGAGCTCGAGCCCCAGATCGCGGATCGCCGCCAGCACCTCCACCTCGTGAGGCTCCACGGTGGCCACGATGGCGCGGCCCAGCGCCAGCGGCTCCACCCGGCGGCGCCGCAGGGCCTCCACGAACGCCGCGGGCGGCGGGGAGCAGAGGAGCAGCTCCTTCTTCGTCTCCGGCCAGTAGAGAAGCGCCCCGTTCTCGGCCACGATGGCGTCGCAGAGGCCGGCCTGGGGAAAGACGTGGAGGAGATCGTCGAGGATCCTTCCCGTCACCAGGATCAGCCTGCGCCCCGAGGACTTGAGGCGGGCGAAGCCCGCCAGCACATCGTCGTGGACCGTGCCGTGATGGGCGATGGTGCCGTCGTAGTCGCAGGCGAGGGCGTGGTAGCGCATAAAGGCCCAAGGAGAAGAATAGTCGATCCGGCAGGGACCCGCCCGGAGATCGGTTATCCTGCCGCGTGTCTCATCCAGAGCCTCGCCTCTGGCCCTGGCTGCTGCTCGCCGGGCTGACGCTGTCGTGGGGGCTCGGCTCCCTTCCCCTGCTGGATCCGGACGAGCCGCGCTACGCCTCGGCCTCGCTGGGGATGGCCTCGTCGGCGGACTGGGTCGTCCCCGTCTTCAACGGCGAGCCGCGCCTCAACAAGCCGCCGCTTCTCTACTGGGCGCAGGCGGCGGCTTTCCGGACGCCGCTGCGCGAGGAGATCGCGGCCAGGCTCCCGTCGCTGACGGCGGCGCTCCTGCTCGCGGCGGCGGCCGCGTGGTGGGCCGGCCGCAGGCTCG
>DATEEA010000177.1:0-5838 GCA_035281445.1 Candidatus Polarisedimenticolia bacterium
GTGCCGGCTCGTCTCCTCGTCACGAGGGCGAATGATAGACCGAAAGGAGGGCGCTCACATGATCGTGGTGACCGGAGCGGGAGGGACCATCGGCTCCGAGCTGGTGCGCCTGCTCGGCGCCACCGAGCAACGGTTCCGGGCCGTCCACCGCTCGCCGGACAAGGCCCGCCGCGCCGTCGAGCAGGGAATGGACGCCGTGGCCGCCGACTTCGCCAGGCCCGAGACGCTGCGTCCGGCATTGGACGGGGCCGAGGCGCTCTTCCTGCTCTCCCCTTCGGGCCCCGGCCAGACCGAGAGGGAGGCGGCCGCGGTGGCGGAGGCCCGGCGGGCCGGCGTCCGCAGGCTGGTCAAGCTGTCGGTCTGGGGGGCGAGCGAGGAGAGCTTCTCCTTCGCGCGCCTGCACCGCCCCGTGGAGAAGGAGATCGAGGCGTCGGGAATGACCTGGACCTTCCTGCGCCCCAACGGCTTCATGCAGAACCTGCTCCTGTCTGCGGAGTCGATCAGGACCGGGGGGACCTTCGCCCTGCCCGGAGGGGAGGCACGCATCAGCCACGTGGACGCTCGGGACGTGGCCGCCTCGGCCGCCGCGGCCCTCACGCAGCAGGGGCACGGCCGCAAAGCCTACGAGCTGAGCGGCCCGGAGGCGCTCACCTACGGCAGAATTGCCCAGGAGCTGTCCGAGGTGCTCGGCCGCCCGATCACCCACCGCGACGTCTCGGACCAGGAGTACCGGGACGGGATGCGGGGCGCCGGGCTGACGGCCTGGCAGGCCGATGCCGTGCTCGATCTGATCCGCTACTACCGCGCGGGGCATGCCGCCCGCGTCTCCCCCGCCGTGCGGCAGCTCACCGGCCGGGAGGCGACGCCGTTCGCGGCCTTCGCCCGGGACCACGCGCCCCTGTTCCAGCCGGAAGGCTGATCCGCTCGGGGTCAGCCGAATCCCCGCATCGGCTCAGCCTCCCGGGCGGCCGGTCTTCGGTGGAGCCTGGCGGCGGGGCTGCACCACCATGCGGCGCAGCTTCATGAGTGGGGGAGTCCCTTCGGACGGGAGGCCGGCCTCCGAGGGCTCGAAGATCTCCAGCCCGCCTTCCGCCATCCGGTAGGGATGCGCCACACCGTCCAGCAGCAGGCTGGGGAACGGCCTGTCCAGCGCCACCGCGTAGGCGCGGCGGCGCCCCGCGAACAGGGCCTGCCCGCGGGAGCGGAAGGCGTAGCGGCGGCCGCGGCCGTCGGTGTAATCCCCGCCGATCAGCGTGAAGGCGATCCAGTGTCCGGCGTCGCCCACGTGCCGGAAGAGCGCCGGACTCCCCGCGCAGAGCGCGGTGGAGAGAAGCTGCGCGCTGCGCGCCTCGGCGGCAGGGCTCCCCCCCGGATCGATCGAGCCGTCGCGTCGCAGGGTCAGGGCGCCGCACTCCTCTCCGGAAAGGCCCCCCGCGCTGAGAAGCCGGTCGTGCCCGGCGGCCCTCACGCTCACCCGGACCGGAGCGGCCGCGGGCCGGGCGGCCTCCTGGAAGGAGCGCGAGGCCTGGAGAGACTCCATGAAGGAGACCGCCAGGTAGTCCCCCGTCGCCAGCAAGGGCACGCTCTGCGCGCTGCGCACCGAGGGGAGCGGCGACAACAGCAGCGCCGCAGCCACGGCGGCGGGAACACCGCAGGCGGTCACGCCGTCCCCGCCAGCGGGTGCCTCAGCAACAGGGCCGAGTTCTTGGAGCCGAACCCGATGCAGTTGCAGACGGCCGTCTCGAAGGACGCCCGGCGTGCGGCGTGGGCGACGTAGTCGAGGTCGAAGCCTTCGTCCGGATGATCGAGGTTGACGGTGGGAGGGACGATGCCGTCGCGCATGGCCAGCGCCGTCTGGGCCACTCCCATGGCGCCGCAGGCTCCCTGGGGATGGCCGAACATGGACTTGCCGGCCGACGCGGGCACGTGCGGCGCGCGCTGTCCGAAGACCTTGCGGATCACCAGCGTCTCCACCTCGTCGTTGATCCGGGTGCCCGTGCCGTGCAGGTTGACGTAGCCGACCTGATCGGCGGGCGATCCGGCGTCGGCCAGCGCCAGCCGGATGGCGCGCGCGGGCTGCACGGCGTCGGGGTTCAGCGCCACGCGATGCCAGGCGTCGCACGTGGAGCCATAGCCGGCCACCTCCGCGTAGACGCGCGCGCCGCGGGCCAGCGCGCGCTCGCGCTCCTCCAGGACCAGGATCCAGGCCCCCTCGCCGATCACGAAGCCGTCGCGGTCGCGGTCGAAGGGTCGCGACGCCCTCGCCGGCTCGTGGTTGAAGCCCATGGAGACCACCTTCATGCGGCAGAAGCCGGTCATCAAGGCGGGGGTGATGCACGCCTCCACCCCTCCCGTCAGCACGGTGTGCACCCGGCCGTGGCGCACCATGTCAAAGGCGTACCCGATGGCGTCGGTGGACGACGTGCATCCGGTGGAGACCACGTGGCTCATCCCGCACAGGCCCAGGGTGATGGAGATCTCCGAGGAGAGGCTTCCCACGAAGGACGTGGAGATGGAGAAGGGACTGATGCGGCCGTGCTCCCCCGAGAAGTAGTGCCGGTACTGGCGCTCGCCGAACTCGATCCCTCCCGCCCCTGAGCCGATCACGATCCCCAGCGCCCGCCGCTCATCGGCGGCCTGGGGACCGTCGAGCCCCGCGTCGGCCAGCGCCTCGCGGGCCGCTGCGATCCCCATGGGCGTGGCGCGCGAGACGCGCCGCAGATCCTGCGGCTGCATGTGGCGGGCCGGGTCGAACCCCTTGACCTCGGCCGCCACGCGGCAGGCCAGCCCCGCCGGGTCGAACTGGGTGATCGGGCCGGTGGCGGAGCGCCCCTCGGCCTGGGCCGCCGCGAACGCCTCGCGCCCCGCGCCGGCGGGCGTGACCGCGCCGATGCCGGTGATGACCGCGCGGCGCGTCACGCGCTCATCCCCGCGGCCAGCAGGCGCGCCAGGAAGGCGGGGCTCAGGACGCTGCCGGCGGGCAGCAGGCCGCCGGTGGCCCCGACCATCCGGTCGGCCAGCTCCGGGCTGGAGGCCAGTGCGCGGGTGACGCGGCGGGCCAGGAAGGGGTGGGCGATCACCCTCTGGAGCAGGCGGCAGAGCAGGAACTTCGAACGGAAAGCCTCCTTGTGGCGCCGGTTGTAGCGGGCGAGCGGGGCCTCCAGGGGCAGCCCCCGGCGCAGCGCCTCTCCCACCTCCTCATCCAGGAGGCGGGCCGACGCCAGGGCCACGAAGACCCCCTCGCCGGTGAACGGGTCGATGAACCCGCCAGCGTCCCCCACCATGGCCAGCCCGCCGCCTGCCAGCCTCGGCGCGCGGCAGGCCATCGGGCCGATCCCGCGCAGAGGCTGGAGGAACCGCGCGTCACGGCACCGGCGCGCCAGGAGCGGATGCCGCGAGAGAGCGTCGAGGAAGTAACCCCGGGGATCGGAGCGGGCGCGGGCCATCCTGTCCGGGACGATCACCATGGTGACGTTGGCCACTCCCAGGGAGGGATCGAATCCCGAGACGCCGACGTAGCCTCCTGCCACCACGTGCATCTCTCCGCGATCCTCGAGACCCCGCACTCCTTCCATGTGCGACCAGAGCGCGTAGCGACGCAGCGCCGGATCCTCTCGCCGCCATCCCAGGCGCCGGCCCAGGACCCCGTGGCGGCCGCCGGCCTCCACGAGCAGCCGGGCCCTGACCGTCACCCTGGAGCCGTCGGGGCGATCCGCCTGCACGTCCCACAGGCCCGAGGCATCGCGGCGGGCGCGCCTCACGACGGCCGGCCGCACCATCAGGGCGCCGGCCGCCTCGGCGCAGCGGGCCAGCGCGTCGTCGAGATCCCTCCGGCTCAGGGCCCACCCGCCGCGCCCCTCGGGGAATCGTGCCTCGATGATCGCCCGCTCGTGCGTGATCCGCATCCCGGCGAGGGGACGCGGCCCCAGCGCCTCCACCGTCCCCGGCGCCAGCTCGCGCAGCAGGCCGACCGCTCCCGGAGTGAGGAAGTCCCCGCACATCTTGTGACGGGGGAAGGAGGCCTTCTCCACGACGGCGGCCGAGAGTCCGCGGCGGCGCAGCGCGATGGCGGCCGCCGAACCGGAGGGGCCTGCGCCCACGATGGCCGCGTCCACCTCGACCAGCCGGCTCACGCCGCCCGCCACCGCAGCGCCATCCTCACCGGGCCGACCCTGCGCACAGCAGCCTTCCTCATGCCCGCCTCCGCCGCCAGATCGAGCAGCTCGGCGGGAGTGTACGCCCGGAGCACCGACAGCGGGCCGTCGTGGCGCGTGAGGCGGTTGGACGTGGTGAGCCGCGTCAGCAGCCACACCAGGAGCCAGGCCGCGCGGCCCCTGGCCAGATCGACCGCCACGACCCCGCGCCGGGCCACGCGCCGCATTTCGGACAGGGCCCGCGACGCCTCGGGCGCCTCCAGGTGGTGGAGGAAGTTGGAGCAGATCACCAGGTCCACGGACCGATCGGTGTGCGGCAGCCGCAGGGCGTCGCCGCGCACCAGCCGGACGGGAGGCAGGACGTCGCCGGGGCGGAGCCTCCCCCGGCGCCGCCGGCGGCGCTGGAGCCAGCGGCGGGCCTCGTCCAGGACATCGGGGTTCGCGTCCAGCGCCTCGGCCTCGACCTCCACCCCGCGCCGCCGGCCCCAGCGGGCCATCTCTTCGGCGATGTCCGCCGAACCGGCGGCCACGTCCAGGACACGAAGGCTCCGCGGCGCGTCGGGGAGGCCGGCCAGCAGGGCCGCCGCCTCGTGCAGGACCAGGCGCGTCCCCCCGAACCGGTGGTTGAAGAAGCGCAGATCGGCCAGGTTGCCGCGGATCTCCGGCTCCTGGTAGGGGCCCGAGTCCATCAGCTCGGAGACGGCGTCCAGTCTGCGGAAGTTGGGCTCCATTGTTCTGCGGCCCCACCGGCTGTGAGCACCACGGCGCGACGCGGGCTCGCGGAAGCAAAGGACCGTGCATCACGACAGGCGGCTTGCACGAGCTCCGCCGCCGCGTCAGATTGCCTCCCGGGCGGCTCGCGAGCGGGGGGCTCCCTCAGCCGCCGCAGACCCTTGCTCTCCTCGGACTGCCGGATGTTAGCACCCATCCCGACAGGCCGCTCCCGGTGCTTCAGAGTGGCCGAGTCCACCATCGTGGCTCGGTGAGCATCGTCGCCGGCGACTCGCCTGGAGCCCGACCGATCTCTCCATCGGTCCTGTTTCGCACGAGACGATCGCCATCAGTCCGGCGCTCCTCCAGCTTGACCTCCGCTCCCGTTTCCTTATCCTGGATGCTGGATGCTCCCTCTGCCGACAGCGGGAAGTCAGTGAACCAAGCCGCCCGGGGCTTCTTCCCCGCCCGCCTGCCGCTGCTGGCCATCTTCTTCCTCTCCGGCGCCAGCGGCCTCATCTATCAGGTGGTCTGGAGCCGCGGGCTCCTGCTCGTCTTCGGCTCCACCACCCACGCCGTCAGCACGGTGCTCGCCGCCTTCATGGGGGGGCTCGCGCTGGGAAGCCTGGCGGCGGCCCGCCGCGGCGACCGCGTGGCGCATCCGCTCAAAGTCTACGCCGTGCTGGAAGTGGCCATCGCCGTGCTGGCCGTCGCGGTGCTCCTGGCGCTTCCGCTGCTGGCGCCGGTGTACGCCGCCCTCACCGGCTCGGGGGAGGCGTCCGGAGCGGCGCTGGGGCTGCTGCGCTTCGCGCTGGCCTGCGCGGCCCTGCTGACACCGACGGCGCTGATGGGGGCAACGCTTCCCATCCTGAGCGCTCACGTGGAGCGGGGCGGCTCGCCGGGGACCGGCGCCGGTGCGCTCTACGCGGCCAACACCGTGGGGGCGGTGGCCGGGGCCGCGCTCGCGGGCTTC
>DATEEA010000178.1:0-30261 GCA_035281445.1 Candidatus Polarisedimenticolia bacterium
ATCGACCCCAACAAGATCGGATCAGGAGCACGAACTGAGTCGCGACCCGGCCGAAAAATGGCCAGGCCCCGGTCGCTGAATTTGATCATGTCACCGGAAATGGAGCATCAATTCGACCAGCCTTGGTCAACAGCCTGTTAGAATGGATTCGGAGGACGCGTACAGAGAGAAGCCGGTGTTCGTCATAGATGTAGAAGATCTATTTGACATTGACTCGGAGAAGGGCATTCATTTGAACGAGGAGGTGTTTGAGGCGATTTCGGATTGAGGATGATACGGGCGGTCGTGGTTGAACCGCTCCGGACACCTGCTCGAATTCAGCCGCCGGTAGGTAACCGATAGGCTCAGGGACTCCAATCACCCTGAGGCTGGGCGGCGGAGCCGGGAAGACCGGTTCGCGGGCAAGCGGTCAAGAACCGGCGTTCCTGGCTGTAGTGGGTGTCCGCGAGCAGGACGCCTATGCCGGGGGCCGTGGACTTGGCAAGCGCCGCGGCCAGGAGCGGTGGGTTGGACGTCTTCGCCGGTTTGCGAGATCCGGTCTGAGCTTGCCGCGCGAGTTCTGCCGTGAAATGCTCCACCGGGCGAGGAACGCCGGAACGCCCGCTCGCGTGCCCCTCTCGACTGGCGCGTCCGCCGAGAACGTCACGCACCATCAGAATTTAGCCAGGTTCGTACCATGGATCGCCTGGGGACCAGGTGATCGGAGTTTCGAGTCCCAGGTTCTCCTCAGCGGACCAGGAAGGCTTGTTCGCGGCCGCGGCAGCCGGCGCCGGTTGGCGATAACATCCAAGGCTGTAAGAGCTTAGCTTGATTCGTACCATCGATCACTTGGGGTCCAGATGAAGGAGTCCCGAGTCCGGAGAGTGACTCGCGACTCCGATCACCTGGGGAGCCAGACCTTCGCGCCCCACGAGGTGGGGCTGGACATACACGAGCCCCACACGAGCCCTGATCGCGAGAGCGGTCGGGGCTCACGTGTTATGTGACGTGGGGCGCGGAGTTCGGCGACTCGGCAGTTCCAGCGATACGGCTCTCTCGCTATGACCCACGACTCGCTCATCTTGTCGAGACTTCCACCAGAACTCTGCGCCTCAACGGCTCTCCGGCGCCTCCTCACGGACCGCGCGGCGGCGCAGCGGCGTGTACTCCACCGAAGGCTGGCGGCGCGTGGGCTGCGGAAAGAGGCTCATGAGCTGCAGGATCTCCTTCGGCATGTCACTGGACACCTTCACCTCGAGGCGCCGGGCCTCATCGAAGGTGATGGGATAATCGTGGGTCCAGGTCCCCGTCGCCAGGAGCTGGGCAAGCTGATCGGCTTTCTCCGGAGGCTGGCTGCGTGTGAGCAGCTCGCGGGTGCTCTCGCGCAGTTGCGTGAGCGCCTTCCGGCTGACGTCGGCCAGGATGAGCGTCTCATCGTCCACCTCCGCGATCGGCTTCTCCTCCACGGCCTTGACCAGCGAGGCGGCGGGGTATTTTCCGATCTGCGGATCCACCGGCCCAAGCACGGCGTGCCGTGACATGACGATCTCGTCGGCCGCCAGCGAGATCAGGGTGCCTCCCGACATGGCGTAGTGCGGCACGAAGACCCTCACCTTGCCCGGATGGCTGCGGACGGCACGCGCGATCTGCAGCGCCGCCAGCACCAGGCCACCCGGGGTGTGCAGGATGATCTCCAGCGGGACTTCGGGGTCGGTCATCTCGATGGCGCGGAGCACCTCCTCCGAGTCATTGACGTCGATATAGCGCATGACCGGGAATCCCAGGAGGTTCATGGTCTCCTGGCGGTGAACGAGCAGGATCACCCGTGAATTGCGCTGCTGTTCGAGCTTCGCCAGCATGCGGCGGCGGGAGCTTTCCAGAAGCCGCTGCTGGATGACCGGCTGCAGGGCGGTGAGGATGAAGAAGAGCCAGATGAGCTGTCCGATGTCCATGTGGTGCCTCCTGGGCCTCTTCGCCTAGACCCCGGCCCTCCACGCCCGCTCCAGGCCGTACTCATCCGGCTGGAAGCGCCTTGGGCGCCACCGGGCGGGCAGCAGGAACGGGCGGAGAAGGAGCGCTCCGGCGAGAAACCCGCCGACGTGAGCCCACCAGGCGACGCCGCCGGCATGGGCCGGAGACAGCGTCGCGCCGATCACCTGGCTCAGGAGCCAGAACAGGATGTACGTGAAGGCGGGCAGTTCCATGAAGAACGGCCAGAACAGGATAGGGAGCACCGCGATGATTCGGGCGCCTGGATAAAGGAAGAAGTAGGCCCCCAGCACCCCCGCCACCGCTCCCGAGGCGCCGATGGTGGGAACGACAGAGTCCGGATATGCGATGCAATGAGTGAACCCAGCGGCCACTCCCGTCAGCAGATAGAAAAGTGCGAAACGTGCCCGGCCCATCCGGTCCTCGACGTTGTCACCGAACAGCCAGAGCATCCACATGTTGCCGGCGATGTGGAGCAGGCTGCCGTGCAGGAACATGCTGGTCAGAAACGGCAGATACTCAGGAGGCCACAGACCCACCTGCAACGACCATTCGAGATGCGTGTACCGGGCCGGGATGAGGCCGAAGAGCCGGACTATCCTCTCGAACTGCAAGGGGCCCAGACTGAGTTGCACGAGAAAGATGGCCGCGTTGACCGCAATGAGAGACCACGTGACCACCGGAAGCTGGCGGCTCGGGATGGTGTCCCGAAGTGGTATCACCAGGAAACCCATCGCGCCAGGCGCGGAACCCTGGATGAGGAAGAGATGGGAACTCTACCGCGCCGTCCTTCTGAAGTCCAGCAGCGTCTTCTGCCCGTCTTGCGAGGACGGTTTCATCCTCCTTGCCGCGGCCAGCGACCAAACTCTAGTGTGATTCAGAAGGTGTCCGGTCCGCCCCTGACACAGGACGCCGTGTCAACTTGAAGGGATGCTCGTATGGCGAAGGTGATCGGCATCGATCTCGGCACCACGAACTCCGTCGTCGCCGTCATGGAGGGGGACTCCTCCACGGTGATCCCCAACCAGGAAGGAAGCCGGGTCACCCCTTCCGTGGTCGCGTTCACCCGTGATGGCCAGATCCTCGTCGGCCAGGTCGCGAAGCGGCAGGGGGTCACCAACCCCGAAAACACCATCTACTCCATCAAGAGGTTCATGGGCCGCCGATACGACGAGGTCCTCGAGGAGATCAAGCTCGTTCCCTACAAGGTGGTGAGGGCGTCCAACGGGGACGCGCGCATCGAAGTGCGCGGCCGGCAGTACTCGCCGCCCGAGATCTCCGCGATGATCCTCAAGAAGCTCAAGGAGGCGGCCGAGGCCCATATCGGGCAGAAGATCGCCCAGTCCGTCATCACCGTCCCCGCCTACTTCAACGACAGCCAGAGGCAGGCGACCAAGGACGCCGGCCGGATCGCCGGGCTGGAGGTCCTGCGTATCATCAACGAGCCGACCGCCGCGTCCCTGGCCTACGGCCTGGACAAGAAGAAGGACGAGGAGATCGCCGTCTACGACCTGGGCGGGGGCACCTTCGATATCTCCATCCTGGAGCTGGGCGACGGGGTCTTTGAAGTGAAGGCGACCAACGGAGACACCCATCTGGGAGGCGACAATTTCGACCAGCGCATCGTGGACTGGCTGGCCGAGGAGTTCAAGCGCGAGAACGGCATCGACCTGCGCAAGGACAGCATGGCGCTGCACCGTCTGAGGGAAGCCGCGGAGAAGGCCAAGATCGAGCTGAGCTCCACCCTGCAGACCGACATCAATCTGCCCTTCATCACCGCGGACGCCTCGGGACCGAGGCATCTGGTGATGCAGTTGACCCGGGCCAGGCTCGAGGCCCTGGTGGGCGACCTTGTCCAGCGCACGGTCTCCCCATGCCACCAAGCGTTGAAAGACGCTGCGGTGACCAGGAACGACATCGACGAGGTGGTGCTGGTGGGGGGCCAGACGCGGATGCCCAAGGTGCAGGACACCGTGACCGAGGTGTTCGGGCGCGAGCCTCACAAGGGAGTCAATCCCGACGAGGTAGTGGCCGTCGGTGCCGCCATTCAGGGAGGTGTCCTGGCAGGCGACGTGAAAGGCGTGGTCCTGCTGGACGTCACGCCGCTCTCCCTGGGGCTGGAGACCCTGGGAGGTGCGACCACCGTGCTGATTCCCCGCAACACCACCATCCCTTCTCGCAAGAGCGAGACCTTCACCACCGCTGCGGACAACCAGACGGCCGTAGAGGTCCACGCGGTGCAGGGAGAAAGGCCTCTGGCGCGAGACAACCGGAGCCTGGGCAGATTCCAGCTGGTGGGCATCCCGCCCGCCCCGCGCGGGACGCCGCAGATCGAAGTGACGTTCGACATCGACGCCAACGGGATCCTGAACGTGACGGCCAGGGACGTGGCCACCGGAAAGCAGCAGGAGATCACCATCACCGCCAGCTCTGGTCTGTCCAAAGAAGAGGTCGAGCGGATGGTGCGCGAGGCCGAGGCGCATTCGGCCGAGGACGCGCGGCGCCGCGAGGAAATTGAGGCGCGGAACCAGACCGACTCCTTGGTGTACGCCGTGCAGCGCAATCTCGCCGAGCAGGGAGAGAAGCTGTCCGACACCGAGCGGCGGACCGTCGAAGCGGCGCTGTCCGAGGCGCGCGACGCCCTGAACTCGGATGACGTGGATCGCATCCGCCGGGCGGGCGAAAAGCTCACCCGCGCCTCGCGGATACTGGCGGAGGCTGCCTCGCGGCAGCCGGCCGGGGCCACGGTGGGAGAGCCGCCTTCCGGGCGGCCCTCCCAGGATGACGACGTCGTTGACGCCGAGTTCAAGGACGTGAACGAAGGGAAGCCATCATGAAGGCCCAGTCCATGCAGAGCGTGCTTCAGGCCGGCCGACCCGCTCCCGACTTCAGTCTCAACAGCACGCCCGATCAGCGCGTCGCGTTGAGCGATTTCCTGGGTCAGCCCGTGGTGCTCTTCTTCTATCCCGCCGACTGGAGCCCCGTGTGCGGCGATCAGGTGGTCCTGTACAACGAGCTGATGCCCGTCTTCAAGGGACACAACGCGACCTTGCTGGGAGCTTCGGTGGATGGCCCCTGGTGCCATCTAGCGTTCTCCAAGGACAGGAAGCTGGTGTATCCGTTGCTGTCGGACTTCGAGCCCAAGGGTGAAGTCGCCCGCGCCTATGGGGTGTACCGCCAGGGCGAGGGCATCTCCGAGCGGGCTCTGTTCGTCATCGATACCGAAGGGATCGTCCGGTGGAGCTACGTGTCGCCCATCGGCGTCAATCCGGGCGCGGACGGGATTCTCTCCGCGCTCGAGGCCATGACCCATCAGGAGACGTTTCGATGAGATTGTCCGTTCCCGTCGACCCCCGGCGCGATCACATCCAGGGTCCTCCTCACGCGCCCCTCACGCTGGTTGAGTACGGCGACTACGAGTGTCCGTACTGCGCTATGGCCTACCCCGTAGTCAAGGCCGTGCAGCGGGAGATGGGACGCGAGCTGCGCTTCGTGTTCCGGCATTTCCCGCTCACCAGCGTCCACCCTCACGCTCAGGCCGCGGCCGAAGCCGCCGAGGCCGCCGGTGCGCAGGGAAGGTTCTGGGAGATCCACGGCATGTTGTACCGGCACCAGGACATGCTGGGGTCCCCGCCCCTTCTGGCTTCTCGACTGGACCTGGACATGGCCCGCTTCATGAACGAGCTGATGAACCGCGTGCACGCCGCCCGCGTGCGCGAGGACTTCGTGAGCGGCGTCCGCAGCGGAGTGAACGGCACGCCGGCCTTCTTCATCAATGGCATCCGCCACGACGGCTCCTGGGATGTCGAGACGCTGGTGAGCGCCCTCGAAGGAACCCCGGAGGTCGCGGCCCTCGGCCGGTATCGGTGAAATTTCGCGACTATTACGAGGTTCTGGGAGTGCCACGGACGGCCACGGCGGATCAAATCAAGAGCGCCTATCGCCGTCTGGCGCGGACGCACCATCCCGACCTGAGCCCCGCGGCGCAGCGCGCCGCGGCCGCCGAGCGGTTCAAGGAAGTCAACGAGGCCTATGAAGTGCTGAAGGACCATGAGAAGCGGGCCCGCTACGACGCGCTGGGCCACGAATGGAAGGCGGGGGCCGACTTCACGCCCCCTCCGGGTCCTTCCGCCGGAGCCAGGTCTGCCGGGTGGTCCGGCATGGGACAGGCGTCCTGGGACGACCTGGGTGACTTCAGCGACTTCTTCGAGTCGCTGTTCGGACGGCCTGGCGGGCGCGGGCGGGGCGCGCCGCCGTGGGGGCGCGCGGGCCGGCGGGCGGATCAGCGGGGGGACGACGTCGAGGCCGAGATCCGTATCCCCGCATCCGATTTCGTGCGCGGAGCCCGCAGGAGGATCACGCTGGGAGACGGCCGGAACGTGGAGGTGGAGATTCCGGCCGGCACTCGCGAAGGGACCGTGCTGCGCCTTGCGGGGTGGGGCAAGCCGGGAACCGGCGGCGCATCCCCGGGTGATCTCTACCTGCGGGTCCGCCTGGCCCCCGACGCGCGCTACCGGCTGACATCCCGCGGGCTGGAGATGGACCTGCCCTTGTGGCCATGGGAGGCGGTGCTGGGCGGGGAGGTGCAGGTGGAGACGCCCGACGGGCCGGTCACCTTGCGGGTTCCGTCGGGCACGCAGAACGGGAGCCGGCTGAGGCTGCGAGGCCGCGGACTGCCGCGCCGGGAAGGGGGCCGGGGCGACCTGCATGCGGTGGCCCGCATCGTGGTGCCGGCGGAGTCCACGGCTCCGGAGCGCGCGGCCTACGAGGCCCTCAGGCGCGGCGCGCCCGCCCGGGCACGGCCGGCGGCGAGGATGAGAGATGGCGCCGGCGTTCAAGGTTGAGACGCGCATCCCGGCGAGCGTACTCGCCGATGCGGCGGGGATCAGCCTGTCTAGGCTGGACGCGCTGGTCCGTCTGGGTCTGATCGAGGCCGCCGACGACGCCGGAAGCGAGTTCACGGTGGACGCGGTGCTGAAACTGCGGCGTATGGCCAGGCTGCGTGCGGACTTGGGCGTCAACCTCTCCGGCGCGGCGGTCATCGTGAATCTTCTGGATCGCCTGGAGCTGATGGAAGAGGAACGGGGGGCATTCTGATGGACATCAATCAGCTGACGGAAAAATCCCAGGATGCGATCGCTCACGCGCAGTGGCTGGCCCGCCGTCACGGACAAACGCAGGTGGAGGCAGTCCACTTGGCGTTGGCGCTCCTCTCTCAGGAGGGAGGGGTGGCGCGGCGCGTGATCGAGAAGGCGGGGGCGTCCCCGGACGAGCTGGCGCGGAGGCTCCAGGAGGCCACGGGCCGGCTGCCGCGTCTGACGGGAACGGGAGCCGCCCAAGGGCAGGTTTACGTGTCCACCGCGGTGAACGACGCGCTCGACCGCGCTTCCGACGAGGCGCAGAGGATGAAGGACGACTATGTGAGCGTCGAGCATCTGCTCCTGGCTCTCCCGGAGGTTCAGGAGGGTGAGGTGGGCCGTATCTTCCGCGATGCCGGACTCACACGGAACCGCCTGCTGGAGGCTCTGGCCGAGGTCCGCGGGGGACAGCGGGTCACCAGCCAGAGCCCGGAAGGGACCTACGAAGCTCTGGAGAAGTACGGGCGCGATCTCACCGAGATGGCCCGTCAGGGGAAGCTCGACCCGGTCATCGGGCGCGACGAGCTGATCCGCCGCGTCATCCAGATCCTCTCGCGCCGCACCAAGAACAACCCCGTGCTGATAGGTCCTCCGGGCGTGGGCAAGACGGCCATCGTGGAAGGCCTGGCCCAGCGCATCGTCCGGGGGGACGTCCCGGAGAGCCTCAAGGACAAGCGCATCGTGCAGCTGGACATGGGAGCCCTGGTGGCGGGGGCCAAGTACCGCGGCGGGTTCGAGGAGCGGCTCAAGGCGGTGCTCAAGGCGGTGCAGGAGGCGCAGGGGCGGATCCTCCTCTTCATCGACGAGCTGCACACCGTGGTGGGGACAGGCGCCGCGGAGGGGGCCATGGACGCCGGCAACCTGCTCAAGCCGACGCTGGCGCGCGGCGAGCTGCACTGCATCGGAGCCACGACGCTCGACGAGTACAGGAAGCACATCGAGAAGGACCCGGCGCTGGAGAGGCGCTTCCAGCCGGTCCTGGTCGACCAGCCCGACGTGGAGGACACCATCTCCATCCTGCGCGGCCTCAAGGAGCGCTACGAGCTGCATCACGGCGTCCGCATCAAGGACTCCGCCCTCGTGGCTGCCGCCGTCCTGAGCCACCGCTATATCTCCGACCGCTTCCTTCCCGACAAGGCCATCGACCTCGTGGATGAAGCGGCGGCGCGCCTGCGCACGGAGATCGAATCGATGCCGGCGGAGCTGGACGAGATCACGCGTCGCGTCCTCCAGCTCCAGATCGAGCGGGAGGCCCTGCGCAAGGAAAAGGACGCCGCGTCGCGCGAACGGCTGGAGAAGCTGGAGGAGGAGCTGAAGCGCCTTACCGCCGAGGCCGACCTGCTGCGGCAGCAGTGGCAGAAGGAGAAGGCGGACATCGAGCGGCCGCGCGAGCTGCGCCGGCGGATCGAGGAGACGCGGCTGGAGATCGAAAAGGCCATGCGGAACTACGAGCTGAACCGCGTGGCGGAGCTGCAGTACGGGACGCTGGCCAGCCTGGAGCGGGATCTGAAGCGGGAGGAGGATCGCGCCTCGGAGAGCGGCTCACGCCGCCTCATCAAGGAAGAGGTGGACGAGGAGGACATCGCCGAGGTGGTCTCTCGCTGGACGAGGATCCCGGTGTCCAGACTGCTGGAAGGGGAGACGCAGAAGCTGATCCGCCTGGAGGAGGAGCTCCACAAGCGCGTGGTGGGACAGGACGAGGCGGTGAAGGCGGTGGCCGACGCCATCCTGCGCGCACGCGCGGGAATCAAGGACCCCAACCGCCCCATAGGGTCCTTCATCTTCCTGGGCCCCACAGGAGTGGGCAAGACGGAGCTGGCGCGAACCCTGGCGGAGGTGCTCTTCGATGATGAGAACAACATGGTGCGCCTGGACATGTCCGAGTACATGGAGAAGCACACCGTGTCGCGGCTCATTGGAGCGCCTCCGGGCTACGTGGGCTTCGAGGAAGGGGGCCAGCTCACCGAGGCCGTGAGAAGAAAGCCGTACTGTGTCCTGCTCCTGGACGAGATCGAGAAAGCGCATCACGACGTCTTCAACGTGCTGCTGCAGATCCTCGAGGACGGCCGGCTCACGGACGGCCAGGGCCGCACGGTGAGCTTCCGGAACACGGTGGTCATCATGACCTCCAACCTCGGCAGCCACCTCATTCTGGAGATGCGCGGGATCGATGAGCGGACCTATCAACGGATGCGCGAGCAGGTGCTGGACGCGTTGCGCCGGCACTTCCGGCCGGAGTTCCTCAACCGGGTGGACGAGGTTGTCGTCTTCCATGCGCTGACCCAGGAGCAGATCAGGACAATCGTCGACATCCAGGTGGAGCGGCTGGCGAAGCGTCTCGCCGAACGGCGGATCGCCCTGGAGGTGACCGACGCGGCGCGTGAGGGGCTGGCCCGCGCCGGATACGAACCTGCCTACGGGGCGCGGCCGCTCAAGAGGGTCATTCAATCCGGGATCGAGACACCGGTGGCCCGGCTGATCGTCTCAGGCGGCCTCGCCGCCGGCGGAACGGTGAGGGTGGATGCGAAGGGTGAAAGGCTCGTCGTGAAGCCGGCCGGATGAAAGGAAGACGATGAACTGGTGGCTCTTGATTTTGCGCGGGTGTCTGGCAGTACTCTTCGGCGTCGTGGCGTTCGTCTGGCCGCAGATCACGCTGCTGGCCCTGGTGTTCCTCTGGGGGGCGTTCGCACTGGTCGACGGCGCGGCCTCGGCCCTCCTGGGAAGCTCGGGCCGCTGGTGGCCGATGGTGCTGCACGGCGCCATCGGGGTGATCGCCGCCTTGGCGGCCTTCCTCTTCCCCGGCCTGACGGCATTGGTTCTGTTGTACCTGATCGCCGCATGGGCCATCGTGCGGGGGGCCTTCCTGATGGCCGCCGCCATCCAGCTTCGCCGGAGGATGCGCGGGGAATGGCTGCTGTTGGACGCGGGGGCCTCGATCCTGCTGGGCCTTCTGCTGGTCCTGTTTCCGGGGGCGGGCCTGCTGTCCCTGGTCTGGCTGATCGGCGTCTACGCCATCATCTCGGGAGCTCTGACGCTGATCCTGGCCTTCCGCGTGCGCAGTCTGCGCGGCCGGCGGGAGCCGGGCGATGTGGGCCCGGGCGTCCCCGCCTGGTGATCGGCGGATCTGGCGAATGTGCCGGGAGCGGCTGGCGTCAAACGCGCCAGCCATGGAGAGGAATGAAAAGAGTCCGGCTGTCCTCACACACCATTCGCGCATTTTCGTCCCTTTAATTACTTGGTGGACCAGACACTCGATGTTACGAGATGCCCAAATACTCGTGACTCCGATCAGCTGGGGAGCGAGATCTTCGCGCCCCAAAGGTGGGATTGGACATACTGAGCCCGGGTCGCGAGAGCGATCGGGCTCACGTGTTTTGGCGCGGGGGGCGCGGGAAACGGGACTATCGGAAAATCATCGGTTCGCCCGCTCTCGCTCTTAACGGACGATCCGCATAGCCCTCGAACCTCCCTGAGAAACTCCGCAGCCTCTCCCGTGTTCCTGACGGGTCCGTTAACGCGAGGCCCTAACCGCTGGCAGTGGTATAGTGCAACACTCTGAGGCTCTCTGATGAAGGGCGTGTGCGCACTTTGCAACGAGAGGCGTGAGCTGAGAAGGAGCCATTTTCTTCCTGGCGCGTTGTACCGACTCGTCTGCGCTCAGACAATTAGTTCGGGATGGAGTTCACACCCACTCCAGATAACCCGTGATTGAGGAAACCGGGGCCATGATTATCGCATTGAGTCGCACTGAGCTCACAGAGGGTCTCGAGTTGCCTGAGACAATAATGAGAAGCCTGAGAGAGTCTGGTGGCGACGACTTGTCTTCTGATGAGTGGGAGTATGGCACAAATGCCGATGCAATAGTGTGAATTACACATAGGACAATCGGCAATTAACAGAATGAGAAACAAACGATGCTTTTGATGTCTTATGCAATTTTATGCGGGGTGGGGGCCGTGTTTAGTGCCGATTGTTGCAGCCACAAGGCAGGCTCAAGCTCTCTCGATGGCAGCGGTACTGAGGGCTGTCAGCACCTCGTGCGTGGCCACCGCGGGCGTCTTCCTGTCAATTGTCGCGGCCCATGGATTCGGCTGGGGTTGGTCTGGCCTGAGTGCAGGGGAGGAGATTACGTGTCCTCGGTGGCTTAGGAATAGGTCTGACGATTGGGATGGCGGAGTGGCTCGGTTGTGGGCGCCTTCGCCTCAGTTGGTGTGGCGTGTCCCTCGTGGTAAATGTTGTGATTGCGCTAATGCCATCCGAGCAGCAATGGATCAGACGGTTGTCGTTCACCACGGCGACCTTCTTGACGGTGTTCGGCTGGAGCAAGTGGAGAAGGGCGATGTCTCAGTGAGCGTTGATAGTTGACGGTGGTTCTTGGACGCCATGGCATCATGGGGTTGCAAGACGGAGAATCAAGGTCATGGGCAGCATGTAAGCGGCGAAGGACAGGCGTTCTTTCTCTCGAGTCCAGCCTGTAGTAGAAGTGGGTGTCCGTCGGACTTCCCGGCGGGAAGAACCCGAGGAGCAGGAGATCTATGCACAGGGACCGTGGACTTCGCAAGCGCCGCGGTGGTGCGGTGCACGAATTACGTTTATCCTTGGTGGAGAAGCCGGACAGTTGCCCAAGGCACAAAAGCCACTTACGTCGATTTGATTCCTGCCATGAGAATATATAATGCGTCCCAGGTGCGAATTCATCGCGACACATGGAGGCGGATCGCGATTTCACTACAACTCGGTGCGGATCTTCCTGCAGCAACTCGGGATGATTGCGGGTTATTCGACTCGCGACAACTCATAGTTGTGGTGAGCAAGGCGGACATGGAGTCTGAGGCTGGCTCCTACACCTGTGGAAGAATTGCGATCAACGCTTGCCGGTATTGTTCAGCCGGTAGATTGTTGTGGGTGTTCTGCCATGAGCTCGTCCATGCTTGGTTCGACAGCTATCGGGGTCGTGAGCGCTTCGGACCTCATGTCGAGGGCGTGGCTGATGCATTTGCTGATAGGGTGTTTGAAGCGCTTGGAGGCACAATAGGGAATCATGATAAATGTGCGAGTTACCGCATACGTCGTAGCAGCGCCGCTCCACGGAGCATTGCCGCCAATGAGTGCCTGCAGTGTGTTCTAGACTTAACTTATGCGAGAGTGCGGAGGTCGAGAGTCAAGGGAAGCGGGAGAAAGAAGTCATGACTCCGATCACCTGGCTGTAGTCACGTGGAGGTTCGAGCGTAGGGGAGAGGCGGCGAGGGTTCTTGTGGGCGTGAGCAGCTCGACTTGGGAGAGGGGATGCGCCTCCATTTCTGTGCGGGAACCTGCGGTAAGAATCCGCGAATCGGAGGCAGGGAAGCCTCGCGAGCGTAGCCACTCGGGGGCCGACTGAGTTTGTGATGAGTCTCGATCTTCTGGGGATCTTTCGAGTCCGGGAGCCCCCCGCCGGACAGGGGAGGCCCGCTCGTAAGCCCCCGCGGCCGGCGCGGACGCCACACAACCTCCAGCACCACTCCAGCTTAACGAGGTTCCTACCATCGATAGTTCGAGGTCCGGATGATCGAGTCTCGAGTCGGGAGAGTCCATTCGCTACACGGAACGGCTGGCAGAAGCGGGCATCGAACCCGCGGTTGGAAGCATCGGTGATTCGTACGACAACGCCCTGGCCGAATCGGTCATCGGGCTGTATAAGACCGAGGTCATCATCATGCGTCGTGGACCATGGCGACACCTCGAGGCCGTGGAGTTCGCGACGCTGGAATGGGTCGACTGGTTCAACAACCGGCGGCTGCTCGAGCCGATCGGGACATGCCACCGGTCGAGTTCGAGGTGATTTACTATCGCAACCATACAACCCCAGCCAGGGCGGGTGGACTCATGTGACTGAGTCTCCGGGAAACCCGGGGCGGTTCAGATGTGGTCACAGCCTATGGTTTGAGGCTAGCCCGTCTAATCTAGGCTGGAAGGGAGGGTAGTGAAAAGCCAGGGGGTGATGCCATGGCTTTTGAAGTTGCAGCTCAGGAGGTCGGGAACGCTTCCTGGAGGCCGCGGTTGATTCGGGACAGAAGGTCGAAGGTCGCTGCGCACGCTTGTGGGTCCGGTGGGTCGCGTAGTGCGTCGCGGTGTCGTAGGCCTCGAAGACGGACGACAATGGGAGGATCGACGATGCGGGGTGTTCTGCGTGCGGCGGCCAGGGGATGGTTTATTGCACTGGCGGCGCTGGCCGTCATGCCGGTGGAGGCGGCGACCTTTTCCTGGAAATCGAAGTTCACGAGCAGCTCTTCGCAGCAGCTCGCGGCGGTTCACGAGATGCTGCACGCCGCGGCCCCTCAGCGGCTGTCGGGCCACCCGGTCGAGGGGATCGTCTGGACGGAGCCGGACTTCGAGCTGCGCCTGAATTCCGGCATTCTGTACACCGAGCCGCCTGTGCAGGGGCGGGTGATCGGCGGGTACTTCGAAGGAAACGCCCGGATCTCTTTCGCCCCACGCGAGTCCACTGCGCGCGCGATGCTCCAGAGGCTGTTCGGCCGCACCGAACTTGCCGACCTTTCGGTGGAGAGTCTCACTATCTTCTCCCTCAACCCCGACTCGATTCTGGAGAAGATCGGAGTGGAGGCGGGTGGCGGGCCGCCCGCCGACGCGGCAACGTACGAAGCGGACAAGTCGGCCCTGCGCCAGCTCGGTCTGCGCTTCACGTCGCTCTTCCTGAACCGGGACAGCGCCGCGAAGGACTCGACGTTCTTCCTGTTCCCCATGGATGAGATCCGGACGGCACACAACGCGGAAGCCCGGCTTCTCTACGCCAACGACCATGCCGCCGAACGGGGGATCTCGCTGGCGGTGTTCGGCCACGAGGAGATGTCCGAGTACAAGCCGCTGAAGTTCACGTTCCATCCCATCATCGAGTACGCCGTGGCTGGTAGCGGTCCCGGCCTGGCGGACGTGAAGACATCGCGCGTCGTGCTGGCCCCCGACGACATGAAGCCGCGGACCCGAGAGAAGGCCACCCTGACGCTGGATGTCGCCCCGGGGGTCCGGGCGCTTCGATTCGACCTGGCGGTCCAGATGGTTCTGATGAGCGTGCGAGACGCGAAGGGCCGGGACGTTCCCTTCCTGCAGTGGGAGGAGCTGCGCAACGATCCGGACTTCGACGAGACGGTGCTAGTCTCACTGAAGGACGTCGAGCGGTCCGATTCCGGCGAGATCTCCCTGGAATTCGTCAGCTCAGGCGTCCTGTTCGAGCCTTGGGGCAGCTCCTTCTACCTCGTCGACGAGGACGCCTGGGCGCCGAAGCTGCCGCTATCGAGTGACGACGTGGAACACGAGCTCGATCTGACGGTCCCCGCCAGCCTCGATGGGATCGGCATCGGCGAGTTGGTCCTCGAGGAGAAGAAAGGGCCGATGAAGCGCGTCGTCTACCGCACGACGCATCCTGTCTCCATGTCGACGATGTACATGGGGGACTACAACCGCACCGAGGCTCCGGCGGACGACATGGTTCTGGAGCTCTTTCAGAGACGAGGCCATCTCCAGAAGAACGCGAAGTACACGCTCACCGAGGTCGCCAACGCCGTCAAGGTGTTCAGCCGGATGTACGTCCCGCTGGAATTCAAGCACCTCCGGATCACCGACACGCCAACGAGCCACGGGCGCGGCTTCGAAGGGCTCCTGCTCCTGGGAGGAGGGGGCACGAGTGATTCGGATTCCTACACGGACGCCTTCCGCGCCCACGAGGTCGCCCATCAGTGGTGGTTCAACTTCGTGCGTCCCCTCGATGCCATGCGGAGGGACCGCTGGCTGTCCGAGTCGTTCGCCGAGTACTCGGCCCTCGACTATTACGACGTTCGGTTCGAGGACCCGCAGCGGAGCCTGATGCTGATGCGGGAGCAGTGGTTCGATCCGCTCACCACGGGAACGATGCAGATGGAATTGCTCTCCGGCGAGAAGAAGGAACTGGCCGGCAGCACGAGCTACCCGCTGGCCGCCGGAACGCAAAACGTGTACACGAAGGGGCCGCTGGTCCTGCACATGCTGCGCTACCTGATGCGCGTGCAGAAGGGAAATGACGACGCCTGGTATCCGATGCTGCGCGACTTCCTTCAGACCTGGAAGTACAAGCGCGCGTCGACGGAGGATTTCCGCGCCATCGCCGAGAAGCACGCCGGCGTCAAGCTCGACTGGTTCTTCGATCAGTGGCACGAGGACGGGGGCGTGCCTGTCGTCTACTGGGAATACGAAACCGCCCAGCAGGAAGGCTCCTGGGTCCTGACGCTGAAGGCGCGACAGGAGCAGAAGAAGTATAAGCTGCTGATCCCCGTGCACATCCATTTCCCGGGGGACAAGATGATCGTGCGTCCCTGGCTCATCGAAGGAGAGTCGGGAACCAAGACCTTCAAGCTGCCAGAGAAGCCGTCCTCCGTAAGCCTGAACGACCGCCTTGAAGCGCTCGTGATCCTGCGCGCGCTCAATAGATGATGTGCGGAGCCGCGCACCAACGGAGCAGGCCGGAGTCCGCGCCGCGACAAGAGATGATCGGTTGAGATTGGAGTGATGGCCTATGACGACCGGAGGCGAGCCGGTGACATCTCGGGATATCGACCACAGCTTACCTCACAGGGAGGCGTCCTCTTGTACGACGGGACCGAGGACGCGATTTCAGTTCGCCTGGTCCGGTTGCTGGTGGTGCTGCGGGGCAAAGCCGCGTTCCTGGATAACAGAACGGTCCGTATTGCGAATATCGCACTATCGTGGCTGCGCTGCGGCTTCGTGAAGCGCTGGCCGACCTCCGTGCCTGTGGCATTGTGACGCCACGGTGGGCCCACGCGGGACCAACGTCCCAGGAGCTGACAGACCTCCGGAGGGTTCTAAGGGCAATGAAGGGCTGCGTCAAGCCGGACGACGGCTTGTCGTCGATCACAGATTTCGATCAAACTCCTTATCGCGGGATCGCCGTGCAGCCCGGTCACCACGAGGGCCGCCTCAGCGCTGGGGCAGCGCGGTCAGCACCAGGACGACCGCCTTGCCGCTCCCGTTGAGCCGCGAGGTCCCCACCACGATGGTCTCCCCCTCGTCGAGGGAGAAGGAGGTCGAGATCACCTCGCGCGAGTGGGAGGGCTGCTTGGGGGTGGCATCGTCGTCCTCACCAGTCTTTCGTCCCGGGGAAGGGAACGCCTCGGTCACGCGGGCCAGCTCGAACTTGCTGAAGTGGAGCTTCCGGCCTCCTTCCTCCAGAGTGTACTGGAAGCGGGCGACGTAGCGTCCATCGGGCCCCTGAAGCTCGGCCCGGCTGAAGTTGAGGTTGCTGGTCCGCAGCACGGCGGTGTCGACCTGGTCGTATCGCGAGTAGGGGAGGAAGTCCTTGATGTCCTGGATCGCCTTCGCCGTGGCAGCGGAGAGAGTCTGGGAGCCCGCTGCCCCCTCGTTGCCTGCCAGCACCAGGGACAGGGTGAGCAAGTGCGTCGCGCGCAAGGCAGACCCGGCCTTGCCTCCCGAGGCCTGGGGTGCGGCCACGAGCGGCGCCGCCGTGGCGAGGAGGATGGTGGCGATGGCGAGATGGCGGTTCATGGCTCTCCTTAGAGTTCGAGATTGCGGTTGAGAATCCAGACAATCCTGGTCCCGCCCGGAGTGACCATCTGCACCTGGCGGGTCACGGCGAGCTCGACGGCATCGGGCGCTGCCGGGGGAGGAGCCTCGGCCACCCCAGGCGAGGGCCGGCTGGCGGTCCTGATCAGGGCGGCCAGAAGGAGTGCCGCCGCGAGGGCCGCGCCGGCCCACCCCCATAGGCCGGGCCGGGACACCGGCCGCGGCCGCGCCGCCGCCAGCACGACGGCGCGCCGCAGCCGGACGGTCTCCGACTCGTCAGGCGGCGGATCGCCGGCGGCCGGATCGTGCCGCCGCAGCAGCTCCCGCAGGTGGCGGTCTCGATCGTTCATGATGTCGCTCCTCGACGCGCCGGCAGCAGCCGCTCCCGCAGCTCGCGCCGGGCGCGCATCAGGTGCCAGCGCACGGTCACGTCGTTGATGCCCAGGAGCAGGGCGATCTCCGCGACCGGCCGGTCCTCGATCTCGTGCAGCACCACCACCGCCCGGCGTCGCGCCGGAAGCGTGGCCAGAGCCGCCCGGACCTCCCAGACGGCCTGCAAGGCGGGCGCCGGATCGCGCGCCGGTTCGGGCGCCTCGTCCATGGGCAGAGGGGAGCCCCGGAGCCTGAGACGGCGAGAACGATCCCGGCAGAGGTTCACCATGGTGCGCACCAGCCACCCTTCGGCCGGGCCGGCCTCGGAAGGAAGCGACCTCGCGCTGCGGGCGGCCCGCAGAAAGGTCTCCTGCACCAGATCACGGGCTTCCTCGACGTCGCGGGACATCCGGGCCGCAAGGCGGTGGAGGCGGCCATGGTGCCGGTCGAACAGCTCGGCCACCCAGGCTTGATCGTCCCTATCGGCCGGCCGCGCCGGAGCCCGCACCAGGATGTCCTCCATGTCTATCCAGACGCAGGCGAGGGGCAGATTGTTGGCGAAGGGGGCGCCGGGAGCGGCCCGAGGAAGACTACCCGATGTCGCACGCCGCAGGCTTGCCCGAGGAGCCCCGGGGGAAGCGGCCGGCGTGCTGCGAGAGGGACGTCACTCTTCGGGCCCTCTGTCTCCCTGCCGCCGTTCCCTCCGGGCCAGGCCGAGCAGGCGGCGCATTTCGTCCACCGTCTGCTCCAGCCACCGGAGCCGGCCGGCGGGGGTCAGCCGGAGCCCCAGGCGGGCCTGGCGGACCCGGTGCCCCTCCCATCCGCGGTCCCAGGCCTGTTCGGGCGGCTCGCGGCGCTCGAGCGGCGGAGGCCGTTTCACCGTGCCTCCTTTCCCGGATCGCGGCGCAGCGCCTCCAGGGCCTCGATGTCCTCCAGGTCGCGCGGGCGCCCCGAGGCGCGTTTCAGCGCGATGAGATCGTCGAGGGCGATGACCATCGCCTCGGTGCGATCGAGGCGGACCCGCACGGCTCTCCCGTGAACGGCGTCGAAGTCGAACGGCTCCGTCACGAACAAGTCGATCTCGAAGGTGGGGGTGGCCGGGTCCCAGAGCGAAAAGACGGTCATCTGCTTGTCGCGCGCCCAGGCGCCGCGCGCCTCGGCCCTGGCGAACTCCTCCAGCGCCACGGGGGCCCGGGGGCGGTAGCCGAGGGCGGTCAGCGCCGCGGCGGCCCGCAGCGCGTTGGGTGGGTCCAACTGGATCACCAGATCGAGGTCGGCCGTGGTGCGGAGGTACCCGTGCAGCACCACCGCCACCCCTCCCACGATGAGGTACCGGACGCCCGCCGCCTCCAGGGCCTCGATGACCCGCTCGATCTGCCCGACCATCGCCGGGAGTCTATCACCGCGTGGTGCTCTCCTCCGTGCCGGGCTTGAGGCCGCGAGCCCGGGATTCAAGCTCGTCGATGGTGCGCGGCCAGTCGTCGTGAAGGAGGCGGGAGAGGGACCGGTCGGCGAGCACGCGGCCTCCGGTCTGGCAGCGCGGGCAGTAGTTGGCCTCGTTCTCGGCGTAGACGATCCGCTGCACGGGGCTCCCGCAGTCAGGGCAAGGCTTGCGGTGCCTGCCGTGCACCGCCATCCCCTCGCGGAATGCGGTGACCTTCGCCGGGAACCGGTCTCCTCTCTCCGTCCTGAGCCGGTCGGTCCACTCGGCCAGCACGGCGGCGCAGGCGGTGCGGAGCCGCTCCACCTCCCCGGGATCCAGCGCATCGGACATCCTGAAGGGAGAGAGCCGGGCGCGGTGGAGGATCTCGTCGGAGTAGGCGTTGCCGATGCCGCTGAAGAGGCGCGGATCGGTGAGGGCGCGCTTGAGCGTGTGGCGCTCCCTTTGCAGGGCGGCCCGGAAGGCGGCGGGAGGCGCCGACAGGACGTCGATCCCGCCGGGGTCGTGGGCGGCGAGCGCTCCTTCCCCCTCCACGAGGTGGAGCATGGCCCGGCGCCTGGTCCCGGCCTCGGTCAAGACCAGGGTCCCCGCGCTAAAGTCGAAGGCGGCCATGTCGATCCGCCTGCGCAGCCGGGCGCCGGGCTCCTCCTTCCACTGAAGGCGGCCGGCGATCATCAGATGCAGCACGAGGAAGATCCCCCCTTCCAGCGCGATGACCAGCCGCTTGCCCAGCCGGCGCAGACCGACCACGCTCCGCCCCGCGGCGTCTCGAGGCGCAGGGGTGACCGAACGGAGCACGAAAGGCGAGCCGAGGCGAATCCCTTCAAGGGTGGAGCCCAGGATCCGGCTTTGCAGGGCTTCGAGGTAGACGACGATGTCGGGCAGCTCGGGCATGCGGGGATCCTCGCTAGCACGTGATGGCGGGCTTGCGCGGGACGGTCGCGCCGCGGTCAGGGGGCCGGCGGCGCCGCGGGGGCGCCGCCGGGCGGCTCAATGATGCTGCGTCGAGACGGCCCAGACCGATCCCTTGCGGGCCCACTCGCTCTCGGGGTAGAGCGTCTGGAGCCTCCGGCCCGTCTCGGTCAGGTGCGAGGGGTCCTGCGTCCTCTTGTAGGCCGAGACCCCCGCCCAGTACACCGCCTCGGGGGCTGCCGTGGACCGGGGGTGCTCTTCGACGATGGAGCGGAAGCGCCGCTCCGCCTCGTCGTACTCCTTCCGCTGGAAATGCATCTTCCCCAGGCCGAGCGCGAGCTGGGCCAGGAAGTCATCGGCGGGCAGGAAGCCCTCGATGCGGTGCCGCTCGACTCCGTCGGGGTCGAGGATGATCTGGGTCGGAGTCCACCGGGCGTCGAATCGGTCGAACGCCTGAGGCTGCTCCTTGATGTGGGCGCGGAAGGGAACGAAGCGTCCGGTGATCGCTTCGACGACGCGGGGATCGGGGTAGACCTCGGCTTCCAGCCGAGCGCACCCCGCTCACATGGGGGCCGCGCTGAAGTCCAGCAGCACGGGCTTCTTCGCGGCCTTGGCCTCTCTGAGGACGGTGTCGGCGTCCTTCGACCAGGGGATCTCGTTCATGGTGCACCTCCTACAGGAGAATCCTAGCGCATCACGGGCGGCAGGAGTCCCCGGAGACGACGATCTCGCCGGCGCCGGGCGCGGTGCCGCATCCCTTGGGCCCGCCGGCAACGCCTCCCTGATCGTGAGAGACGAGCACGATCCCTTTACGGTCAGCCGCGGGACTGGGCCAGGCCGATTCGCGGGGCCGGCTAGGGGGCGGCGGTCCGGCGGGAAACTTTCAGCTCGTCCAGGCGGGCGGCGACGTCGTCGCCGGCGGTGGCCGGCTTCACCGCCCGGTCCACGTGAAGGACGCGGCCGTCCTTGCCGATGTACACCGTGTGCCGCGAGGCGTAGCCCGCGGGCATGAGGACCCCGAACGCCTCCGCGGCTTTCTTGTCCGGATCGCTGAGGATGGGATAGTCGAGCTGCAGCGATTCGGCGAACTTCTTGTTGGTCTCGGCGTCGTCGGTGCTGGCCGCGAAGTAGGCGACGTCGAACTCCCTCAGCCTCGATCCGCTCTCACGGAGCGACTTGCACTCGGCCGTTCAGCCGCCGGTGAAGGCCTTGGGGAACCAGGCGATGACCACCGCCTGCTTTCCCTTGAAATCGTCCAGCGAGTAGCTTTTGCCGTCCGAGCCCGGCAGCGAGAAGCCGGGGGCGGGATCTCCCGGGGACAGCCCCTGAGCCTGGGCCGGAGCGGTCTGGGGGCCGGACATCACCAGGGAGGTGAGAGCCAGGATGATGGTCGCGGTCATCATGACGGCGGTCACTTTACCACGATCGGGGCCTTCCGCGCTCTTTTTTCAAGGCCTGGGGCCTGGGGGAGCGAACTCGCGGATCCAGTCCCCGACCTGCCCGTACCAGAAGATCGAGTTGTTGGGCTTGAGGATCCAATGGTTCTCGTCGGGGTAGTAGACGAGCCGGCTGCGCACGCCCCGGTTCTGCAGCGTCTGGAACAGCTCGATCCCGTGGTTGAGCGGCACCCGGTAATCGAGCTGGCCGTGGATGACCAGCGTGGGCGTGTCGAAGCTCCCGGCGCCGAAGTGGGGAGACGATCGCCGCCAGATGTCCGGCTTCTCCCAGTGCTCGCCGAAGCGCCTCTTGCCCGCGCCGTAGTCGGCTCCGTACTGCGTGTACCAGTTGTACACGGCGGCGTGGGCGACCAGCGCCTTGAAGGGATGCTCCCTTCCCAGGAGGATCGCCGCGAGGTAGCCGCCGAAGCTCCCTCCTCCCGCCACCATGCGGCCGGGGTCGGCCCACGGCTGGGACGACAGGTAGCGCGCGGCCTGGACGCTGTCCTCGTACGGCAGCTCGGACTGCAAGGGGTTGATGGAGTCGGTGAAGTCCTGCCCGAAGCCGCTCGATCCGTGGAAATTGTGCCATGCGGTGACGTAGCCCCACGCGGAGAAGAGCTGGGCGTTCCACCGGGGCTGCCAGGCGTCGGTGACGCCGTTGTGCGGACCGCCGTGCAGCAGCAGGAAGGTCGGCCAGCGGCGCGAACGGTCGAACCGGGGCGGGTAGTTGATCCACATCTGCACCGGCTCGCCCCGGGCCCCCTTGAACGTGACGCTCTGGTAGTCGCCGAAGTCCACCTCCGCCAGGAGCTCGTCGTTGAAGTCCGAGATCTTGGTGGCGGCACCGCTTCCCAGGTTCACCATGACCAGCGTGGGCGGCTCGATGAAGCTCTGCCGCAGCGCGGCCATGGTGCGCCCGTCGCGGGCCAGCGCCAGCGAGGAGAAGCTTCTCTCGCGGGTGATGGGCATGGGACGGCCGGACGGCACCTCGATGCGGTGCACGCGCTGGGTCCCGGCGTCGTCGATGGCGCCGTACAAGGCGTCGCCGCGGGGCGACCAGACCAGTCCGGCGACGGAGCGGTCCCATGCCTCGGTGGCCGCGCGCCTCTCGCCGGTGCGGCGGTCGAGGAGCACCAGCCGCACCCGATCGGCGTAGAAGCCCTTGATGGTCTGGCGGCCGAAGGCCAGCCAGCGGCCGTCGGGGCTGTAGAGCGGCGCGTCGTCGTCCGCCGGGTTGTCCGGCGAGACGTTGCGCGCCTCGCCTCCCGAGGCGGAGACGGTGAAGATGTCGTAGTTCTGATCGACGCCGCTGGTGTCCACGTCGGAGGCGAAGGCGACCTCAGCTCCGTCGGGGGACAGGTCGTAGCTTCCGCGCCCCGGCTCCTCTCTGGGCAGGCACCTCTTCGAGGCGAGGGTGATGGCGGTGGTCTCGCCCCCGTCGATCGGGATGCTGTACAGATGAGGGTCGCGGTCCTCGACCCAGTGGTCCCACCAGCGGATGATCGGCTTGTCCCAGACCTTGGCGCTGATCTTGGACTCCTTGCGCTCCTTGAGCCGCCTGGCCTGGTCCTCCCACGAGGCGAGATCCTCCCACACCCAGCTCATGAAGGCGATGCGCTTCGAGTCCGGGAACCACTTCGCCGCCGAGGCCCCGGTGGGGACCTTGGTGACCCGGCGCGCTTCCCCTCCCTCGGTGGAGATGACGTAGATCTGGGTCTCGTCGTCTCCCTCCCGCTTGGACTCGAAGAGGATCCAGCGGCCGTCGGGGCTCCAGGAGGGGTTCGAGTCCGACGCGTCATGGGTGGTGAGCCGGCGCGGCTCGCCGCCCCGGGTGGGAACGACCCACAGGTCTGTCTTGCCCTTGTCCTCCTTCAGGTCGTAGGCGGTCACCGGCACCGCCACCCACGATCCGTCGGGAGAGATGGAGGGCGCTCCGAGCCGCTGGATCCGCCAGAGCAGCTCCGGAGTCAAGGGCGTGCGTGCCTCGGCCGCCCGGACCGGCGCGGCGCCGTGGAGCCCGGGACAGAGCACGAGAGCGGCCGTCAAGGCCGCGGCCGAGAGACGGTCGGTGCGCATCGATCCTCCACGAAGGGCAGGGAAGGCAGCGCGCATCCTACCATGGCAGGCCGCTCCGGATGCCGGTGCGGCCGGGGCCCGCTGTGGGTACAATCGGCCCCGAGGAGGGAGAGGCCATGGCCACCGGCGAGACGGCGCGGGCGAAGGGGATATCGCCCCGTATGATCTGGTTCCTGGTCCTGGTTCTGTTGAGCTGGCGGGACTGGCGGTGGCGCAGTGGTTCTGGCGGATCTATCTGCAGACGGTGCCGCCGGCCATGTTGACCAACTTCAATCAGGCGGCGGCGCACGGGTGGTTCCTGATGCAGGGGGCGCTTCTCGGCGTGGTGTTCATGGCCTGGGGACTTCTGTCGGCCTGGATCGGCCGGATGCTGGGACGGCGGCGGGAGACCTCCTGATGGGAGGGTGCCCTCGCTTTCGCCGCGCGCTCCTCGCCGCTCAGGTGACAGCGCTCGGAGGGTTGGAGTCATGAGCGATGCCGATCGAAGACGAGACGACTTGGTGGTCAGGCTTCTGGAAGCCAACCTGGCCACGTACGACTTGGCGGCGATCCATCTCGGGGATCGCCTGGGGCTCTACCAGGCCCTGGCCGGAGGAGATCCCTCCACGCCCGGGGAGCTGGCGGACCGCACCGGGACGCGCGAGCGGTACGTGCGGGAATGGCTGGAGCAGCAGGCGGTGACGGGCATCCTCGAGGTGGAGGATGCAGAGCGTCCAGCCGGCGAGCGGCGGTACAGGATACCGGCCGGCCACGACGAGGTGCTGCTGGACAGGGACAGCCTGAGCTACATCTCCCCCCTCGGCCGGTTCAGCCTCGGCGTGCTGACCGGCCTTCCGCGTCTGATGCAAGCGTTCCGTGAGGGGGGCGGCGTCCCTTATACCGAGTACGGCCGGGATGCGCGGGAGGGGCAGGCCGAGATGAACCGGACGATGTTCATCAACCTGCTCGGCTCGCAGTGGATCCCGGCGCTCCCCGACGTGGACGCCCGGCTTCGGGCGGATCCGCCCGCCCGGGTGGCGGACCTGGCGTGCGGCACCGGATGGTCGAGCATCTCCCTGGCCAAGGCCTATCCCAAGGCGCGGATCACCGGCATCGATTCCGACGAGGCGTCCATCGATCTGGCCCGGCGCAACGTGGCCGCCGAAGGGCTGGCGGGGCGCGTGGGCTTCCAGATGGGCGACGCGTCCGAGGGCAGTCTCGAAGGCCGCTTCGACCTGGTGACCATCTTCGAGGCGCTGCACGACATGGCCCGGCCGGTGGACGCTCTGAGGCAGGCCAGGGCGATGCTGGCCGAGGGGGGCGCCGTGGTGGTGGCCGACGAGCGGGTGGATCCCGCCTTCAGCGCTCCCAACCCGAGGGAGCGGCTCTACTACTCCTGGAGCGTCCTGTTCTGCCTGCCCACGGGGATGGCCGAGCAGCCGTCCGCCGGCACGGGCGCGGTGATGCGCCCGGACACGCTGCGGGCCTATGCCTCCGAGGCGGGGTTCCGAGGGGTGCAGGCGCTTCCCATCGAGAACGACTTCTGGAGGTTCTACCGCCTGGAGCCCTGAAGGGCGCGCCCCCTCGGCGCGTTCGCGCCGCTTTGGATCGTGAACACGTTGTGGGCTTCGGCGGTTTCTTCGTCTTGATTCCGCCTCGCTCCTGGGGCACAAGTGTGTGATCGAGAACACATGCCGGATTGCGGCGAGCGTTGGTCGCGATGGAGGGGAGCGATGACGAGGCGCGCGTGGCGGTTTGCCGTGACCACGGCGGCGGTTGCGGCGGCGGTGAGCTCCGGGGCGTCCGCCGGTGGACACACGTGGGACGTCAACGAGGTCTTCAGCAACGCCGACGGGACGATCCAGTTCATCGAGCTGAAGGAGACGGGAGGGGGAGCGGGCGAGACGGGGACGGGGGGGAAGGTGGTGTCGAGCCTGACCAAGGCCTTCACCATGACCAGCAACGTCGCCTCGCCCACCAGCTTCAAGCACATCCTGCTGGCCACGGCCGGCTTCGCCGCGCTGCCGGGAGCGCCGACGCCCAACTACATCATCCCCAGCAACTTCTTCTCTGTCTCCGGCGACACGCTCAAGTACAGCAGCTTCGACACCTGGGTGATCCCGGCCATCCCCACCGACGGCGTCAACTCCCACAACCGGTCGGGCCCCGCCACGGCGCTCAACTCGCCGACCAACTATGCCGGGCAGACCGGCTCGGTGAACGCCAACCCGGCGCCGGCGCCGCCGGCCGTCCCCGACGGCTCGGCCGGCAGCACTCCCATGACCGTCCAGGCGCTCGATGCAACCGGGTCGGCCCTGTCCGTCGCCTGGGACACGGCCACCTGCACGGGCAACGACGAGCACGCCATCGTGTACGGCCAGGGTTCCGGGCTGCCGGCCGGCCCCGGGGAGGCGTTCACGTTGATGGGCAGCGTCTGCGATCTGGGCGCGTCGTCGCCTTTCCTCTGGGACCCGTCCCCCGTCGCCGACGACGGCTCCGGTCTCATCTGGTGGCTGATCGTGGTCAACGACGGCGCCACCACGGAAGGGTCATGGGGCAGGAACAGCGCCGGACAGGAGCGGCTGGGTCCCGGCGCAGGGGGCTCGTCCGGCCAGTGCGGGGTCTCGGCCAGGAGCCTTTCCAACACATGCGGGCATTGAATCCGGAGGGCCGGTCAAGGTGACGGGACGGCGGCCGGCTGGCGCGTCTTCGCCGGTCTGCCGTCCTTGTATGTGATCCGGCAGAAGGGACACTCGTCGTCGGCCACCATGGCCAGCGCGCAGTGCTCGCACCGCCTCGCCATGAGGTCCGCTTCGCGCACGATCTCGGCCGCACGGGCCGCCGTCTCGTAGCGGGAGCGGTCGCGGATCGCCACCGGTCCCAGCATCCCCAGCCGGCAGGCGCCGCACCAGCCTTGGCCGCCCCCGGCGAGCCGCCGGCAATCGGGGCAGGAAATGCCGGCCGGATCCCGCAGCTCTCCGCGTGCCAGCTCGTAGGTGAGCCTCGAGAAGTAGGCCAGCTTCCCCACGAACCCGGTGCGGTGCTCGTCGCAGTACCCGTCCGTCTCGATGGCCCGGCGGCAGGCGGGGCACCGGAAGGTGCTCAGGTCGAGCTCATGGCCGTGGGCGTCGAGCGCCTCGAAGAGCATCTTCGACCGGATGGTGAGCCCCGCGAGGTGTCCGAGGGCGTGGCGATCGCACCAGACTCCCGCCGCGCCGGCTTTTCGGCAGACGCATTCGGCCTCGCCCGGATCGTGCGCGCGCGCCGGTGGCGGCGGAGCCAGGAAGGCGGCCGCCAGGAGGAGCGCCGGCAGCAGCGATGCGGCGGCGGCGGGCTTGCGTCGGGTCATGGCCTCTTCATACCTCCACAGCGCGAAGTCGTCCATCACCGATGCGACATCGGAGCGGCCGTCGTGCTTGATCCCGGCGACGGGGGGCGCGTAGCATGGGTGCGCTCCCCGTGGCTCGCGCAGACCATCATAGAGGAGGTCCCGTCATGCTCGTCTCCGGTACTGCTCTTCGCGCTCTGCTCCTGATGCTGGCGGCGCTCGCCGGGGCGGCCGACCCCGGAGAGGGGCTGCGTGACGCGGCCCGCGACGGAGACGTGGCCAAGGTGCGCGCGCTGCTGGAGGCGGGCGTCCCGGCCGACGCGCCCGCCCGCCACGGCCACACGGCTCTCATGCTGGCGGCGGAGAAGGGGCACACCGGAATCGTGACGCTGCTGCTCGACAAGGGGGCCGACGTGAACGCCCGCGAGACGTTCTTCGGCGTGACCCCCCTGGGGGCGGCGCTGCACGGAGGCCATGCCGCGCTGGCCCGGATGCTCCTGGAACGGGGCGCGCACGGTGCGGCCGAGGCGCTCGGCGCCGCCGTCCGGCGGGGGGACCTGGATCTGGCCAGGGCCTCGCTGGCGCGGGGGGAGATCAGGCCGCTGCAGCTCAAGGCGGCCCGCAAGCAGGCCGAGCTCTCGGGCACCGCCGAGATGAAGGCGCTGCTGGCCTCCGCCGTGCCGGCGACTCCCCAGCGCAAGCCCTTCAGCGTCCCTCCCGAGCGGATGAAGGCTTACGCGGGGCGCTTCAAGGGGGGCACCGGCCCCGAGATGACCGTGGCGGCACGGGGTGAACGCCTCGTCGTGACCGCCGAAGGGATGCCGGAGCTGACACTGGAGCCGGTGGAGCGGGACTACTTCGAGACCGCCGCGGGCGATGCCGGGATGCTCTTCGCCGGGCGGGCCGGGCTGGTGGAATGGGCCGTCCTCAACCGCGACGGGGATCTGACCGATCTCGGCATGGTGACCTCCGATCCGCTCCCGATGAAATCGGCCTCCGGCTCTGCGCCGTCCGCGCCGGCGGCACCCGGCCCCCGCTCCGAGCCGCGGCCCTGGCCGCAGTTCAGGGGAGCCAGGGCCTCGGGGATCGCCGACGGGCAGGGGGTCCCGCTTGCCTGGGACTCCGCCAAGGGGGAAAAGGTGCGCTTCAAGACACCGGTGCCGGGCCTCGGCTTGAGCAGCCCCGTGATCTGGGGCGGCCGGATCTTCGTCACCACCGCGGTGAGCGCATCGGGGGACCGCACCTTCCGCACGGGCCTGTACGGCGACCCCACGTCGGTGGACGATCTCTCCGAGCACTCCTTCCGGCTCTATGCTCTGGACGCCTCCACCGGAGCCGTGGCCTGGGACCGCGAGGTGCACCGGACGAAGCCGACGGTGCGCCGGCACCTCAAGTCGAGTCTTTCCAACGCCAGCCCGGCCACCGACGGCAGGACGGTGGTCGTCCTGTTCGGCGCGGTCGGCATCCTGGCCGCGTACGACATGGAGGGCAAGCAGCTCTGGTCGCGCGACATCGGGGTGCTCGACTGCAACGACCCGCAGGCCGGCACCGCCGAATGGGGCCACGCCAGCTCGCCGATCCTCCACGACGGACTGATCCTGGTCCAGGCCGATCGCCGCAAGGACTCGTTCATGGCGGCCTACCGTCTGGACACGGGCCGGGAGGTCTGGCGCACCGCGCGCGATGAATCGTCCACCTGGGCCACGCCCAACGTGGTCCCGTCGCCGTCGGGTGCCGAGCTGATCACCAACGGCCGGACCATCCGGGCCTACGACCCGGCCACCGGCAAGGAGCTCTGGACGCTGGGGCCCAACTCCGAGGTCGTGGTCGCCACGCCGGTGGTGGAAGACGGCATGACCTACATCACCGCAGGCTATCCTCCTGTGCGCCCGATCTACGCCGTGCGGGCCGGAAAGCGCGGGGACCTCACCCTGCCCGAGGGCTTGAGAAGCAGCGACGCGGTCGCCTGGAGCCACGAGCGGGGGGGGACATATCTCCCCACGCCGATCCTGTACCGCGGCCATCTCTACCTGGTCAACAACAACGGCCTTTTGTCGTGCTACCGTGCCTCCGACGGCGAGCGCATCTACCAGACCAGGCTCGGAGAGCTCGGAGCCTCCTTCTCCGCCTCGCCGATCGCCGCCGACGGGAGGCTCTACTTCCTCAGCGAGACGGGGGAGGTCTACGTCCTGCGGGCGGGGCCCGACTTCGAGCTGCTGGCCACCAACCGGATGGAGGAGACGGTGATGGCGACGCCGGCCGCTTCCGACGGCTTGCTGGTGGTCAGGACCCTCGGCCACGTGGTCGGCATCGGCGATCCTTCGCCTCGCGTCTCGAGATAGCCGATCGTGCCGGGAGGCAGCCCCTGGGCCGGGGAGTGGACGCTGGATCCGGCGGTCCGCTACCTGAACCACGGGTCGTTCGGCGCCTGCCCCCGCTCGGTGCTCGATCACCAGTCGCTGCTGCGCGCCCGGCTCGAGCGCGAGCCGGTGGACTTCATGGCGCGCGAGCTGCCGGCGCTGCTGTCGGAGGCCCGTGCCGCGCTGGGATCCTTCATCGGCGCCGATCCTGCCGGGATCGTCTTCGTCCCCAACGTCACCACCGCCGTCAACGCGGCGCTTCGCTCCTGGGACCTCCGCCCCGGTGACGAGATCCTGGTCAACGACCACAACTACAACGCATGCCGGCGCGCCGCCGCGTTCGTCGCCGCGCGGCGGGGGGCGCGGGCCGTCTCCGTGCCGGTGCCTTTCCCACTGTCGCGCCCCGGGGAGGTCCTCGACGCTCTGCTGTCCGCGGTCACGCCGCGAACGCGGGTGGCGCTGCTGGATCACGTCACCAGTCCCACCGCCCTGGTCCTCCCCATCGAGCCGATCGTGACCGCGCTGCGCGAGCGGGGGGTGGAGACGATCGTGGACGGGGCCCACGCCCTGGGGATGGTGCCGATCGACCTGGACCGCCTGGGAGCCGCCTGCTACACGGCCAACGCCCACAAGTGGCTCTGCGCCCCGAAGGGGTCGGCCATGCTTCACGTGCGCGCCGACCTGCGCTCGCGCATCCGCCCCCTGGTGGCCGGCGACGCCTGCGACCTCTCGCAGGGGCTGCGCTTCCGCAAGGAATGGGACTGGACGGGGACCGACGATCCGACCCCTGCCCTGTCGATCCCGGAATGCCTCCGGTTCATGGCCGGGCTGCTCCCGGGAGGCTGGCCGGAGGTCCTCGAGCGCAACCACCGGCTCGCCGTCCAGGGCCGCGCCATCGTCCTGGACGCTCTCGGCGTCGCCCCTCCTTGCCCGGAGACGATGCTCGGCTCGATGGCCTCCGTGCCCCTTCCGGCCGCGGCCCCCGCCTCCCCCGTGGCCCTGCTCGACCAGGACGCGCTGGCCGCGTGGACGAGGGCTCGCGGGATCGAGACGTGGTTCTTCCCCTGGCCGGCCGCTCCGGGAGGGAAGCTGGTCCGCCTCTCCGCGCAGCTCTACAACCACGAGGATGAATACCGGATGCTCGCCTCCCTGCTGCGGGAGGCCCTGCATGCCGGTTGACACGCAGGCTCCCGCGCGCACGGGCATCGAGGCCAGGCTCGGTCCCTTCGACACCGCGATGGTCGTGGTGAGCCTGGTGATCGGCGTGGGCATCTTCCGCACGCCGGCGCTGGTCGCCGCCGCCGCGGGAAGCGAGGGGGTGTTCCTGGCGGCGTGGGGAGCCGGCGCCGTCTTCAGCTTGATCGGGGCCCTGGTCTTCGCCGAGATCGGCTCGCGCTGCCCGCGTGCCGGCGGCTACTACAAGGTCGTGGCGGAGTGCTGGCACCCGATGCCCGCCTTCGTCCTGAACTGGTCGCAGGTGCTGATGCAGGGAGCCGGCGCGGCCGGTGTGGCCACCATCGGATCGGAGTACCTGCTGCGGGCCGGCCGAGGCCTGTCCGCGCCGTCCGGCGCTTCCACGGCGCTCGCGGCGGCGATGCTGGCCGGCCTGACCGCGCTCAGCGCCGCCGGGATCAAGGCGGGCGCCCGCGCCCAGAACGCGCTCTCCCTCGCCAAGGTG
>DATEEA010000179.1:0-3312 GCA_035281445.1 Candidatus Polarisedimenticolia bacterium
GGTGTTGATCAGGGCCTCGGCGGCCCGTCGCTCCTGGGCCGCCTTCTGCAGCTCCGCGTCGAGCCGAGCGATCTCGGTCTGCGCCTTCAGGACATTCTCCAGGAGCCCTTCGCCGGTCTCGTACCGGCGCTGCGCCGTCTCCGCCAGCGACGACAGCAGCTCCCGGCTCTCGCGCAGCACGGCCGCCGTCTGATCGGCATGCCACAGCTCGGTGTAGGCCTTCTTCACCCCGGCCGCGATCTCCAGCCTGGCCAGCTCGGCCTCGTGGCCCAGGGTCTCCGCCTCCAGCCGAGCCGCCTCGCCCGCCAGGCGCAGCTTGCCGGGATACGGCCATTCCTGCGACCAGCTCAGCTCGACGACGCTCTCCTCGTCGTCGCCGAGCGAGCCGCCGCCGAAGCCGACGTTGGTGTAGGCGATGGAGGCGATCGGATCGGGCGGGGCCCCCTCGCGGACGGCGGCCGCGCGGGCGGCCGCCTCACGGCTGCGCGCGGCGGCGATGGCCGGATGGGCCGCTTCCGCTTCGCGCAGCAGGGCGGAGAGATCGAGAGGCGGGGGATCGGCGGCCTGGGCGGCCAGGGCCCCCATCAGGAGACGGATGAGCATGACCACGTCCTCGAAGTGGTGCGTGGGCGAACGGTTCGACGTGCGACGACGGCGCTGCGGCAGGACCGGGGCGGAGGGGATCCCCGGCAGGGGGATATCAGATGAGGAGAGAGGCGTTCAGCAGGAAGAGCGGGACGGGGGCGGCGGGCTCATCCGCCGCGTCGCGGGCGTCTCCCATGCCGGCCGGCAGGGGAACGGACGCCGCCGCCGGGATCGACGCGGGCGCGGCCTGGCCGTTCTTGGAGGCGGAGGCGGGCGAGGCGCCCGGCGCCGGCTCGGCCGGAGAGGAGGGGAGCTCGCAGCAGCAGGATCCGCCCACCATGCGGCGCGAAGCGTCGTCGCAGCCGGGCATGGCGCAGGGTGGCTCGGCGGCCGGGGCCGCCAGGCAGGGCCCGGCGGCCGAGAGCAGCGCTCCGGCGAGAGCGGCCAGACAAGCGGCGATCCTGAGCATGATGGACCTCAATGTACTGCGGCCCGGCCGGGCTGTCAAAGCGACTCCCGCGGGAGGCCCGCCCCGCGCCGGGAATCGGGGGATACCGCCGGACGGCGCGCCGTGCGATCCTGTGGCCCGATGAGCGACACCCGGCCCCTGGACAGCGGCAGTCCCCCGGGCGAGAGCCTGCCGGACGCCCGCCCCGGCTCCGTCCCGGCCCAGCCGGCGGCCGGCAGCGAGCCGGTCCTGGTCGTGGCCGACGGGCGCGAGAGGATGCTCGATCCCCGCTACCTCGTCCTGCAGCGCGCGGTGGGATGGGGGGTGACGGCGTGCGCATGGTCGCTTCTCACTCTCCTGGTCCCGTTCATCGTTCTGGCGGCCGGGCTCCCCACGGCGCTCGACGCCGCCGTGCTGGCCGCGGGGCTGGCGATGGCGGCGGGGATCGGATGGCTGGGAAGGCGCTGGCCCGAGCTGGAGCACCGTCACGCCTCCTACCGGGTCGGGACCGACGCGATCGAGATCAAGCGCGGCGTGCTCTGGCGCAGGGTGATGACCGTCCCCCGGTCCCGGATCCAGCACACCGACGTGTCGCAGGGGCCCCTGGCCCGGCGCTACGGGCTGGCCACGCTCTCCCTGTACACGGCGGGGACGGAGCACCAGAAGATCGATCTGCCTGGACTCGACCACGCCGTGGCCACGGCCATCAGGGATCACCTGGTGGCCGCGGGGACGGGCGATGGAGAGTGATCGCCGGCTTCACCCCTCGACCATCCTGTTCGCCCTGGTGGCCAACGCACGCAACCTGCTGCTGCCGGGCCTGCTGGTGCTGGTCGCCGCGCGCCGGGCCGACTACGACGTCTGGCTCATGGCCCTGTTCATCCCCTACGCCCTGGCTTCCGTCCTCAAGTACCTGACCTTCCGCTACCAGTTCGCCGAGGACGAGCTGGTGATCCGCACGGGGCTGCTCTTCAGGAACGAGCGGCACATCCCGTACGCCCGCATCCACAACGTCGGATCGCTCCAGAACGTCCTGCACCGGGTCTTCAACGTGGCGGAGGTGCGCGTTGAGACCGCGGGCGGGCAGGAGCCGGAGGCCAGGCTTCAGGTGCTGTCGCTCGAAGCGATGCACGAGATGCGCCGCCGGGTGGCCTCGCACAAGGCGAGGCTCCGCGCGGCAGGGCCGGCTCCGGCCGAGCAGGCCGCTGCCGGAGAGCCCGATCGGCAGGAGGAGCCCTCGCGGGTTCTGCTGGCCATGCCCCTCAAGGAGCTGCTTCTCTACGGCGTCGTGGAGAACCGCGGCATGGTGGTGGTGGCCGCCGTGTGGGGCGTGGCCTGGCAGGTCTCCTGGCAACTGGGGTGGCTGGACGGGGAGCAGGGTGCCCGCATCCCGAACAGGATCCGGGGCGGGCTGTCGTGGGCGTGGCAGGAGCTGGGCTGGGGCGGGGTGGCCCTGGCGGCGGCCTTCGCCCTCGTGGCATTCCTGGTTTCCCTGAGAGTCTTCTCCATCGCCTGGGCCATCGTGAAGCTGCACGGCTTCGCCCTGAGGAAGGACGGCGACGAGCTGAGGACCGAGAGCGGGTTGTTCACCCGGGTCTGCGCGGCGACGCCGTCGCGCCGCATCCAGGTGCTGACCGTGCGCGAGGGCCCGTTGCACAGGGTCTTCAAGAGGGTGGAGGTGCGGGCCGACGTCGTGGGGGGGACGCCGGGGGAGGCCGAGGCCACTCACCAGCGGCTCGCTCCGCTGCTGCGCCGCCGGGACCTGGGGTCCTTCCTGCGCGCCATCCGGCCGGAGCTGGACATGGAAGAGGCCCCCTGGCTGCCGCTCGACCCGAGGGCGGCGCGCCGGATCTTCCGCCAGCACGTCGCCGTCTACGCTGCCGTCGCCGGCATCCTGGCGGCCAACGCCGGATGGGAGGCGCTGCTCCTGCTGGTCCCGGCCGTCCCCTTCGCCTGGGTGGCGGCGCGGGGGGAGGCGCGCCGGACGGGCTACGCCGTCACCGAGGACGGGATCCTGTTCCGCAGCGGCTGGCTCTGGCGCCGGGCGAGCTGGGCCCGCCACTCCAAGGTGCAGTCGCTGGCGCTGGTGGAGTCTCCCTTCGACCGGCGGTACGGCATGGCGGGGCTGCGCGTGGACACGGCGGGACAGTCCACCGGCAGCCACAAGCTGCACATCCCCTTCCTGGACGGGGCCGCCGCCCGCCGCGCCTTCGAGGCCGTGGCCGCCCGGGCCGCCGGGACCGCCTTCCGCTGGTAGCCGTTGGCAGCCGTCAGGCCCG
>DATEEA010000180.1:0-70020 GCA_035281445.1 Candidatus Polarisedimenticolia bacterium
GACCGCCCGCGGGCGGCGGCCTGACCGGCGAGCAGCGCAAGGAGCGCGAGGCCCTCCTGGAGCGCTGCCAGGCCGCAGGCAGCCAGGATCACTACGCCACGCTGGGGATCGACCGGACCGCCGGGGACGACGCCGTGCGCCATGCCTACTACAAGCTGGCGAGGCTGTACCATCCCGACCGTCTGCAGAAACCGCACCTGGCCGACATGCAGCGGCAGCTCGAGGGGATGTTCGCGGCGATCACCGAGGCCTACAACGCGCTCGGCCATCCGGCGGCCCGGGCGGAGTACGATCGCGAGCTGGCGGGAAGGGCCGGCAAGCACAGGAAGGACGGCGCCCTGGACAAGCCGGCCGCGGCGCGCGACGCCTTCCTGCGGGGCCGCAAGGCGATGGAGACGGGAGACACCTTCGAGGCCATCCGCCTGTTCGAGACGGCGGTGGAGAACGATCCGTCCCGTGCCGAGTACTTCCACCATCTGGGCTTGTGCCAGGGGCAGAATCCGCGCTGGCGCAAGCGCGCCGAGGAGAGCCTGCTGAAGGCCATCCAGATGAACCCCGGCTCGGTGGCCAGCTACCTGGAGCTGGCCAGGGTGTACCGCAAGGGAGGACTGGAGCGCCGATCGATGGAGATGTACCAGCAAGCCCTGCAATGGGACCCGACCAACGCCGAGGCTCTGGAGGCCACCGCCGCCCGGGGGCGCGAAGGGACGAGCACGGGGATCCTCCGTTCGCTCTTCAAGAAGGAATGACCGCCCGCTCCATCCGCGGCTCGGTGGTGGTGGTCACGGGGGCGTCGTCGGGGATCGGCCTGGCCGCCGCCGAGGCGTACGCCGCGGCCGGCGCGAGAGTGGTCCTGGCCGCACGCTCCGAGGATCGGCTCTCCCTGGCGGCCGGACGCATCACCGCCCGGGGAGGCCAGGCGCTCGCCGTCGCCGCCGACGTCACGCGGCGCGATCAGGTCGAGCGGCTGGTGGAGTCGACGCTGGAGAGGCTCGGCGCGATCGACATCCTGGTCTGCAACGCCGGGATCGGGCTCTACGGCAGGGTGGACGAGCTGCGCGAGGAGGACCTGCGCGCCGTCTTCGACGTGAACGTCTTCGGCGTGCTGCGGTGCATCCAGGCGTCCCTTCCCTCGATGGCCGCCCGGCGGCGGGGACTGATCCAGATCGTCTCCTCGGTCCTCGGGCGCCGGGCCGTCCCCGGCTACGGAGGCTACTCGGCGTCCAAGTTCGCTCTCTACGCCCTGGCCGAGTCGCTGCGGCTGGAAGCCGCGCCGCTGGGGATCGCCGTGCAGACGATCTACCCCGCGCTCACCGACACGCCGTTCTCCGACAACGCCCTCCGCAGCGCGCCGCACTCCCGCCCCCGCCGGCTGAAGTCCATGCCCGCGTCCGAGGTGGCCGCGCAGATGGTCCGGGCGGCGAGGCGCGGAGTGCGGGACCACGTGGTGACCGCCGGGGGGCGCGCGCTGGTCCTGCTCAACGGCCTCGCGCCCGGGTTCGTGGATTCGATCATCGGCCAGATCATGGCCTCCTCGGGGCTTCCCGGTGCCCTACCTGATCGACGGCAGTAATCTCCTGGGGGCGGCGCGCGATCGCCGCCTGGGGCTTCCCCGGGACGAGGAAGGCCTGGTGGCCAGGCTGGCCTCCTTCGCCGAGGCCCGCTCCGCCCGCGTGGTGGCGGTCTTCGACGGGCCGGCGGAGGGCCGGGGCCCGGCGGGCCGCGCCTCGCGCGCCGGGCGGGTGAAGGTGTTCTACTCGGGGAGCGGCCGCGCCGCCGACGACGTCCTGGTGGACCGCGTCCGGCGCGAGTCGGCCCCCGCCGACTGGATCGTGGTGACCTCGGACAACGACCTGCGCCGCCGCGTGCGATCCGCCGGCGGCCGGGTGATGGGCTGCCGGGAGTTCTCCGAGACCATGGCCAGGGCGCTGGACCGGCGCTCCGGCGCCGTGGAGGACAAGCCTCTGCCCGGTGACGTGGAAGAGTGGGAGGCGTGGTTCCGCCGGGGCCGCGGCGATCCCGAGCGGGAGTGAGCCCGCTCGCGCGGGACGATCATCTCTCTCCGAGGGTCGCCGCCACGTGGGCGGCGGCCTCGTCGCGAAGGCGCCGCGCGGCGGCCAGCAGGCGATCCCCTTCCGCGCGCAGCGTCCGCGCGGCCCCGCCGTCGGCCAGCCCGCCCAGATTGATCAGCACGTTGTACCAGGCCCCCTCCACCGCGGCGGCCGCGGCCAGGACGGCCACCCCTGCGTCGCTCCGGGCCGAAGGCATCCCCCGGCTCGCGAGCGCCGAGGCGATCTCCAGCGCGCGCACCCCGTCGCGCATCACCGCCAGCGGCACCTCGATCGCCCGGCGGGTCGCCTCCTGCACGGCCCGCTCCCGCTCCGCCCGCTGCGCCTCGGTGGCCCGGGGGAGCCTTCCGGCGGACATCATCCCTTCGAAGGCCCGGGTGTCATCGTCCACCGCCAGGGACAGGCGCGACTTGATGGCCTGGGACTCCGACCCCAGCCGCTCCATCTCCGCGCGGCGATCCTCCATCCCCTTGCGCTCGTGGGTGAGCGCCGCCACCATCGCCGCCAGACCCGCCCCCAGGGCGCCGGCCAGCGCCGCCACGCTCCCCCCGCCGGGGGCCGGCGCCGGCGAGGAGACGAGATCGACGAACCCCGACACGGGGAGCGAGGCCAGCCTTCCTCTGGGCTGCACCCGGTACTCGATGATCTTGCGCCCCGGATCGAAGGGCGACACGTCGTCGAGCCCCAGCGACAGGCGCGCCGCCGCCACCAGCTCCTCCTCGGGGAGCCCCGCGGTGCGCCCCTGGCGGCGCAGGTAGTGCCGGCCCGCCATCCGGACCGCCTCCAGCGGGATCAGCCCCACCACCTCGCTCCCGGTCACCCGCAGGCCGAGCGCCGCGGCTTCTTTCTCCACGGCGTCGAAGACGGCGTGGGGGGGGGAGATCTTGTAGTCGGTCAGGTTGATCGACACCTGGGCCCGGCCGTACTCCTCGATGTACCAGCCGGTGGCGCGGACCGCCTCCATGCGGGAGGGCCCGGGCTCGGTCAGGGCGGCCCCCGCGGAGTCCCTCAGGACCTTGCCGTCGGGCCCGCGCCGCGGGCGGCCCGCCTCCCGGATGTTCTGGGCGATGAGGGTGGCCAGCTTCCTGTCGCGCGTGTTCAGGCTCACGTTGTAGGCGATCAGGAACTCGCGCGCGCCGATCACCGTGGCGCCGGCGCGCGGGTGGGGCTCCGGCGGGCCGAAGTCGGGCTCCCAGGCCGGGTCGCGCAGCTTCGCGGCCAGCCCCTCGAACTCCCCCTTGCGGATGTCGGCCAGCGACCGGCGGGCGGGGCTGGAGGCCGCCGCCTCGTACAGGAAGACCGGGATGCGCAGCTCCTCACCCACGCGCCGGCCGAGCCGGCGCGCGAGCTCGGCGCACTCCTCCATCGTGGTGTCCCCCAGCGGCACGAAGGGGCAGACATCGGTCGCCCCCATGCGGGGGTGCTCCCCTCTGTGGGCCCGCATGTCGATGAGGGAGGCTGCCTTCTCGATGAGCGCGAACGCGGCGCGCTCCGCCGCATCGATCCCTCCCACGAAGGTGAACACCGTGCGGTGGGTGGTCGCGCCCGGATCGACGTCCAGCAGCTCCACCCCGTCCACGGACGAGATCGCCGCGGCGAGGGCGTCGAGAACCGTCCTGTCGCGCCCTTCGCTGACGTTGGGCACGCACTCCACGAGCTTCATCCGTCCCCCCCTTGTCCCTGCGGCGCGCGGGCGCGCCCGCGATCGCCCCGCCGCGGCTCAGCCGGCCGGCCGCGCCTGCGGCGTCTCCGAGACGAGCACCATGACCCCCGAGTAGTTGTGCAGCCGCGGGCGCCCCTTCGACGTGGCGATCTCGGCGAAGCCGAAGAACCCCGCCAGCGGCAGGTCGTCGCAGGCGTTGCGGATGTAGGCGGTGTCGATGTCGGCCATGCCGTAGAGGCCGCGCCCTCGCGCGCAGCAGTTGAAGTAGAGTCCCAGGTCGGGGCGGTGGGCCGCCGGGAGGCACTCCTCGATCATCTCCTTGAGATCGTCGCGCGCCCCGTCGGGATCGCGCAGGGCGAAGGAGATCGTCTCTCCGGTGGTGATGGCGCGGCCCACGAAGAGGGCCCCGTCGTCGGGATCGACCCCCAGGATGTTGCGCACCACGTACTGCCCCCTCTTCAGCTCCTGCCCCGGGACGCTGGGGAAGGCCACGAAGAGGTGAGGGGCGAGGCGGTGGGCGTCCTGCGTCAGCTCCCCTCCCGGGCGGGCCAGGCACTCCAGCAGGGCCTGGACCGCGGGGATGCCGTCGAGCGACTTGATGGAGTTGCCTTCGGACGAGGTCACCCGCCAGGTCCTGCCCACGGGCAGGCACGACTGGGTGACGCCCACGGAGCTGGCGATCGCCCCGGCCAGCACCACCCCGCTCACGGCGTTGGTGTGCGCGTCGCCGCCGCAGAACTGGAAGGCGGGCCCAGGGCTCCGGCCGGTTCCGGCCGCGCCGCCGCCGGCGACCGGCACCGGGCCGGCGACCTCGCGGATTCCCTCGAACAGCGCGTCCGGATCGCAGGCCGCGGTGTCCGGGAACAGCAGCACCAGGGCGTTGTCGTCCAGGTGCGGCTGAACCAGCCGGCCGATCTCGCGCCCCACTTCGTGGTCCCGGCCGCGCAGGCCGCGCAGGTGGAACGGGACGGCCCTGAGAGAATCGGAGCGCAGCGCCAGCACCGCGGCGCCGGCCATCCCCTCGATCTCCCCGGCCTCGGTCAGCACGCCGGCGCCGCTGCACCCCGCCAGGTTCCCGGTGCCGCAGATGGACCGCACGGCGTGCAGCAGAGGGATGGAGGAGCCCTCGGTGTCGCCGGACGTGAACAGGAGCACCATGTCGGCGCGCTCCGCGCCCGACGCCGCCAACCGGGCCATCGCCGCGCGGGCCGCCCGCTCCGCGCACTCCAGGGGCTCTCCGCCGGAGGCCAGCCCGGTGCCTGCGTTGATCATTGACGCACTGTACCAAAGCGGGGAGGCCGTGGCCAGGAACGCCCGGCTCAATCGCGCAGCACGGCGATCGTCGCTCCGTCCCCCCCTTCCCGCTCGCCGGCCGGCTCCCACGAGGCGACGTGGACGTGCCCGGCCAGCGCCTTGCGCACGGCCTGCTTGAGCCGGCCCGTGCCGTGGCCGTGCACCACGCGGACGCGCGCGTGTCCCGCCAGGCAGGCCTGGTCGAGGAACTTGTCCAGGCGGTCCAGCGCTTCCTCCACCCGCGCCCCGATCAGGTTCAGCTCCGCCCCCGGCTCCCCTCCCGTCCTGCGATCCAGGCGCACGCCGGCGGGAGGCGTCCGCGCGGCGCGCGGCTCCTCCTGCCCGCCGCCGGGCTCCAGGTCGGCCAGCAGCACGGAGATCCTCTTGCCCCTCACCGCCACCTCGGCCCGGCCCCGGGCGTCGACGGCCTCCACGATCCCCTCCTCGCGCGACCCGCCCACCCCTCGCAGCCGCACCCGCGTCCCCGGGCGGATGGACGGTGTGGACGGTGTCAGGGGCGTCGCGGGAGAGGCGGCGCCGGGGGGAGGCGGGAGAGAGGCCTCCATCTGCTGGCGCAGAACGCGCTGCCGGCGCCGGGCCTCGGCCCGCAGCTGCAGAGCCACGGCCCGGTCCTGGATGCCGGCCAGGTGCTCCTCGCGGGCGCGATCGAGCGCCTCGAGCGCCGAGGCGATGGCCGCCCGCCAGCGCTCCTCCAGGGCCTCCGCTTCGCGGCGCTGCGCCGCGCGGGCCTCCTCGGCGAGCCTGCGCTCCTCCTCCCGCTGCGCCCGCAGCCGGGCCAGCTCGCGCTCCTTCTCCTCCATCAGCCCCTGCAGCGCGGCCGCCCTCTGCTCGGCCTCCAGCCGGGCCGGGGACAGACGGCCGCGGGCGTCGGCGATGAGGTCCGGAGGGAGCCCCATCCGCTGCGCCAGATCGAGGCCTCCGCTGCGGCCGGCCAGGCCCGGCAGCAGGCGATACGTCGGGCGCAGGCTGCGAGCGTCGATCTCCATCGAGGCGTTGGAGGCGCCGGGCTGCGAGGCGGCGTACTCCTTCAGCGCCGCATGATGGGTCGTGGCGACCACCGCCGCGCCCCGCCGCCTGAAGTGATCGACGATGGCCACGGCCAGGGCCCCGGCCTCCTCCGGGTCGGTCCCCGCGGCCACCTCGTCGATCAGCACCAGCGCCGGAGGGACCAGATGGGACGCCATCTCCGAGACCCTGGCCATCCGCGCGGAGAACGTGCTGAGGCTCTCGGCGATCGACTGGTGGTCCCCGATGTCCGCGAGCACCTGGGCGAACAGCGGCAGCTCCGCGCGCGCCGCCGGCACCGGGAGCCCGGCCTGGTTCATCAGCGCCAGGAGCCCCAGGGTCTTGAGCGCCACCGTCTTGCCCCCCGCGTTGGGCCCCGACAGCACCAGCACCCCTCCCTCCGCGGGCATCTCCAGGGTCAGCGGCACGGACACGTCCCCCCGTGCGGCCAGGCCGCGCTCCAGCACCGGGTGCCGGGCCTCGAACAGCCTCACGAAGGGATCGCCTCGCTGCGGCGCGGGCTGGGCCAGATCGGCTCCCGCCTCCCCGGCCCAGGCGGCCACGGCCCCCAGCAGATCGAGGCGCGCCAGGCGGTCCACGGCGATCTCGATCTCCGCCAGGCGGGCGCGCAGCGACCCGGACCAGGCGGCGAGGATCCGCCGCGTCTCCGCCAGCTCCCTGTCGCGCACCGTCACCAGGTCGTTGTTCAGCTCCAGCGTCTCCAGCGGCTCCACGAACACGGTGGCGCCGGTGGAGGAGGTGCCGTGCACCACCCCCGGCACGGTCCCCCGCCCTTCCGGCCTGACCGGGATCACGAAGCGGCCGTTGCGGACGGTGACGTAGTCGTCCTGAAGGGCTCCCGCGCGGCCCGCCCTGTCCACCACCTGCTGCAGCGCGCGCTGGATCCGCGCTTCGAGGGCGGCGGCCTGCCGGCGCAGCGCCGCCAGCTCGGGGCCTGCGGCATCCTCCAGGCGGCCGTCGGCGGCGATCGCCCCGAGCATCGGCCTGATGGCGGCGTCGAGGTCGGGCAGCGACGCTCCCAGCTCCGACAACGCAGGGAAGCCGGCTCCGGCCGCAGCCAGCTCGCGGCGCGCCGACCCCGCCGCCGCCAGAGCGCCGGTGAGCCGGGCCACTTCCAGCGGATCCAGCACGCTCCCCTCGGGGCGCAGCCGCTCCACGACCGGCTGCGGATCGTCCAGCGGGCCGGGGCCGAGACGGCCGCCGTCCCGGCTCCAGCGAAGCGCCTCGGCGGTCAGCTCGCGCCGCCGCCCGATCTCTTCTCCTCCCGCGGCCGGCAACAGCGCTTCGAGGGCGCGCCGCCCCATCGGCGTGCGCGCGTGCGGCGCGATCAGGCGCTTGAGGGCGCCGAACTCGAGGGCGTCAAGGGTGCGGGAGTCCACCGGGCGGCCCTCAGGCAAGAGGCCGGCGGCGCCTCAGCGGGCGGCGCGCGGCCGCCGGCGCGGGGACGACGCGGTCGTACTGCCTGCGCACGTCCTTCAGCAGGACGATGGCTGCTGCGGTGGTGGGGACGGCCAGCAGGAGCCCGGTGAAGCCGAACAGCTCCCCGCCCACCAGCACGGCGAGCAGCACCAGGGCCGGAGGGAGCCCCAGGCCGCTCCCCATGACCCGCGGGGAGATCACCGTCCCCTCCAGCACCTGCCCCAGGATGAACACCCCGGCCACCAGGAGCGGCTGGAGCCAGGAGCCCCCGTCGAGAAAGGCCAGCAGCGCCGCGGGGAGGAAGCCGACCACCAGGCCCAGGTAGGGGACCATGTTGGCCAGCCCGCCCACCACGCCGATGAGCAGTCCCAGCGGGACGCCGAGGACGGTGAGCCCCACCGAGTAGATCACGGCCAGGAGCAGGGCCACCGTGAGCTGGCTCCTGACCCACGCCCTCAGCACGCGGTCCACCTCCACCGCCTGGCGGACGACGCCGGGACGCATGGCCTTGGGCACCAGGGCCATCGCCGCCTCCCTCAGCTCGGCGGGATCGGCCAGCAGGTAGTAGGCGAACACCGGGATGACCACGATGGTGAGGGTCCAGACCACCAGCCGCACGACGCTGGTGAGCACGCCGAGAGCTCCGGTGGCAACCCAGCCGCCGAGGGTGGGCAGGAACCCCTGCACGCTCTCCAGGGCCTTGGCCCGCAGCGCCTCGACCTGGCCGGGATAGTGCTCGTCGACGTAGACGACGATCGGCTGGAGCTGCGTCCGGACCTGCGCCGCGTAGTCGGGGAGCCGCTGGTGGAAGCGCGCCATCTGGGAGATCATCTCGGGGACGGCCAGAGCCAGCATCCCGGCCAGAACCAGGACCAGCGCGGCCATCACCGCCACGATGGCCACCTGGCGCGACGCCCCCGTCCTGCGCTCCACCAGCGAGACGGCGGGGTCCATGACGTAGGCGATCACCGCCGACAGCAGGAACGGCACGAGGATGTTGCCCGCCAGGTAGATGCCCGCCAGCGCCAGCACCACGGCCAGGACGGCCAGCGCGGTCCGCAGCCCGCTCACGGCCCGCTCTCCTGGTTCGCCAGGCGCGTGGCCAGGTAGATGTAGTGGAACCCCGAGACCAGGGTGAGGGCGAGGCTCAGCCAGACCAGAAAGGGCCCGATGAAGTAGAGCTCTCTGTCCAGGACGTTGCCCAGCAGCAGGACGCAGACCGTCACGATCTGCACGGTGGTGGTGAGCTTGCCCGGCAGCGACGGCGGGAAGCGGGTCTTCCCCAGCGTCATGTACATGACCATCGAGATGAGGGAGATGAACACGTCGCGGCTGATGGTGATGATCACCACGTAGATCGGCACGCGGTTCACCAGCTCCAGCTCGGGGAAGGCACGAGGGCGGTCGGGCAGCGCGAGCATCACGAACGCCGCCGTGAGCAGCAGCTTGTCGGCCATCGGATCGAGAATGGCCCCCACGCTGGTCTGCTGCTTCCAGACCCGCGCGATCAGCCCGTCCAGCATGTCGGTGATCCCCGCGGCCACGAACAGGGACAAGGCCCAGCCGCTGCGGTTGTACCCCACGGCCATGATGAAGAACGGGATGACCACCATGCGGAGGATGGTCAGGACGTTGGCGAGCGTCAGTCCCATCGGTTCACGCTCCCCTGCGGCGTGCCGCCGCTCAGCGCGGCTCGCGGGGTTCCCTGGGGGCCGGCGACGGCGGCTGGGGCCTGGGCCTGGCGGTGGGCGGCGTCATCGGCGGTGGAGCGGGAGCCTGCGGCAGCAACACCACCACCCGGCATTCCTTCAAGAAAGGGGTCCTGGCCGCTTCGGCCAGGATCCGCTCCGCGTCGCGCAGGCCGATCACGATGTCGCTGTGCAGCTCCCCTTCCGCCCTCACGGCTCGCGCCTCGATCGGGCGGCTCCCGGCCCGGCGACCGACGGCCTCCGACCCCTCGCGGGCGACCGCGTAGCCGGCGAGGCCGAACTGCCTGGCGATGGCCGGATCGACGGTCGCCGGCCCGTGGACGACGCGGCCCTCCGTGTCCAGGATCCTGGGAAGGAGCGCGGGAGCCGCCCTCCGGTCCTCCGTCAGGTGGCGCGCGTCGATCACCAGCCCGGTGATGTCCTCCCCCTGCGCGGGGATCGCCAGCGACGCCGTGGTCACCCCCGCGCCGTCCTCCGGGCTCCGGCCCAAAGGGAGGAGCAGTCCCAGGACCCCCCGATCGCCGCGCAGCCCGATGGTCATGGAGACGCGGAACAAAGGCCCCTCGTCCTGGACGACCGACGTGGCCGGCTCCTGGTCCAGCATCTTCGCGTACCGGGCCATCACCTGCTCCTCGGCGCCCAGCCGGCGTGAGGCGTCGAGCGGAGCCTGCGCCAGCGCTTCCAGCAGGCGTGCGCGCGCGTCGCGGGCCGCCTTTTCCTTGTTCTCCTCGTAAAGCGGAGGCCGGTCCTTGATGGGGCGCAGGATGGGCGCGCGCCCGGTCGCCACCGCGCTGCCGTCGAGCCAGTCGATGGCGGCCCCGTTGGCGTGCGCCTGGAGGTACGCTTCGGCCTGGACGGGCGCGGCCGCGGCGAGCAGCAAGGCCGCCGGCAGCCCGGGGACGAGGAGACGCTTCATTCCTTCTTGCCCTCGAAGTCGATGAAGTTGCCGAACCCCTGCGCTTCGCGCTTCTCCACCTTGCCCGGCTCCGGGGCGCGGTAGGCGGCGATGGTGGAGACGGCGTGCTTGAAGATCATCTGCTCGCCGGTCCTGGTGTCCAGCAGAAAGGTGAACTTGTCGAACGATTTCACCATTCCGGAGACACGCTGCCCGCTGTTCAGGGTGACCGTCACCCGGACGCGGTCCTTCCTGATCTGGTTGAAGAACCCGTTCTGCACATTCAGAGAATTGTCGTTGTCCATCGCCCGCCCCTCGCTGCGACCGCCTCCCCCCTGCCCGAGCCGTCGAGCAGGGCGGCCGCCCTCTCCTCCAGCTCCCGGAGGCCCCCCCCGGCTTCGTCCGGAACGTCGAGCCAATGGACCCCGGCTTCCTTGCCGAACCACGCCCTCTGGCGCCGAGCATACCGGCGCGTGTTGCGCTTCACCAGCCTGATCGCGTCGTCCAGCCCGATCTCTGCGCGGATGTGGGCGGCCGCCTCCCGGTATCCGAGGGCCTTCAGAGCGTTGGCGGAAGCCGGCACGCCGGAGGCCAGCAGCCCCCGCACCTCCTGCACCAGCCCCGCCTCGAACATCCGATCGACCCTCGCCTCGATCCTCCGGTGAAGGGCGGCCTTGTCCATCCTCAGGCCGATCAGGACGGCAGGCCGGCGCCCCGGCCGGAACCGGCTGGCGGCGATGTGATGCTCCAGGCTGCGGCCGGTCAGGGCGTGCACCTCCAGGGCGCGCACGATCCGCTGGAGATCGTTCGGGCCGATGCGGGAAGCCGAGACCGGGTCGATCGCCGCCAGCTCCCGGTGCAGAGCCGGGACCGGGCCTGCGGCCGCCCGGGCGTACAGCGCCGCGCGCACGGCCTCGTCGCGCGGCGGCATGGGCGCGATGCCGTGCAGCAGCGCCCGCAGGTAGAGACCGGTGCCGCCGGCCACGATGGGACGGGCTCCCGCGGCGTGGCAGGCATCGATCGCCTCGCCGGCCAGCCGCGCGAAGGTCCCCGCCGAGAACGGCTCCGCCGGGTCGGCCACGTCGATCAGCTCGTGGCGCGCCAGACGCCTGGCCTCGCGGGAGGGCTTGCAGGATCCGGCGTCCAGCCCCCGGTAGACCTGGATGGAGTCGGCGTTGATGATCCAGCCGCCGAGCCGGCGGGCCAGCCGCAGCGCCAGCTCGCTCTTGCCGGTCGCCGTGGGGCCCAGGATCACGAGCAGATCGCCGCCCGGCATGGCCTTCGCCGCCCTCAGACCGCGCCGGCCGAGCGCAGCCACCACCACAGCAGCAGGGCCAGCCCCAGCAGGGCGGCTCCGGCCAGCCGCTCCCGCCCGGTGGCCGGCCGCGCCTCGCGGGACCTCACGCGCGGCTGCATCGCAGCTCCCGCAGGCGGCGCACGACCTGCGCCTCGTGATCCGGGCCGAGGATGCGGCGCACCGCCACGACCATCGCCCGCAGGTAGTCCTGCAGCCCGGCCACCAGCATGTCCCTTCGGCTCTGGTCGCGGGCCGCGTTGACGTTGCGCACCAACTGGTCCTCGGGGAGCGAGCCGTCGCGCCCCGCGGCCGCTCGCGCGAACAGCGCGGCATGCTGGTCGCGGACCTCTCTCATGTGCTTGTCCAGGAGCTGCTCGGCGATGGGCCCGACTTCCTTGATCATGTGGGCGCAGAGAAAGACATACAGCTCGTTGTAGATGCGGACGGCGGCGCGCAGCTCGGCGGGCGAATCACCCGGGGGGAGATCGGGGGGCGCGTCGAAGACTCCCGCCTGCGCCTCCTTCCGCCCGGCGCCGTCCTCGCGGGCCGGGGCGGCGCCTCCCGCCGGGGCCAGGCAGCCCGCGGTGGCCAGCAGGGCCAGGGTGCGCAGGGTGTCCGCTTCCCCGATCTCGCTGAGCCAGCAGATCTCGGAGACCTTGCGCCGCCCGTCGGCGAGCGACAGCACGTAGACTTCGTGCGGCAGCAGCGACACGCAGCAGGAGAGCGGTTGCGGCACTTCGTCCGGGGCCGGCAGCCGCGACGACAGCATCGCCCAGGCGGCGCTCTCCCGCAGGGCCGCCATCACCACTTCCCGCGGATCGAGCCTCACGGTGATGGCGCCGGGGTCGGGCCCCGCCGCCTCCTCGAAGGCGTACTCACCGGCGCGCCAGGTCATGGTGTCGCGCGCCAGGAAGCAGGCCCGCCGCTCGGCCCATTCGCAGAGTCCGGCGGGGGTGATCCCCCCCGCCTCCACCAGGGCCGGGCCGCGGCGCGATCCCGATCCGATGAGCCGGCGCACGTCGGTCAGCCGCTCCTCGGAGAGGGCCCCGGCCGTGAACAGCAGCCACTCCAGGGCGTCGGTGTCGGCGGAGGAGTCGGCGCAGACCACCACCCCGTCGCGCAGGTAGAGGTCGCGGCGCACTCCGTCCCGCTCGGCGCGCAGGCGGCCGGTCGCCGATCGGCCCTGGAGGTCCAGCACGAGATGGGAGATGTCGGGTGAGCCTATCGAACCGCGGAGAGGCTTGGTCTGCACGATGGCGGAAACCCCCGGAAACCGCGCAGCGATGGTAGTGAACGCCCAGGGGGAAGTCAACGCGCCGGAGCCATCTCCAGCGTCACGCCGCTGTAGTAGTGGCCCAGGATCTGATCGAAGGTGCGGCCGCGCAGCGCCATGCCGTAGGCGCCGACCTGGCACAGCCCCACCCCGTGCCCCCAGCCCTTCCCGGCGAAGACGAACGTCTCCACCGCGCCGTCGCGCCCGAACTGCCGGTCCACCAGGAAGAGGGACTCGCGCAGGCCGAGCAGTCTCACGATGTCGAACCCGTGGAAGGTGAAACGGCCGGCGCTCCCCACCACGGTGAGATCCGCGATGCGCCCGGACACCCCGCGCCGCCCGGGGACCAGGTCGATCAGGCGCCCGATGGAAGCCCGGGCCTTGATCCGCGTTTCCAGCTCGGCGCGCGGCACGCGCGCCTCCCACAGGTAGTTCACCGTGTAGCGGTCGTCGGACGCCCCCCGCTGGTTCGCCTTCAGCAGGAGGTAGTCCACCGCCCCGTCCGCCGACAGGTGGTACTCGACGTTGTCCCCGTCCTGCAGCAGGAGCTCGGGCACGGCAACCGTCTCCTGATCGCTGCGAACGGCCAGGTGCAGCCTGGAGGCGACGGGAGGCGAGACCGTCCCGTCGTCGGATTGCAGCGTCATCGTCTGCTCCCTGAACCCCCGGTGCTTGGCCGCTTTCAGGCCGGCCGCCTGGTAGCGAAGCACCAGCCGGTGCAGCGCCCGCGCCATCAGGGCGCGGCTGACCGGCTCCTTCAGGGCGGCGGCCGCGTCCGACGCCCGGGGACGCGGGAGGATCTCCTCCTTGATGAGATAGGCCAGGGCGGCCCGCGAGGCCTCCGGGACCGCGGACAGCACGCGCTGCCCGACGAACGCCGGCAGGTCCCGCGGATCGACCAGCATGGTGAGGCGGTCCCCCCAGCCGAGCGCCTCCACCAGGTAGGAAGCCATCGCCGGCTGGTCGGCCAGCGGGCGGGAGGCGGCGAAGCCGGCGGGGGGCTTCTTGCCGATCGCCGCCAGCGTGCGCAGCGTCCACTCCCCCGCCTCGGCCGCCTCCAGGGGCCCGGTGATGAAGGGGGGCTGGACCTGCTCCGGCGGGATGACCCCCAGCACCTCCAGGATGGCGAGAGCCTCGTCGATCCGCTCCCCTCCGGGGAGCACCACGGGGGGCCCGCCCCAGGCTCCCTGCATCACGCGGCGCGTGGCCGCCAGCGTCTCGTCGTCGGGATAGCAGGTGACGCCCCGCAGGTAAGGGCCCTGCATCTCCCGGAACACGTTGCTGAGATCCTCGGTGTGCCCGCCGCAGGTGGCCGTGTAGAGAGCGTTGATCGGCTTGCCCTGATACGTGGCGATCAGGCCCGCGGTCTGCTCCACCGCCATGTCCGACAGCGGGTGCTCCGCCTGCATCCCGCCGTACACCTGGCAGCGCGCCGAGTCGCAGATGTCGTAGCCGTCCTCGGAGAACTGCCCGCGGTTGGCCTCCAGGTAGGTGCGGGCGGCGACCGCCTGCGCCTTGAGCGCCTCCAGCTCGCCGTAGAGATGGGGCCCCAGTTCCTTGGGGACCACGCCCTTGAGGTAGTCCTCCAGGTTCAGGACGTTGACGACCTTGAGCTCTCGCGAAGGGGTGATCAGGATCTCCAGCACGCCGCGGTAGGTCGGCTCCCCCGCCTGGATAGGCCGGCCGTCCGCGGCGGGGAGGACCAGCAGCGCCCGCGCCGCGGTGAGCATGTCGTTGTAGTCTTCGTCCACCAGCCGGATCTTCGGAAGGTGCCCTCCCGGCCCCGCCTCCTGCACCACCCAGATCTCCGAGAACCCCAGCTCGCGCAGCGTCTGCTCGACCTGCGCGATCTCCTCGCGCGAGCCGCGCTGCCCGACCCGCACGCGCCACGCGTTGCGGTCCGGGTTGCGCGAGACCTGCGCCACCTCTCCCGTCTCCTTCTCCAGGCGCTCCTTGAGCGCGTCGGCCTCCTCGCGCTCGGCGAGCGACGCCACCTGCACCCGGAACACCGGCGGCGGGGCCGGCTCGCGCCCCGTCTCCAGCACGGCGTGGACCGTTCCTTTGTGCAGGTGCTTCCAGATGTCGCGCCCGGTCTCCCGGTCGACGATGTGAAGCCCTCCCTGCGACGACAGCGAGGCCGATCGGCCGTCGCCGCCCAGCCCGATCCGCACGATCGGCTCGGCCAGCCTCACGCTGACGCGCCCTCCCGACCGGGGACGCTCGGCGAGCGGCCCCAGCCGCACGGAGCGGGCCGGATCGGCCAGGGCCCGGCCCGCGGTCAGGGCGGCCGCCGCGGCCAGCAGCGCGCACGCCGTTGTCGTCCTCCGTCTAGAATGAAGCGTCATGGCACCCCGGCTTCGCGGCGTCTGCTTCGATCTCTGGAACACCCTGGCCTCCACCGTGCACGAGCCTCATCCCATCAGGGCGCTGGCCTCCGCCTTCGGGCTGGAGGGGCGTCCCGGCTGGAGGCGGACCTTGGAGGAGACCATCATGACCCGGCGCCTGCCCGGGATCACCGCGGCCCTGGACGAGCTGGAACGGGCCACCGGCCGGCCTCCCGGCAACGGCTGGACCCGGCGCGACCTGGTCCTGGCCTGGGGGGCGGCGAGCAACGCCAACCGACTCTACCCCGACGCCCTGCCGGCGCTGCGGCGGCTGGCGCGCGACGGTCTTCGCCTGGGTCTCGTGTCCAACACCCAGTCGTTCGATCTCGATCTGCTGGACAGGGACGGGATCGCGGCGCTGATGCAGGCCGTCTGCCTGTCCTGCGACTGCGGGATGCTGAAGCCCGATCCGGGCATCTTCAGCCTGGCCGCCGGGAGGCTCGGGATCCCCGCATCCGAGATCCTGATGGTCGGCGACCGTCCCGACGACGACGTGGCGGGCGCCCGCCGGGCCGGTCTGCGGGCCGTGCTCCTCGATCGGCCCGCCGGCGCCGCGCCTCCCAGGCGCCGGGAAGGAGAGCCTGTCCTGCGCGGACTCGACGAGCTGCCCGGTTTCATCGCTTCGCTCTCCTGAGACGGCCCGCCGGCGGCGCGGACGGGCCGCCGGCCGCGGCCCGGTGCCTGGTCACCTGCACCCCGATGTAGTCCACGATCCCGTCGATGATCGGCGTCTCCTTGCGCACCCTGACGGTGACCTCGCCGACCGCGAATCGGGCCAGGATCTCCTCGGCGATCTTCCCTCCCAGGCTCTCGATCAGGTGGAACGACCGCCGGTCCTGCCCGATCTCCAGGACGATGCGGTGGATCTCGCGGTAGTCGATGGTGTCGGCCAGCCGGTCGCTGGCGATGGCGGGGGACAGATCCACCTCCATCTCCACGTCGATGGAGCAGCGCACGCCGACCTCGCGCTCCAGCCGCGTGAGGCCGTGGTACGCGTGGAACTTGATCCCGCCGACGATGATCCGGTCGGTCATGGCCTCCCGCTCGGCCTCACGCCCGGAAGCGCGCGGGGCGCCCGCCTCCGGGAGCGTCGCCTGATCACTCCTTGTCCGGCATCGTGGCCTTGAAGCCGGTCTTGTTGACGGTCTCCACGATCCGCTCGATGGTGACCTTGCTCTTGAGGTAGGTCACCGTGGCGGTCCCCTTCTCGTAGTCGGCGGTCACGGAAACCACCCCGTCCAGCTTCCGCACCTCTTCGCGGATGATGGCGCTGCACGAGCCGCAGGTCATCCCCCTGACCTTGAGGACCACCTTCGCCTCGTCCCGCGCCGCGGGGCCCGACTCGGAGGCGGCGACGGCCGCCGGGAGCGGTCCGGCGGCGGCCGGGGCGGTCAGGACGGCGGCCAGCAGGAGCGGGGCTGTTCCGATCACAGGGCGCATGGGTTCTCCTCCGGACGTTGCCCAGGACACGCTAGCACACCAGGTCAGCTCCGGCTCCGGCGCAGGGGCGTCTCGGGGATGGGGTACCGCACCAGAGGGCGCATGGACGGGATGCGCGCCGCGAAGATCGCGCCGGCCGCCACGCACCCGGCCCCTCCGGCGGCGACGGCGGCCGGCGAGCCGGCGGCCGAGGCCAGCCCTCCCGCCAGCAGGCTCCCCCAGGGAGCCATCCCCACGAACATGATGCTGTAGAGGCTCATCACCCGCCCGCGCAGAGGGTCGGGGCAGAGCGACTGGAGGAGCAGGTTGGTGGCGGCCGCGTGGGTGATCATGGAGAACCCGGCCAGCGCCAGCAGCGCGCAGGACAGGGCGAAGCTGCGCGACGAGGCGAACGCCCCCAGGGTCAGGCCGAAGCCGATGGATCCCATGGCCACCACCCGCCCCAGGCCCGCCACCGAGCGGCGTCGGGCCAGCGCCACCGCCGCGGCGAACGCCCCGACCCCCGTGGCCCCCATCAGCGTCCCCAGTCCCCGGGCTCCTCCTCCCAGGACCTCTCCCGCGAAGACCGGCATCAGGACGGCGTAGGGCATGCCGCAGAGGCTGACCACCCCCAAGAGCAGCAGCAGCGCCCGGATCGGCTTCGTCCTCCAGGCGTAGGCGAGCCCCTCGGCCAGGTGCGTCCGGGTGGACCCCGAGGCCGCGGGGACGGGCCGGCGCTCGAAGCGCATGGCCGCCAGGCAGGCGATCACGGCCAGGTAGGAGACCCCGTTGAGGAGGAAGCAGGGTCCTTCGCCCAGGGTGGCCACCACGATCCCCGCCAGCGCGGGACCGATCACCCGTGCCGCGTTGAACAGGGAGGAGTTGAGCGCCAGAGCGTTGGGGAGATCGTCCATCTCCACCATGGTGGAGATGAACGACTGGCGGGCCGGGAGATCGAAGGCGCTGATCACCCCCTGCAGCGCGGCCAGCGCGAAGATCAGCGGGACCGTGGCCGCGCCCCCGATGACCAGCGCGGCGAGGGCCAGCGCCTGCAGCATGGCCGCCACCTGGGTGGCCATGACCAGCCGGTGGCGATCGAACCGGTCCGCGGCCAGCCCGCCCGCCAGCCCCAGGACGAAGACCGGAACCCGGTCGGCGAAGCCGATGAGCCCCAGCAGGACCTCCGAGCCGGTGAGCCGGTACACCAGCCAGGCCTGGGCCAGCGACTGCATCCAGCTCCCGATCACCGAGATGAGCTGGCCGGCGAAGAAGAGCCTGTAGTTGCGGTGGGCGAGCGCCCGGATCCCGACCGGCCAGACGCGCCGGCGGGGCGTGGACGCCGGTCCCGGCGCAGCGGACATTGTTGACATGACGGGGGTGTCGGCTAGAATACGGCGGTTCGCGCCTCGCTTGGCCTGCAAGGCATTCCGGAAGACGGCCCAGTATAGCGCGCCCCCGGGAGCGGCATGGGCATCATCGGCATCGCGGGCGAGATCTTCTTCGAGGACAAGGTCGTCGCGCACTTCAAGGACGGCCGCGTCGTCAAGGGGCACACCAGGGACTTCTCTCCGGCCCGCGACTCCTTCACCTTGCAGCCGTACGTCGGCGAGTCCGGGCCGGTCCCGGTCTTCCTCGACGAGCTCAAGGCGGTGTTCCACGTCCGGACCTTCGAGGGCAACCCCGCGCACCCGCGCCCCAAGGGGACGGTCGGGGAGATCGGCGAGGCCCGTTTCACCAAGGTGATGGAGCAGGGACGTCGCGTGGCGCTGCAGTTCCAGGACGGCGAGCGCCTGTGGGGCTACGCCGAGTCGCACGGCGACCGCGAACGGGGGTTCTTCTTCTTTCCCACCGACCCCGGCGACAACAACCTGCGCGTCTACGTGGTGAAGTCCTCCCTCAAGGAGATGGTGTTCCTTGAAGCGTGAAGCGCCCGACATCGCGGCGATCCAGCGCGCTCTGGCCGCGTCGTCTCCTCCCTTCGGCGGCTGGCTCTTCTACGACTTCCGCGGACTGGACCCCATCAGCCTGGGGATCCTCCGGTTCCGCTCCGATCGGATGGCCACGCGGCGGTGGTTCTACCTCGTCCCCGCGGCGGGAGAGCCCGTGCGGATCTGCCACCGGATCGAAGCCGACGCCCTGGATCACCTCCCGGGCAGGACGCTGCTGTACAGCGGCTGGCGGGAGCTCACCTCGCACCTGGAGACGGTGCTGGCCGGCCTGGGGCGGGTGGCCATGCAGTACTCCCCGCGCAACGCCATCCCCTACGTGTCGCGCGTGGACGGCGGGACGCTGGAGATGGTGCGCGCCTGCGGCGTGGAGGTGGGCTCCTCGGCGGACCTGGTGCAGACCTTCGAGGCGGTGATGAGCGAGGAACAGCTCGCCACACACTTGGCGGCGGCGAGCATGCTGCGCGAGACGGTCGATCTCACCTTCGGCGAGGTGCGCCGGCGCCTGCTCCACGGCCTCCCGGCCACCGAGTTCGAGATCCAGACCTTCATGATGGATCGCTTCCGCTCCCTGGGCTTCACCGCGGACCATCCGCCCATCGTGGCGGTGAACGAGCACGCCGGGCAGCCGCACTACCTCCCCGAGGCCTCCGGGTCCTCCCCCATCCGGCGCGGGGACCTGCTGCTCATCGACCTGTGGGCCAGGCAGGACAGGCCCGGGTCGATCTACGCCGACATCACCTGGACGGCGTTCTTGGACGCCACCGTTCCCCAGCGCCACGCGCAGGTCTTCGAGGTGGTGAGGGGCGCGCGCGACGCGGCCGCTTCCTTCGTGCAGACCGAGATCGCCGCCGGGCGCGAGGTGCTGGGCCGCCAGGTGGACGACGTGGCCAGGCGGCACATCGAGCAGCGCGGCTTCGGCCCGCAGTTCACCCACCGCACCGGGCACAACCTGGGCTACGAGGTGCACGGCAACGGAGCGCACCTCGATCATCTCGAGACCATCGACGAACGGCGCCTCATCCCCCGCACCGCCTTCACCATCGAGCCCGGGGTGTACCTTCCCGAGTTCGGCATCCGCTCCGAGATCAACCTCTACGTCCGGGAGCGGGAAGCGATCGTCACCGGCCCCCCCATCCAGACAGAGCTCTCGCCGCTGCTGGCATGAGCGGCGACGCCGGCGAGGGCGGGCTCGACGGCCGCTTCCTGGCCGTGGTGCTGGTCTACCTGGCGGCGCTGGCCGTCGTCGGCGTGCGGGCCTCCCGCCGGGTCACCACGCAGAACCAGTTCATGGTGGCCGACCGGCGCACCCCCGCCTGGATGCTGGTCGCCACCCTCATCTGCACCTGGATCGGCAGCGGCTCGATCATCGCCGGAGCCGGCCTCGCCTACAGGGTCGGGCTCTCCCAGCTCTGGATGGGCGCCGGAGCCTGGGCGGGCATCGCCTGTGTCTACTTCCTGGCCGGCAAGGTCAGGCGGCTCTCCGAGTACACGCTGCCCGACCTGCTGGAGAGGCGCTACCACCCGGCGGCCAGGCTGCTGGGAACGATCACCATCGTCATCGCCTACACCACCATCGCCGGCTACCAGTTCCGGGGGATGGGGATCGTGCTGGAGCTGGTGGCCGGGGTCCCCATGGCCTGGGGGGTCACGCTCACCGCGGCGCTGGTGGCCGTGTACACCTGCCTGGCCGGGATGGTGAGCGTCATCCGGCTGGACGTGCTCAACGGCGCCATGATCCTGGCGGGGATCCTGGTGGCCGTGCCGATGGTGATCGCCGGGGTGGGGGGGTGGGACGGCGTGCGGGACGCGCTCCCCGCCGATCACTTCACCCTGTTCGGCCCCCAGGAAGCACGGCACATGGTCCTGCTGGGGGAGGAGGTGGCTCCCCCGGGTTGGATCTGGGCGCTGGGGGTGTTCCTGCCGGTCTTCCTGCTGCTGCTGGGCGAGAGCAACATGTACCAGAAGTTCTTCTCCGCCGAGTCCGAGAGCGCCGCCCGCCGGGCCGTGGTCGGCTGGATCGCGGGGACGATCGTGGTGGAGACGCTTCTCTGCGTCCTGGCGGTGGCCGGGAGCAGCCGCTTCACCTCGCTGGGAGAGCAAGGGCGCACGGAGCGGATCATCCTGCACATGGCCCGGCACGGAGAGGAGGTCGGGCTGCCGTTCTGGGCCGGAGCGCTGCTGATGTGCGCGGCGGTGGCCATCATCATCTCCACGGCCAACGCCTTCCTGCTCTCTCCCAGCACCAGCCTGGCCCGCGACGTGGTGCAGCGGTTCCTGGCGCCGGGAATCGGCGACCGGGCGCTGCTGGCCATGCAGCGGCTGTTCATCCTCCTGCTGGCCGCGCTGGCCTACATGATGCTCCAGTTCTTCCCCACCGTCCTGGCCATGGCCTTCACCGCCTACACCTTCGTGGGGGCGGGCCTCACCCCCGCCATCCTGGCGGCGTTTCTCTGGAAGCGGGCCACCGCGGCCGGAGGCGTGGCCTCCATCGCCGGCGGGATGGCGGTCACTCTCGCCATCACCGTGGTCAACGGCTATCATCAGGTCTCCCATGGGAGACCCTGGCTGGAGACCGACTACATCGTGATCCCCGCGGCCGCCGCGTCCATCCTTCTGCTGGTGACCGTCTCCCTGCTGACCCCGCCGCCGGCCGAGGAGAGGTGGAGACCGTTCGCCGGATGAGACCGCGCACCCGGATCCTCTTCGCCGCCGGCCTGCTGGCCGTCGCCGCGGCCCTGGCGGCGCCCCCGCCCCCCGCCGCGCGGCCCCAGGATGTCCCGATCCCCGACCTGTCCACCGAGGACGGGTTGCGGCGGGTGCTCGACGATCTGGAGCAACGCTGGGAGCAGGCCGCTCGCCGCGTGGGCGCGGCGGTGGCGGGCAGGCTGGCCGGCAAGGCGCAGGACGATCATCGGGCGGAGCTCGAGGCGTGGGAGAGTCTGGCGGCGGCCTACGACGATCCTCGCCTCGAGGCGGTCCTCTCCCGCTGGCTGCACCGCCGGACGGTCACCCGGGACCCGGCGCTGACGCGCCGGGTGCATCTGTGGGCGGTCACCCGCCGGGCGGCCCAGGTGGAGCTCGACCCCCAGGTGCGGCGTCGCACCCTCGAGTTGTCCGAAAGGCTGGGCCGCTTCCCCTACACCCTCGACGGCCGCGAGGCCTCCCGCGAGGAGCTGGAGCGGATCCTCAGGACGTCGGCGGACCGCGCGCGCCGCAAGCGCGCCTGGCTGGCTCTGGCCGAAGCCGGCCGGCAGCTGCAGCAGGACGTGAAGGCGCTGGTGCGGCTGCGCGCGGTGAAGGCCCGGGGGACCATCACGGAGTACTTCCACCATCTCGTCTACGAAGCCAACGACATCGACCAGACCGTCGTCTACTCCAGCGGCGAGCGCGCCGCCGGCCGGACCAGGCAGATGCAGGAGTCGCTGCTGTCGCGCCTGCGGGAGACTCTGGGGGTGGAGGCCCTGGATCCGTGGGATCTCGACCATGCCATCGAGGTCCGCTCCCGCCGGCGGCTGGCGGGGACGGGCGTGCCCGAGCTGGACGGGGCGGAACGGTCGGCGGCGACGGCGCGCACGGTGCTGCGGGCGATCGGCTTCCAGCAGGAGCCCGAGGCCGTCCTGGTCCCGCTGCTGCCGGCCCCGGGGATCGGCCTCCCGGTGGAGATCCCCGGGCGGCACGCGACGCTGCTGCGCCCTCCGCCCACCGCCAGGACGGTCCTGTTCGAGGCGGGCCGGGCGCTCCAGACGGCCTCCACCCGCGCCGAGGCGCCCCTGCTCAAGGGATACCCCTGGATCCCCGGCGCGCGCAACGCCGTGTACGACGAGGCGATGGGAGAGGTGATGGCGGCGTGGCTGCACGATCCGCTGGTGCTGCGCGAGGCCCTGGGGATGACTCCGGCTCAGGCCGAGGCCTATCTCGAGGACCTCAAGGAGCGCGAGCTGCTGGCCTGGAGGCGCCGGCTGCTGGATCAAGGATTCGAGTTCACCATGTACGTGAACCCCGACGCGGATCTCGACGAGCGCTGGCGCCTGCTCTACTTCAAGTCGATCGGTCTGAAGCTCGACCCGTCGCTCCCCCTCCCCTGGCCGGCGACCTGGGCCTACATCGAAGCCCCGGGCACTTCCATCAACGGGCTGCTGGCCCCCGCGGTGGCCCAGGAGGTGCACGCCCTGCTGCGCGAGAAGCTCGGCGACGGGAGGGTGCGCGAAGGAAGGGCGGCGGCGTATCTGATCGAGGCCTGCTTCTCCGGCGGGGAGTCGCTGCCGCTGGGCGAGAGGCTGGCCCGGTCCACCACCCAGGGGTACGAGATGGGGCGCTACCTGGAGTGGCTGGGAGCGCCGTCGCCGGCGCCGCGAAGCGCCGGCCCCCCGCGCTGACGCCCGGCGCCGCTCAGACGGGCGGGCGTGAGGGCCAGATGTACCAGGTGCCGTGAGCGGAGGCCAGGACCTTCCCGCCCGCGTCCACGATCTCCCCTTCGGCGAAGGCGGCCGAGCGGCCGCGCTTGACCAGCCTCCCGCGCGCGACGGCCGCGCCCCGGCGCAGGGGCTCCCGGAACTGCACCGACAGCTCCAGGGTGGCGCACCACTCCTGAGGGGCGATGCCCGACACCACCGCGCCCCCCAGCGCCGTGTCCAGCAGCGACATCGCCGCACCTCCATGGGCGACGCCTCGCTGGTTCAGCATCCTGGAAGTCACCAGCAGCTCGTACGCGGCGCGGCCCTGCTCCCGCTCCAGGCAGCGTATCCCGAACCAGCGGTTGTAGGGCGTCACGGCGGCCGCCGGCGCCCCGGGGGCGGAGGCGCGGGCCAGAGCCTCCTCCACCATGAACAGCCGATCGTTGCCGTGGAACATCTCGTCTCCCACGAAGAAGGTCGGAGCCCCGAAGACGCCCCGGCGGGCCGCCTCCTCCACCTCGCCGCGCAGCCACTCCTTCACCTCCGTGCGCCGCGTGGATTCCATGAAGCCGTCCGGATCGAGCCCCAGGGACGCGGCCACGCCGCGCAGCACCTCGTGCTCCCCCACGTCCTGACCCTGGCCCCAGCAGACGTCGAAGACCTTGCGGCAGTAAGCGCCCCCTCTGCCCGCCTCGCGGGCGGCATGGAAGCCCCTCGCGGCGGCCAGGCTGTGCACCGGCACGATGGGAGGAATCTTCAGCGGCACGCCGTAGCGCGCCGCCCAGCGCTCCATGTCCAGGCGGGCGTAGGCCCACTCGGGTCCGCGCTGGAAGAGGGGGACCTTTCCGATCCGCTGGAAGATCGGCCCCAGGAGGATCGGCCGCCACGACACCTCCGCGCGGTGGCGGGCGCAGATCTCCTCGATCTGCGTGGCGGCCAGGTAGGAGTAGCTGGAGGAGAAGTCGAAGAAGAACTCCACCCGATGGGCCGGCCCGCTCACGGTCCCACCGTGACGGCGCGGCGGGCGCGCCGTCCAGGGCCACGCCCGGGGACGGGACCCAGCGCCTCCCGCATCGAGGCGATCAGGCTGCTGCCCGGGACGGACGCGGCCGCCTGGTCCAGGCAGAGCCGGGCTCCCTCCTGGTCGCCGGTGGCCGCCAGCACGCGGGCCGTCCCCATCAGCGCCCAGGGATGGCCGGGATGGAGCTCCAGGACCGCCTCGTACTCCCGCAGCGCCGGGCCGGCCCGCCCCTCCTCCTCGTAGGCCTCGGCCGAAGCCAGCCAGGCCGGCCACGCGCCGGGGAGCCGCCGCTTGTGCTCTTCCAGCTCGGCCCGCGTGTAGCGCGCGGCCCTGCCGATCCTCCCGCACATCCGGGTGAGGCGGCGGAAGGAACGCTTCGCCTTCTCCCCTCCCATGGCGTAGAGGGTGTCGCGGGGCTCCGCGATCCAGTCGTCGTCGGCGATCCGGCCGGCCCGCTTCATCTCCTCGTAGAGATGCGTGCCCGGGAAGACGGCCAGCGGCGCCACGATACCGTCGTGCGGGCGGATCTCCTCCAGCAGCTCCTGGGTGAGGCGGACGTCCTCCTCGGTCTCTTCGGGGATCCCGCTGATCAGGTAGATCGACAGCGTCAGGCCGACCCGGCGGGTGGCCGCGGCCGCCTGCCGTATCTCCTCCACGCTGATGTCCTTGGCCAGGCGGGCCAGCAGCGCCGGTGAGCCCGACTCGATGCCGTACTGGATGTGGTCGCAGCCGGCCCGCCGCATCCAGGCCAGCCTCTCTTCGTCGATGGCGTTGACCCTCGACTGGCAGCTCCAGCGCACGTGCAATCCCGCGTCGATGAGCTGGCGGCAGAACTCGATCACCCGTCTCTTGTTGACGGTGAAGGTGTCGTCGCGCACGTTGACGAAGAGAAGTCCCAGCGTCTCCTTCAGGTACCGGATCTCCTCGACCATGTGGCGGGCCGAGCGGAACCGCATCCTGGTCCCCCAGAAGTCAGGCGTGTTGCAGAAGGTGCAGCGCGCCGGGCAGCCGCGCGAGGTGATGACGAACGACGACTCCGCCTCCACGTCGAGGTGGTGCCCGGCGTAGTGCGCCGCGGGGAACGGGAGCGAGTCGAGGTCGGCCACCGTGGGGCGGGGCGGCGTCGGCCGGGGCGTCCCGCCGGCGCCGCGCACCATCAGTCCGGCGACGCCGGACAGGGGCTGTCCCGCCTCCGCCGCGCGCACCGCGTCCAGCATCGTAAGCTCCCCTTCCCCCAGCGCCACGGCGTCCACCTCGGGATGGTGGCGCAGGATGGAAGCTCCCAGATGCGTGGCGTGGGGACCTCCCACGATGACCACGCAGCGCGGGTTGGCCTTCCTGGCCAGCGCGGCCAGCCTCAGCCCCGCGTGGCGGTTGAATGTGTACAGGGTGATCCCGGCCACCCCGGGCCGCTCGCGGCGCAGCAGGCGCGCGGCCTCGGCCCAGGAGACCCGGCTGAGGTTGGCCAGGGAGGAGTCGACCCCGTGCGCGCGCAGCGTGGCGTGGATCCAGCCGAGGCCGACCGGCATCATCCTGGCGAAGTAGTCCCCCGCCCCGGGCCGGCCCGACTTGTAGAGGAGCAGGACTTTCACGGGGCCAGCCTCGGCGCCCCTTCCAGCCGCAGCAAGGCGCGCTTGCGCGCCAGGCCTCCCCCGAACCCGCCGAGCCTCGGCCCCGAGGGGCCGGAGGCGACGACCCGGTGGCAGGGGATGACGATCGGCAAGGGGTTGACGTGCAGAGCCCCGCCCACGGCCCGGGCGGCGAGGGGGCGCCCGGCCTGCCGCGCCAGCTCGCCGTACGTGACGATGGCGCCATGAGGGATCGTGGCGGCGGCTTCCAGGACGCGGCGGGTGAACGGCGAGAGCCCTTCCAGCGAGAAGGCCACGCTGAAGCGGGTGCGGCGCCCTGCGAAGTACTCCGCGAGCTGGGACGCCGCGGCGCTCCGCGCCGTCCGCCCCGCCGGCACCACGCGGGAGCCGGGCAGGCGCCGCGCCAGGTCCCGCCGCAGCGGGCCCGCCGAGGGCCCGAGGTGGATCCCGGCCAGGCGGCGCCCTTCCTCCGCGATCCAGACGGCCCCCAGGGGGGTGTCGAGACGCCGGAGGGCGATGGTCCTGGGGCGAAGCGGCGCAGTGGCCTTGCCTGGGGCGCGCATGGGGACCTCATTCTAGCAGGCGGCCGGTGAGCCGTTGCGGCGCCCGCCGAGCCCTCCATCCATAATCAGGGCTCCGGAAGGCGCAACCGGAAGTATATTTGGACCGCCATGCATCGTCGGCGTGCTGTCACGGCCTTCCTCGCCACGGCCATCCTGGGCCCCGGCGGCGCCGAGGCCAAGGACGTGAAGGGCTTGTGGTACGTCTCCGCGTCGGCCGGATTCCACGTCACCTCCGACGACATCCGGAGCAACGCGTCGATGCCCTCGGACCCGCGGCCTTCGGACTTCCAGAAACGCGCAGGGAAGGTCGAGGACGGTGCCGGCTATGCGTTGTCGGCGGGTTACGGGATGAGCGACGTCCTGGCGTTGCAGCTCGACGCGGGATGGTTCCAGACCGACGTCGGGCCCGTCGACGCGTTCCTCGAGGACCGGTTCCCGGTTCCGGTCAACCCCCAGACGCCGAACTTCCTGACCGGCATCGAGAACCGGCGGCTCTCCTATCCCGTCGCCGCGGGGTCGCTCCTCCAGATCCCCGTGTCCCTCTCCCTGGTCGGAAGGTTCCGGAAGGACCGGACGGTGAATCCCTTCCTGGGTGCCGGGGCCGGCATGATCCACGCCGAGTTCGAGCCGGACGACGAGCTCCACGCGCTCAACGACCGGCTGGCCGGCCTGAGGGTGCGCTCGGTCGCCGACGAGAACGGAGCTCCGCTCGTCACGGCCTCACCCTTGACCCATGCGCAGGGTCTGGTCTCCATGCCCTTCCGGCTCCTGCCTTCCGCCGAAGACGCGTTCGCCTGGCACCTGCTCGCGGGGATCGAGTGGTTCGCCGGCGAGAGGGTGAGCGTGGTGGCGTCGGTCCGCGCGGTGTTCACCAAGGGCGCCGTCGACCTGCGCTTCGACCGCCGGGAGGATCAGATCACCCTCTCCATCTTCTCCGAGAAGCTTTTCCGGCCCGACGGCTCCCTCCGGATCTTCAACGACGCCGGCCTGTTCCCCAACCCCCTCATCGATCCGGACGACGCATCGCGGGGGACCTACAAGTGCTCCCCCGGCAACGTCGGCGATTTCGATGGAGACGGCCACAGAGACGATCTGTGCTACAGGAACGAGCCCTTCAGCGAGTTCGACGACCCCACGGGGACGTTCCTCATCCAGGGCGGGGAGATCGAGCTGGGCGGCGCCGCGGCCTCGCTCGGACTCCGCTTCCACTTCTGAAGGGACCCGGCATGAAGCTCCCGGCCTCCATCCTGCTCTTCGCCGCCCTGGCGGACGAGGGGACGATCCCGCTCCGGGGCAAGGTCGCCGACGACGCCGGCGCCCCCCTCGCCGGCGTGGAGATCGTGGTGGGGGATCGGGAGCTGCGGCGCACGTGGGCCAGGACGATGAGCGGACCGGACGGAAGATTCGAAGCCGCGCTGCCCGGGGAAGCGGCCGAGGTCTTCGTCCGGGCGGCTCTCGAGGGCTACGCCACGGTTGTCCTGGGGCCTCTCGACGCGCAGGCGGGCCGGTCGCCGCTGTCCGTGACGCTCACCCCCACGGCGAAGCTGCGCGAGTCGGTGCGCGTGGAGGCGGAGGCGTCCGCCGTCCGCCTCGATGCCTCCACTTCCTCCAGCACGTTCAACCAGGAGCTCATCGAGGCGGTCCCGCTGGTGGGCCGCCAGTTCTCGGACCTGCTGGCGCTGGCTCCCGGAGTGACCGACACCGACGGCGACGGGCGGTTCAACGTCCGTGGCGCCCGGGACACCGGGCTGCAGCTCCGCATCGACGGGACGAACGCCACCGACCCCCTCACCGGAGCCTTCGCCCAGACCGTCAACCTGGAGGCGATCCAGGAAGTGGAGGTCATCACCGGCGCGGCCCCCGCGGAGTTCGGCCGCAGCGACGGCGGCTTCGCCAACGTCGTGACCAAGTCGGGAGGCAACGAGACAGACGGCTCATTGAAGCTGTTCGTCCGATCGAACTTCCTGGACGGGGCCGGCGCCAACAGCGAGCGGCGGGAGGAGCCGTCCTTCAGCGACACCGTCGTGACCGCCACGCTGGGAGGGTCCGTGGTCAGAGACCGGCTCTGGTACTTCGCGGCGGTGGATCGCCTGGACAACGAGACGCCGGTCGCCCTGGCCGACGGCCCGTTCGTGATCCGGAAGGCCGAGGGCTGGAGAGGCTTCGGCAAGCTGACCTTGCAGGCGACCCCGCAGAGCAAGCTCGCCTTCCAGGTGAACTTCGATCCCCTGCGGACGAGCGGAAACCACATCGGGCCGGTGATACGGCCGGAGACGGACTTCTTCATGGAGACCGGGGGGACTCTCTCCCAGGCCACCTGGACCTCCATCGTCTCGCCGGATCTCCTCATGTCCACTCTCGTCTCCCGCCTGTCGGCCGGAACCGACATCGAGCCGGTGTCGGAGGCGTTCCGCAGTCTTCCCATAGAGAGGGTCACCGTGGCCGGCTCGGAGATGTCCGTTCCGCTCCCGTGCACCCTGCGGAACTGCCGGGGGGAGGACTCGCTGCACCGGTTCTTCCAGGAGGACACGCTGGGAACGAGCCGGACCCGCGGTCCGGTGACCGAAGGGGGCGCCTACAGCATCCGCGGCAACCAGGGGCTCAACCGGACCACCCTCAAGACCGATCTCGCCTACACCGTCGAGGACCGGATGGGCCAGCACTTCATCAAGTCGGGCTTCGAGGCCTCGGCGGAGCGGTACGAGGAAGAGGCGGTGCACAACCCGATCCTGACCGACCGATCGTGCGAGTTCAGGGACTGCGGGATCCCGCTCTTCCCCGTTCCTCCTCTCGGGACGCGCTTCGGCACGCTTCTGCTGGAGGTCTTCGAGCCGGTCTCGGCCCGCCGCCACGCCGACGGTCTGCACGTGGGCTTCTACGCGCAGGACTCATGGAAGCCCCGGCCCAACCTGGCCTTCAACTTCGGCGTCCGCTTCGACCATGAGGAGGCGGACAGCACCGGGAGAACCCGCTTCAGCGCGCTGGAGGAGTCACGGGAGGCGCTCCGTCGGTTCGATCTGGTCTGCAACGCCGCCGGCCTGAGCTGCACCGCATCCAGGACCCCCGGCAGGCGCGATGGGGCCCTTCCCGCGGAACTCCGTCCGGCCCCCGGCGACCCCGCCCTGGAGCTCGACCGCAACGGCAACGGAGTGCTCGAGACTCACGAGATCGCCGCCATCAACGATCCGTTCACCCGGGGATCGGAGCTGATCCGCAACTCCTTCCACGTCTCCAACGACCATGCCGCTCCACGGCTGAACCTTTCCTGGGACCCGTTCTCCGACGGGCGGACCAAGTCGTTCGCGACCTGGGCCAGGTACCACGACCGGCTGTTCCTGGCCACTCTGGCCACCGGCCAGCAGCCTTTCTCCTACACCGCGACCTGGCTTCTCTCGGGAGTCACCAACCAGGCCGAGGCCGGTGAGCTCTCCCTGCCGCTCTCCGATGCCGTCTCCATCTCGGAAGCGGACCGGGATCTGGAGACCCCCTTCACCGACGAATGGACCCTCGGGCTGGAGCGGGAGATCGCTCCCGAGTGGTCGTTCGCAGTGAGCTACATCAGCCGCAAGGGGAGGAAGCTCCTTCAGGACGTGGACCGCAACCATATCACCTGCGATCAGTTCCAGGAGAGCTTCGGTGTCGACCCCAGCGACGTCTGCGGCGACGGCGGCCACCTGGAGCTGGACCGGTTCGGGTTCGTGGATCCCAACATGCCCACCGCGGTGTCGCGCCCGAACGGGGCCATCGATCTCTACCATCTCAACCCCTACTTCAACCAGATCCTCCGCGTGGAGAACGCCAACGGATCCAGCTACCGGGCCCTCGAGGTGAAGCTGCGGCGGCGCCTGAGGGACAACTGGCAGATGGAGCTGGCCTACACCTGCTCCCGGGCGCGGGGAGAAGCCGAATCGTTCGCCGACGTGGCGGGGAACGACCCGGCGGTGAGCGACCCGGTCCGAGGGTTCCTGGACTTCGATCAGCGGCATGTCCTCAAGTGGCATGGCATCACCCACCTGAAGCAAGGGGTGCTTCTGGGAGCGGTGCTGCAATGGGCGTCGGGGATCCCCTACAGCATCGTCCTCAACGTCGAAGACTACGACGACGCACGCACGGTCACGCCCCAGCGCGTGGTCTCGGTGACGGGCGAGAAGAACGACCAGCGCAACGAGTCGCAGGTCACCCTCAACCTGAGACTGGAGAAGCGGATCCGCGCCCGGACGGCGGAGTTGTCGGGGTTCATCGAGACGCAGAACATCCTGAGCTCCGATGATCTGGTCCTGCGGCAGGTCGACGCGCGCGGGGGGGACGCCATCGACGGCGAGCGGCGGTTCGGCCGCCGCTTCCAGATCGGCCTGGGGATCCTCTTCTGAACGGCCGGCGGACGCCTCGGCCGTCCCGGCGCGAAGAACGGTGCCGTCAGACCGCGCGGCCGGTCTCCGTCTTGCGGAGGATCGCCCGGACCCGGGAGGCGAGCTGCTCGAGGGAGAAGGGCTTCATGAGGCAGGCGGCGCCGGTGGCCTCCAGGAACGCGCGCCGCTCGGCCGGGGGCTCCCCCGAGGAGAGGAAGAGCAGCCGGTTCATGGCCTCGGGGCGCTCCGCGGCCAGCTCGCGCCAGAAGCGCTCTCCCGGCAGGTCGGGCATCCCCACGTCGGCCAGGATCAGATCGTAGGAGGCCGTCCTCGCCTTGCGCAGACCCTCATGCCCCGTGGCCGCGGTGTCGATGCGCTCGACCATCCCTTCGAAGAAGTCCGCCAGGAGCTCCACCACCACCGTCTCTGCGTCCACGATGAGCACGCGGCATCCGCGGGGGAGGGCCTCCTCGGACTCGCCGGCCGGGCCGGACTCGTGCTGCCCGGCGCCGGCCAGAGGCAGGCCGAGGCGCAGCACGGCGCCGCCCCCCGGCCGCGAGGAGGCGGTCAGCGATCCGGAGTGGGCTCGCACGATCCCGTAGGCGGCGGACAGACCCAGCCCTGCTCCCTGCCCCACGCGCCGCGTGGTGAAGAAGGGCTGGAAGACCTTGCCCAGGAGCTCCTCCGGGATCCCCGGGCCGTTGTCCGCCACCTCGATGACGGCGCGGTCCTCGCGCTCGAAGGTGGCGATGGTCACCAGGCGGCCGCCCCGGGCCTCGGCCAGCGCCTTGACGGCGTTGTCCAGCACGTGGTCCAAGGCCTGCGCGATCAGCGCGCGGTCGGCCATGACCTCTCCCAGGCGCGGGGCCAGGTCCAGCGAGAGCCGGGCCCCCGCCGCGCTCAGCGCGTCCCGGTGCGACGCGGTGACGTCGAGCACCACGGCGTTGAGGTCGAGCGGCTCCTTGCGAGGCCGCACGCCGCGGGCGAACGACATCAGCTCTTCCACGATGGTGCGGCAGCGACGGGCTCCTTCCACGATCTGGCCGAGATCGGCCTGCATCCGGGCGTCGGGGTGCCGCTGCCTCAGGAGCTGGGCGTAGCCGAAGACGCTGGTGAGGGGGTTGTTGAGCTCGTGGGCCAGCCCCGACACCAGCAGTCCGATCGCCGAGAGCTTCTCGGACTGCGCCAGGCGCGCCCGCAGCGCCTCCCGATCCCGCTCGGCCTTCACCTTATCGGTGACGTCCTCCACCAGGAGGGTGAAGCCGGGCCGCCGGGCGGGAGCGCGCGCAAGCCCCTGTCCGGCCGCCTCCTTCATCGCCTGGCGCAGCGGCCGATCCTCGTCCTCCTCGGCGGCCAGCCGGTGCAGCTTGAGAAAGAGATCCCGCCCCCGGTGCGCCGCTTCCGAGGCGGCCAGGCTGGAGCCGGAAGCCAGCGTCTGGAACAGGGAGGCCACCTCGGCCGAGGCGCCCGGCAGGACCTCCTCCAGCGTCAACGACAGGAGGTCGCTCTCGGAACGGCCGGCGATCCGCTCGAAGGGGTCGTTGACGGCCAGCAGCCGCCCGTCTTCCGACAGCTCCACGATCCCCTCCGAGAGGGAGTCCAGGATGGCCCGCTGGGTCCGGCGCTGCTGCAGGAGCTCCAGCACCACCTCCCGCCGGTACATCTTTTCGAATCCGTAGATGAGCGGGGCGTCCGAAGAGGCGCCGCCGAGCAGATCGGAGCTGATGGCCTTCAGCGCGGCGGCGATCTGGGCCAAGGGCATCTTGGCCACGTAGGCGTCGGCCCGGATCGACTCCACGTCCTGGATCTCGTCGGCCAGGATCCCGGACAGGATGATCACCTTGACGGGCGACAGCTCCGGCCGCGCCTTGATCAGGGCGCAGAGCTGGGCGCCGTCGATGCGGGGCATGATCAGATCGAGCACGAGGAGATCGGGGCGCCGCTGCCGGATCCGCTGCAGCGCCTCCATGCCATCGCGGGCGGTGCGGACCTCGAACCCCAGCTCGCGGTAGAGATCGCCGATCGACTGGAGATAGAAATCATTGTTGTCGGCGATGAGGACCGACGGGGTGGAGCCCACGCGTCTCCCCTCCGGGTGGGTTCGAGGCGGCGTCGAATATAGGCCTGCCCGGCCGGCAGTCAAGACGCCGGGAGCGTCGATCGCGCGAAAAGGGCCGTCCCGGGCCTTCTTTCGCGGTTGCGGTCCGGAGAAACGCTTCACTATAATGCGCGCCCTATGACTCCCCGCCTTTCCGCAGCGCGCCGCGCGGCTCTGCTGGCGCCGGCCGCAGCCGCGGCCTTGGCTCTGCTCACCGCCGGCTCGCTTCCGGGCCAGAGCCCGCCCGGCCGGGCGGCGGACCGGACCGACGAGGTGATCCGGCTCAACAACCTGGGGATCGCCTACCTGGCGCAGTACAAGCCGGCGGAAGCGGAAAAGCAGTTCCGGCAGGCCTTGGCCATCGATCCGCGCTACGTCCCGGGACACGTCAACGCCGGCATCGCCGCCCTGGCCCAGGTGCATTACGAGGACGCCATCGCCGCCTTCCGCAAGGCGCTGGAGCTCGATCCCGCCAGCATCCACGCGCACTTCAACCTGTCCATGATCGGCAAGCTGCAGGGCAGGCCGGCCGAAGCGCTGGTGGAGGGGCAGAAGGCCCTCGCTCTCGACCCGCGCGATCCCGACATCCGCTACCACGTGGGCAGCCTGCACGTGGCCCAGCGCGACTTCGACAAGGCGATCCAGGAGTTCGAAGCGGTGCTGCGGCTCGATCCCAACTTCCTGTCCGCCTACTACAGCCTCGGGCGTGCCTACATATCCAAGGGGGACATGGAGAAGGGCAAGCAGTACATCGAGAAGCACCGTGAGCTGCAGGCCGGAGCCGGGGCCACCCCGGCCGTGGGGCTGCGCTACGGCGAGCAGGGGAAGTACTCCTTCGCCATGGAGGACCTGGGACCGGCGTCGGGGCTCGTCCCCCCCCTGGAGGCGGGCCGGGTCACGCTGGTGGACGTGAGCGCCGGCTCGGGGCTCTCCTTCGAGCACCAGGGCAGCGGAGGCTACGAGGCGCTGCGGCGCAAGGGCCTGAGCGGCGACGAGGCGCGCCGCTACCTGGAGGAGACGCTTTTGCCGGCGCTCGGGTCGGGGGTGGCGGTGGGGGACGTGGACGGCGACGGCCGGGAGGACCTCTTCTTTCCCAACGCCGGCGCGGACGGCAAGGCCCCCTCGGCGCTCTACCTGAACCAGGGGGGGATGCGCTTCGCCGCCGCCCCGGGCCGGCCCTCGATCGCCGCCACGTCGCTGTCCGCCGCCTTCGGCGACATGGACGGCGACGGCGATCTCGACCTGGTGGCCGGGTTGCTCGATCGGGTGGTGCTCCACCTCAACGACGGCAAAGGGCGCTTCCGCGACGCGACCGAGGAGAGCCGGCTGGCCTCCGTGCGGGCCCAAGGGGCGCTCGGCGGGATCGTCCTGGCCGACGTGGATCACGACGGGGATCTGGACATCCATGCCGCGGGACTGCTCTCGGCCCCGGCCTCCGGACAGGCGGGGCCGTTCCCGCAGGGATGGCCCGGGGCTCCCGGCCTGCTGCTGCTCAACACGGGCGGCCCCCCCAGCGACGGCGTGGCGCCGGCGCCCACCTTCGCCGAGAAAGGGAAAGCGTCCAGGCTGGATCACGGCGGACGCCGGGCCACGGGAGGGGTCTTCGGCGACTTCGACAACGACCGGGACATCGACCTGGCCCTCGCCTCCCCGGCCGACGGGTCCACCCTCTACTCCAACCTGCGCGACGGCACCTTCGGTGATCTGGGCAGGGCTTCGGGGCTCCCCACGGCGGCCTCCATCATCGGCCTGGCCTCGGGCGACTACAACAAGGACGGATGGATGGACCTGGCCGCCACCACCCTGGACGGCGGGCCCCCGAAGTTGTTCCGCAACATGCTCGGCCAGATACCGGGCGCTTCGTCGTCGGGAGGAGCGGGGCTGTTCGCCCTCGACGTGTCGGCGATCGCCGAGCTGACCACGCAGGTCGCCGTGCCTCGCTTCGGCGTGGCCTTCGCCGACGTGGACAACGACGGGTACCTCGACCTCCTCTCGGTGAACGGGGAGACGGAAGGCCCGGCGCTGTTCGTCTCCCGCAACAACGGCGAAGGGGGCTTCACCGACGCCGGGCCTCCGACCGGCGCGGACGCCGTGCGCTCGCGCGGGGGGCGGGGCCTGGCGGTGGCGGACCTGGACCAGGACGGCGACCTGGACGTGGTGATCACCAACGCCGGGGGACGCCCCACCCTGCTGCGCAACGACGGCGGGAACAAGGGGAACTGGATCCGGGTGGCCCCTTCGGGGCTCCACAGCAACCGTCCGGGGGTGGGGACCAAGATCGAGGTCAAGGCGGGCCGGCTCTGGCAGAAGATCGAGGTGCAGGCCGGCTCAGGATACCTGTCGCAGAGCTCCCTCATCCCCCATTTCGGGCTGGGGCCGCGCGGGCACGTGGACACCCTCAGGCTGCTGTGGCCGGGAGGGGTGCTGCAGGACGAGGTGCAGGTGAAGGCGGGCGAGGTCTTCGCCGTGCAGGAGCTCGACCGCAAGGGCTCCTCCTGCCCCATCCTGTACGCCTGGAACGGCCGGGAGATGGCCTTCGTCTCCGACTTCCTGGGCGGGGCGGCGCTGGGGTACCGCACCGGGTCGGGCGCCTTCAATCATCCCGACACCGACGAGTACGTTCCCATCGAAGGGAGCCGGCTGAGGGAGAAGGACGGACGGCTCGAGATCCGGATGGTCAACCAGCTGGAGGAGACCATCTTCTTCGACCGGGCGCGCCTGCTGGCGGTGGATCACCCGGCCGACACCGAGGTCCTCCCCGACGAGAAGCTGCTGCCGGGTCCTCCCTTCCAGCCGTTCAGGACGTTCTCCATACGGGGAGCGCGTCCCCCGGCGGCGGCCCTGGACGACGCCGGGAGGGACGTCCTCGACGTGGTCTCGGCGCGCGACCGCCGCTACGCCGGGCCGGCAGGCCGGCCGGCGCAGGACGGAGGACGGAGGTTCCGCGGCTACGCCGAGGAACACCGCCTCACGCTCGATCTCGGGCCCCTGCCGGACGGCGGGCCGGCGCTCCTGGTGCTCTACGGATGGATCGACTACGCCGACTCCACCAGCAACGTGGCCGCGTCGCAGGCCGGGCTGACCCTGACCCCGCCCTATCTGGAGGCTTTGGACGAGTCGGATCGGTCCGGCCCCGACGTCGTGGCCACCCCCTCCGGCACGCGGCGTGGGCGCTGGGTGCGGCCTCTCCCCTCCATCGGCTTTCCCGGCGGCCTGCCCAAGGCCATGACCGTCGATCTGACCGGCAGGCTCCCCGCCGGGACCAGGCTGGTCCGCATCGGCACCAGCATGCGGATCTTCTGGGACGAGGTGCGGGTGGCTGACGCCTGGGGCCCGCCGCCGGTCCTGACCGCGGTGGAGGCGTCGAGCGCCGTGCTGCGCTTCCGCGGGTTCCCCGCCCTGCGGCTCCCGGATGGGCAGCGCCCCGAGGAGTACGACTACGCGCGCGATGAGCCGTCGGTGCACTGGAAGGGGCACGTGGGTCTGTTCACCCGCCACGGCGACGTGCGCGAGCTTTTGGCGGCGGTGGACGACCGGTACGTCATCACCCGGCCCGGCGACGAGGTGGCGGCCGTCTTCCCGGCCGCGTCCCTGCCGCCTCTGCCGCCGGGGTGGCGGCGGGACTACCTGCTGCACGCCGACGGCTTCGGCAAGGACATGGACGTCCACTCGGCGCGTCCCGACGGCGTCTTCCCGCTCCCCTGGCACGCCATGAGCGCCTACCCGCCTCCGGCCGGCGAGGGCTTCCCCTTCGAGCGGGAAGGGATGATGGAGTGGTTCGATCTCTACAACACCAGGGCGGTGACGGCCCCCCTCGCCCCTCTGTCTCCGCCCTCCCGCTCCCGCTGAGGCCCGCGCCGGGGGCGGCTCACCCTTGCCTGCGGAGGATCCGCCCCGAGGGGCGCGCCCCCGGCGGCGGCTCTCCCGAGGCGCAGGCCACCTCGCCGTTCACCAGCACCCAGCGGATCCCGGAGGCCGGGCGCCGGGGAGCGGCGCAGGTCGCCTCCGAGCCGATCGTCTCCGCGTCGAACACCACCAGATCCGCCCAGGCCCCCCGCCGAACCACTCCCCGATCGTGCAGTCCGAGGAGTCCCGCCGGGCGTCCGGTCATCTTGTGCACGGCCTCCTGCAGCGACAGCACCCGCCGCTCCCGCACGTAGCGGCCCAGCACGCGGGGGAAGGCCCCGTAGGCGGCGGGGTGCGGCCTCCCCCTGCCGTAGTCGTTGGCGTCGGTGCAGACGGCGGCCTGGCCGTGGGCCAGGATCGCCTCCAGCCCCCCCTCGCTCCCCTCCTCTCCCGAAATCCCGTGGATGATCTGCGAGACCTTCCCTCGCTCCTCGAGCATCAGATCGCAGACGGCGTCGAAGGGGGACGCCCCGCGCGCGCGTCCCAGCTCGACAAGGCTCATCCCCTCGTAGCGCCGCCCCTGGGAGGACACGACGCTGCCCACGGTGATGGCGTCCCAGCCCACGGCCCGCACCAGGTTGTGCGGCCAGCCTCCAGGAGTCCAGGGCGGCCAGGACGGGACCACCGACTCGATCGACTCGCGGATCGCCGCCCGTCCCGCCGGGTCTGCCAGCCGCTGCAAGAGCCTCCCCACCCCGCCTTCCAGCGCCCAGGGTGGGTAGATGGCCAGCATCATGGTGGCCGCGGCCGTGTAGGGGAACATGTCGTGGGCGACGGCCACCCCCTGCGCGCGCGCGGCGTCCTCCATCTCCAGGACCTGCCCGATCTTGGGCCAGTGCTCGCGTCCCACCGCCTCGCAGTGGGAGTGCTGCACCCGCGCGCCGCTCCGGCGTCCCAGCGCGATCAGCTCCCGCACCGCCGGCAGGAGGGTCTCGCTGGAGCCGCGGATGTGGCTGGCCACCAGTCCGCCGCCTCCACGGCGCGCCACGATCCCCGCCAGCTCGGCCAGCTCGGCGGTGGGGGCGAACAGCCCGGGAGGATAGATGAGGCCCGTGCTGAGACCGAAGGCGCCGGCGTCCATCGCCTCCTCCAGGGCGCGGCGCATCGCCGCGCGCGCGGCCGGCCCCGCCCGGCGCTCCAGCCCGGCGGCGGCCACGCGCAGCGGCCCATGGGCCTGGAGCGACCCCACGTTGATCCAGGTCCCCTGCCCCTCCAGCCTCGCCAGGTACGACCCCAGATCCTTCCACGCCCCGTCCGGCCACCCCGCGGCCGCTCCGGGAGTCATCCATTCCACCACGGCGCGCAGCAGCGGCAGCGCCGGCTCCGGGCAGGGAGCCACTCCCAGCCCGCAATTGCCGACGATCTCGGTGGTGATCCCCTGCGCCAGCCGGCCGGCCACGAGCGGGCGCTGCGCTTCCGGAGGCAGCGGGTGGATCAGATCCCCGTGGGAGTGGAGATCGATGAAGCCCGGAGCCACCACCAGCCCGGAGGCCTCGAGGATGGTCCCGGCCGGAGCGGGAAGCCTCGCGCCGGCCTCGGCCACACGCCCCCCCTCGACCAGGACGTCGGCCGGCCTGGGAGGGTCGCCGGTGCCGTCGCAGAGGAGGCCGCCGCGGATCAGCAGGCGCGGCATCGGCCGGGGCGGCGGATCAGGACTTCTTGGAGGTGACCGCGTAGACCGAGGCGTACTGCTGCTCGACCTTCCTGCTGCTGCACTTGGGGCACTTGATATTGCCCCGCGTGCGCTGGTTCACGGTCAGAGTCAGGGTGAACCGCTTCTTGCACTCCTCGCACCGGAAGTCGTACACGGGCATGGGAGGGAACCTCCATGGAAATCGTCAGGATGAGGCTGATTCTAACGCAGGCCCGGGAAGCAAGTCGAGCAGCGATGCGAACGTGGGGAGCACGGCGTCGGCGCCGGCGCGCTCCAGATCGGCCCGGCTGCACGATCCGGTGGGGAGCACCGCCACGCGGAGTCCCGCGGCGCGGGCGGTCAGCACGTCCACTTCCATGTCGCCGACGTACAGCGCGTGCGCGGCCGGGAGGCCGATCGACGCCAGCAGGGCGTGCACCATCTCGGGGTGCGGCTTGTGATGAGTCACCCGGTCCGGCCCGTAGACCGAGGACATGAGGTCCCCCACCCCCAGGGCGTCCAGGATGCGTCGCGCGAAGTAGGAGGGCTTGTTGGTGGCCACCCCCATCCGGTAGCCGCGAGCGTGCAGGCCGGCCAGGGTCACGGCCACGCCCGGGAGAAGCGTCGTGCGCGGCACGCAGACGGCGTCGTAGCGCGCGCGGAATGCGGCCACCGCCCGGGCCACGTCGGCGGGCGACGCGGCGGCCCCTTCGGGGGGATCCAGGGCCCGCGCGATGAGCGTCTCCAGGCCCCGTCCCACCATCGAGCGCACCGCTGCGGGCGGCAGGGCGGGGCGCCCCAGCGTCTCCAGCGCCGCGTTGAGGCTCTCGGCGATGGCCTCGTACGAATCGATCAGGGTGCCGTCCAGATCGAACACGATCCCCCGCACCCCGTCGCGCAGCGTCCCGGTCATCCCGCGGAGACCTCCGCCGCCGCGCGCTCGGCCGCCCGGCTCATCCCGGCGCGATCCAGGAACTCCGCCATGTCGGCGGGAATCGGCGCCGAGGCCTCCACCGCCTTGCCGCCGGCGGGATGCTCCAGCCGCAGCCACGCGGCGTGCAGCATGTGCCTCTCCGTCAGGAGCTCCCGCCGCATCCGCTCGTCGAAGCCTTCCTGGATGAAGCGCAGGTAGTGCGACTCGGCCGGACCGTAGAGCTTGTCCCCGACCACCGGATGGCCAAGCTCCGACAGGTGCACGCGGATCTGGTGCCGCCGGCCGGTCAGCAGGCGCACCGTCAGCAGCGTGAACCCTCCCCCGCGGGCCTCGACCTGGTACTCGGTGCGGGCGGGGCGTCCGGAGCCGTGGTCCACTCCCCGCTTCACGTAGACCGCCGAGCGCGGCGCCTTCCCGATGGGGAGGTCCACAACCCCTCCCCCCGGAGGCATCTCCCCCCACACCACGGCCAGGTACCGCTTCCGCGCAGGGGCCGCGCCGGGGACGGCGCGCGCCATCTGCGCCGCCACGGCGCGGGCGGCGGCCGCGGATCGGGCCACGGCCATCACCCCCGAGGTCTCCCGGTCGAGACGGTGCGCCAGGTGGATCGGCCCGCCGATCCGCCTCCCCAGCAGGTAGGTGACGCTCCGCTTGGAGGCGTGCCTCGAGGGATGCGACAGGATCCCGGCCGGCTTGTCCACCATCACCAGATGATCGTCCTGATGGAGGATGGCGAGCTCGAGATCCGGCTCGTCCTCGTCCGGAGGGACGGCGCGCCGCACGATGACGGTGTCGCCCGGCCTCAGCCTGGTCGCGGGCCTGGCCGCGCCGTGTCCGGGGGCCTCCACCCGCCCGGCGATCGCCTCCTGGATCCTACGGCGGGAGAGCTTGGGGATCCGCTGCTGGAGGAAGCGATCCAGCCGGATCCAGGGATCGCGATCCCCCACCACGTAGACGGCCGTGCCGTCCTTTAGACGGCGGCAGGCCTTCACCGCCCACGATCCTCCGGCGTCGTCGCTCATCCCGGCCGGGATTATACTGACGCCATGCCCAGCCGCGCCGAGCCGTTCCGCCCTCCCGCCCGCCTCCTGCTCGGTCCGGGCCCCAGCGGCGTCGACCCTCGCGTGCTGGCGGCCATGGCCCACCCGCCGCTCGGGCACCTCGATCCGGACTTCCTCTCGCTGATGGACGACGTGAGGCAGATGCTGCGCGAGGTGTTCGTCACCGCCAACGAGGTCACGCTGGCGGTGCCCGGCACGGGCACGGCGGGGATGGAGGCGGCCGTGGCCAACCTCGTGGAGCCCGGGGACCGGGTGGTGGTGTGCGTCGCCGGGTACTTCGGCGCCCGCATGGCGGAGATGGCGCGCCGCCTGGGCGCGCGCGTGACGGCCGTGGAGGCGCCCTGGGGAGCCTCCGTACCGCCCGGCCCGGTGGAGGACGCGCTGCGCCGCGCGGACGGACCGGTGAAGGTGGTGAGCCTGGTGCACGCCGAGACCTCCACCGGCGTGCTGCAGCCGCTCGACGACATCGTCCGGCTGGCGCGCCGCGCCGGGGCGCTGGTCCTTGTGGACGCGGTGACCTCCCTGGGGGGGATGCCCCTGGCGGTGGACGCAGTGGGTGGGAGCGGGATCGACGTCTGCTACTCCGGCACGCAGAAGTGCCTCGGCTCGCCCCCCGGCCTGGCCCCCATCACCGTCTCCCCGCGGGCCTGGGAGGCGATCCGGTCGCGCCGGGCCGCCTGCGCGTCGTTCTACCTCGATCTCGTCCTGCTGAACGCCTACTGGGGAGGGGATCGCGCGTACCACCACACCGCTCCGATCAACGCCCTCTACGGACTGCGGGAGTCGCTGCGGCTGCTGCTGGACGAAGGGCTGACCGCGCGCTTCGACCGGCACCGCCGCGCGCACGAGCAGCTCCGCCGGGGGGTGGAAGGGCTCGGCCTCTCCTTCCTGGTGGAGGAAGACTCGCGGCTGCCGATGCTCAACGCGCTGAGGGTTCCCGAGGGGGCCGACGACCGCGAGGTGCGGCGGCGGCTGCTCGCCGAGCACCACATCGAGATCGGCGGCGGGCTCGGTCCCCTGGCCGGCGCCGTGTGGCGCGTCGGTCTGATGGGTTCGTCGGCGCGCGAGGAGAACGTGGCCCGCTTCCTCACCGCCATGCGCATCATCCTGGGGGCGCCGAGGATGTCGAAGGCTCCGCGCCGAAGCTGACCGCCGCGGTGCGCCAGCGCCGGGCGATCTCCCGCTCCAGGTCTCGATGGGCCATCGACGGCGGAGGCTCGGCGGCCCGGCCCGGCCTCGACGCGGCCCACCGCACGGCCCGCTCCACCCAGGCCTCGAACGGGGTGGGGGACCACCCGAGATCGCGGCGCGCCTTGAAGATGGCCGGCACCTGCGCCGCGGCCTGGCTGAAGGGAGAGAAGGTGGCCGAGGGCGGCCGGGGATCCACGGCCCGGAGGAAGGCGCCGGGCGCGTCCACCAGCTCCGGCCGATGGCCCAGCGCCGAGGCGATGGCGCCGACCACCCGCCGCAGGGAGAGGATCTCGCCCCCCGCCAGGTTGTAGGCCTCCCCCGCGGCGGCGGGAGCCAGCGCCAGGTCCGCCAGGGCCCGGCAGACGTCTCCCACGTAGACGTGGCGGAAGGGGGCCAGTCCGCCGTCCGGCAGCACGATCGGGCCGCCGCTGAGGACCCGCTCGACGTAGCCGGCGTACCGCAGCGACGCGTCCTCCTCGCCGCCGACGATCGGCATCCGCACGATGGTCACGGGGAACGCTCCCTCGCCGTGCGCGCGCCGCAGCGACTCCTCCGCCCGGCGCTTTCCCGTGCCGTACTCGAACTCGATGCTGCCGGGGCGCTCGGCCGAGACGTCGAGCCGGTCGAAGTCCTCCTCCGCCACCGGACAGGGGCACTCCCCCGCGCACCAGTAGACCGAGCAGGTGCTGATGTGGACGAAGCGCCCGGCGCGCCCGCGGAAGGCCTCCGCCGCAAGGCGCGCGTCGGTCTCGTCGTAGCAGAGGAAGTCGTACACCACGTCGTAGGACTGCCGGCGGGCCGCGGCGGCCAGGTCGGTGGCCGAGCGGCGTTCGCCGCGCAGCCTCTCCACGGCCCCTCCCAGCAGGTCGTCCGTCCTGCCCCTGTTGAACAGCGTCACCGCGTGGCCCGCGCCGGCCAGCTCCCGGGCCAGCCTGCGGCCGATGAAGCGCGAGCCTCCCAGGATGATCGCCTTCAACGCTTCTCCTCCAGAGCGGCGGCGCGCAGCAGCGCCACCAGCGCCTCGTCCACCACGGCTTCGTCCGCCCGGCCGCGCGCGGCGAGCCCCTGCGCTCGGCGGAAGGCCTCCACCGCCGCCGCCGTGGCGTCGTCGAAGACGCCCGTCGGCTCCCGATCCAGCAGCCCGGCGCGCCGCAGCAGGGCCTGCAGCTCCCGCACGTCGGCGCCCGCCGGACGCGACAGCGTCCTGTGGCCCAGCCTCCCTCGGACCCGATCCAGGAGCCGCCGCAGCTCGGCCACCGGCGCCGCCGCGTCGTCCACCCTGAGATCGGCCGTCCGCGCCGGATCGCCCGAGCCGGAGACGCAGAGCAGCGCCGCCGAGCGCAGCCCCGGGACGTCCCCTCCCGCCGTCGCCCCACGCTCCAGCGCGCGCACGAGCCTCTCGGGCAGCGGCATCCCTTTCCCCTCCGTCTCCAGAAACGACCCCCTCAGGGCCTCCAGCGCCGCGGGGCCGGGGAGGAAGTTCCCCTGGACGCACAGGTTCGGCGCCTCGATCGCGCCGGCGTGGGACAGGACATCCCGGCCGGTGTGGGTGGCGCAGGCGCCCCGGGCGTTCATCAGCGCGAGCTGCCGCCGCTCGCTCCCCCCGTCCTCGGCCAGCAGCCTGGCCAGGGCGCTGCGCGGATCGATGCCGTCGCGCAGCAGCCCCAGACCCCGTTCCCCCAGGCCGCGGATGGTCCAGGCCTGCACCGCCATCGCCCCTTCGCCGGCGCGCGCCCACGGGATCGCCGACCCCGAGGCCGGGGCGTGGCTGGCGGCCGCCACGCCCAGGTCGCCGGTGGCCGCGTCGCGCGCCACGATGGAGAGGGACGCGGCCGCGGCGGCGGAAGCGGACGAGGCCGGCGGCAGGATCGCCAGGGCGAGGACCGCCGCGGCGGCCCCCGCCCTGCCGCGGGTGCTCACCTGGCCACCGCGAGCCCCAGGCGCTCCAGACCGGCCAGGAGCCCGGCGATCTCCGCACGGGCCTCGGCGGTCGCGGCCGGAAGAGGCGGTCTGGGGAGCCCGCCATGAAAGCCCAGGAGGTCCAGCGCCGCCTTCAGGCCCCCGATGCCATGGCGCCGGGTGACGGCGTCGGTGAGCGGATCGAGCGCCGCGTTGAGCGCCTCCGCCGCGCCGCGGTCCTGCGCCCGGGCCGCTTCCGCGATGCGGGCGCAGACGGCGGGGGCCACGTTGGCCACCGCCAGCACCGCGCCCACCGCGCCGAGACGCGTTGCCTCGGCCAGGGCGCGGGCCGACCCGACCAGCACCGAGGCCCGGCTCCCCCGCGCCGACGCGGCGGACACCAGGGCCTGGATGGAAGCGGGATCGCCCGAGGAGTCCTTGATCCCGGCCACCTTCCCGCACTCCAGCAGCTCCGCGAACAGCGCGGGCCCCAGCGGCAGCCCGGTGAAGAACGGGACGCTGTAGAGGAGCATCGGGCCGGGCGAGGCCGCGGCCACCGCGCGGTAGTGCGCGATCAGCACATCGTCGGTCATGGCCGGCCGGTAGTAGCCAGGCACCCCCACCAGCACGGCGTCCGCCCCCAGGTCGAAGGCCTCCTTCACCGCGCGGATGGTGGCGCGGGTCGATTCCCTCCCCGCGCCGGCCACCAGAGGCTTCCCCGCCGGGACGGCGGAGCGCGCCGCCCGGATCACGGCGGCCCTCTCGGCGTCGTCCAGGAGCGGCGCCTCGCCGTTGGACCCCAGCACGACGTAGCCGTCGATCGGGTGGCTCTCCCAGCGGGCGATGTTGTCCCGCAGCCTGGCCGGCGACACCTCGTCGCCGTCGTACGGCGTGGGGATGGGGGGGAACAGACCCTTGAGCATGGCGCCGCCCGCGAAGGCCGCGGCCTGGACGCCGCGAAGCCGGCCCGTATAATGCCACACCCCTCCGTCCCCGAGGTCTCATGCGCCGCAGCCGGATCGCCGCCGTGCTCCTCCCCGCGACGCTGCTCTCCTCCGGAGGCACCCTCGCGAGGACACCTCCTGTCCAGGCCCCTCTCGAGACGCTGCTCCCCTGGGCCCCAGGCGAAGGCGCCTGGGAGTTGTCCTTCTCGACCCGCTGGAGCGACGACGCGCGGCCTGCCTTCTTCACGGCGAGCCGCCGCGACGCACGGGCCCACCTGGAGGGTCCGGCCGTGGATCTGTCCTACGGAGTCGGCCGCTCCGGAGAGGTCAGGCTCAGGGCCGGGGCCCAGGCGATATGGCCGGCGGAGGCGGACCCGGCGTGGGGCCCCTCCGACACGCGGCTCTCCTTCAGCCAGCAGCTGGCGCGGGGACGCGTGGCCGCGTCGGCCGGCTTCGAAGTGAAGCTCCCCAACGCCTCCCGCGACGACCTGCTGGGCACCGACGAGACCGACGTCGCGCTGATCGCCGCGGCCGGCGGCCTGGGGCCAGGCGGCGGCTGGGGCTGGGCCGCGCACGCGGGGCTCCTGCTGGCCGGCAACCCGCGGCCGGAAGGGGGCCAGGACGACCTGCTGGCGTTCGGCGCGGCGCTCTGGAGGAGCGCCGGGACGGGGGGAGGGCGCCGGGTGACCCTGATGGGAGAGGTGGCCGGGACGGCCGCGTCGCGCTTCGGCAACGACGCGCGCCGGGCCCGCGCCGGGCTCATCTGGAGCGGGCGCCTCCCGATCCACGTCGTGGCAGGAAGGGGACTGACTTCGGCGAGCGAGGACTGGAGCGTCCAGGCGGGCGTGACGGTGCTCGGCCCGCGGGGCGCGGCTCACCCAGAGCCGTCTCCATAAAGGGCTTGCCGGGTCACCGCTTCGCCGTACCATTCCAGGCACCGCGGACAGCGGCGGGACCCTCTCCCACGCGGCCGCGCTCAGGGAGGGGAGCCGTGTCCTGCCGAAGGCGCCTGAAGGGTGCCGCCGCCGTGCTGGTCTGCGCCGCGGCGGGCTGGGGATCCGGGCCCTCCTTCGCCCGGCCCGGCCCCGAGGCGACCCCTGGGCAGATCGAGGCGCTTCTGGCCGCGATGCACCCGGACTACGCCCTCTACATCGGCGAGGTGCGCTACGGCGCCAGCCGCCTGCGGCCCGCCTCCCTGTACGCCGGCCTGGTGCGGCGCGGGGGGCGCGACCCGCGCGACCCCGCCGACGGCCCGCGCTCCGGACGCGGGGTCGCCAACGATCTGATCATCTACGCCGACACCTTCGAGCCGTGGCGGTCCGGGGCCTGGCGGCTCCTCATCGCCGACCACGAGTACTTCCACGCCCGCCATCTGGCCCGGGGCTTCAGGCTGCCGGTGGTCGGGTTCGGCGACGCGCAGGCCGACACCGACTACCACGAGGCGCTGGCCTGGGAATGGGTGGTCAGGCGGGCCGGGGAGGGGATCTACGGCCGGCTGTCCCCGGCCGAGTCGGCGGAGGCCTCCTCGCGCTACGAGCGACACAGGGACCGATTCCGCCGTTTCGTGACGGGGAGGCAGCCCTCGGCCTGGGCCCATTACGGGAGGTTCCTCCCCGATCCCGCCGGCCTCAGGATGGCCGCGTCAGCTCCGACAGCAGGGCCTCCACCTGAGGCTGGCCCGGAGACAAGGTGAGCGACTCCCGCAGGGAGTCGATCGCCTCGCTCTTCCTCCCCGACTCCGCGTAGGCCAGCCCCATCGCGTTGAGCAGCTCGGGGGAGCGCAGCCCGAGCCGGCGCGCTTCCTCCAGGCGGGCGATGGCCTCGTCCAGGCGGCCCAGCTTGGCCAGCGCAGCCCCCAGACTGACCCGCGCCTCCAGGTTGCGAGGCTCGATCCTCAGCGCCCGCGACAGGATCGAGGCGGCCTCCTCCAGGCGCCCCGCCCGGCCGTAGAGCGAGCCGAGGTTGGCCATCGTGCCGCCGAAGTCGGGGGCCAGGTCGAGCGCGCGCTGCAGCAGCCGCTCCGCCTCGGCGGCCCTGCCGGTGGAGGCGAGGATCAGGCCGAGCCAGTTCAGGTGCATCACCGAGCGATCGTTGATGGCGAGCGCGCGGCGCAGCGCGTCCTCCAGCGCGGCCTCGCTCCCCTCGGCCCGGGCCATGGTGAACAGGCGGCCCATCGGCTCGGCCGCGGCCGGGTCGAGCCGCAGGGCGGCGGCGTAGAGGCCGCGGGCCGCCTCCCGATCGCCGGCCTGCTCCGCGAGCAGTCCCAGGGCGGTGTCGATCCCCGCGGAGCGGGGACGCTCCCGCCGCAGCGCGGAGAGGAAGTTGGCCGCCTGACGCGACTCTCCCTGCCGCGACGCCAGCAGGGCGAGCTGCGCGTAGAGCCCCGGCTCCGCGTCGCCGGAGGAGGCCACCGCGCGGCGGGTGGCGTCGAGGGCCTCGGCGGTGCGTCCCTGCCGCACCAGCGTCTGGGCCAGCGTGGCCAGCGCGGGGAAGTATCCCGGGGAGATGGCCAGCGCCTTGCGCGCCTCCGACTCGGCGCCCGGCGCGTCCCCTTTCTGCAGGAGGACGCCGGCCAGGTTCATGTGCGAGGTGATCGTGCCCGGCCGGGGCGCGGCGGCCGCCGCGCGGGAAGGACCGGGATCCGGCGCCCCTCCGATGTACCCCAGGGAGGCGAGGTTGCGCAGCAGCTCCTCGTCGGCCGCCCCGGCTCCGGCCTCCGCCGCCCCGGAGGGGCCCGGTCCGCCCGGAGGACCGGCCCCCTCGTACGTGGCCACGCGCCGGGAAGACCGGGGCGGCAGGAGCGGGGTCCCCGGCATGTCGCCGGCGGAGGGGAGCCCGGCCAGCGCCAGGATGGTGGGCGCGATGTCGTAGAGGGTCGCCGTGTCGAACCGCCCCGGCTCGATCCCCGGCCCGGCGGCCATCACGATGCCGTACAGACGGTGCCACTTGCCGGGCTTGCCCTCGATGTCGGCCGGCCCATCGGTCGGCCGGGAGGGGCCGTTGTGGAAGCCGTGATCGGACATCACCAGCACGATCGACTCGCCGTGGACGGCGCCGAGGAGCTCTCCCAGCAGCGCGTCCTGGTGCCCGTAGAACGCCTCCACGGCCCGGCGGTAGCGCCGGAAATCGGCCTCCCGCACCATGGCCATGCGTGGAGGCATGAAGTGGGCGAATCGGTGGCTGACCTCGTCGATCCCCTGGTAGTAGACGGCGGTGAGGTCCGGCTGACCCTGTCGGATCAGCGCCAGGGCGGCCGCGTGGTAGGTCCCGGTGCTGGCCAGGATGCGGGCCAGGTGGTTGATCGGCTCCTTGTACCCCTGCTCGGGGTCGGCCTCGGCCCGGGCGCGGGCGGCGTCGTGCTCGGCCCTGCTGACGTCCACGAAGCGCGCCAGGGTCTCGTAGCCGATGGCGCTCTCCGCCACCATCTCCGGCCGGATGGAGTCCATGAGGGACGGCGGCCAGGTGAGCCCCTCGGTCTCTCCCTTCACCTGGAACAGCGAGTAGGCCACGCGATCCGACACGATGCGGCCGCGCACCGGCTCGGCGGGCCAGGAGGCCCACCAGGCGACGAAGGCCGAGCCGAGCCCGCTATCGGAAAAGATGTTCCACAGCGCCTTGACCTTGCGGGAGCGGGAGGTGATGGGCGCCTTGCGGCCGGTGGACGGATCGGCCACCAGGAAGTCGATGATGCCGTGCTCGTCGGGGGGCTTCCCGGTGGCCGCCGTCGTCCACAGGAGCGGGGAGAGGATCGGCTCGTACGACCGGAGGTGCCCCCAGCGGGAGCGCCGCTTGAGCGCCGCGAGGTGAGGGAGCTTCCCCGCCTCGATGAGCGGATCGATGACCTGCCAGTCGGCTCCGTCCAGTCCGATCAGCACGATCGGGTTCCGCAGGGTGGGGGCCGGCTCTGCGGTTTCCGGCCCGGAGCCGGCGGGCTCCGCGGCGAGGGCGCCGGCGATGTGTATCTCGCGGACGGAGAGACCGGCCGCTTCCAGACCGGCCTGCACCCGCTCCTCGAGAGTCTCTCCTCCCCTCCTGGCCTCACCCAGGATCGACTCGACGAGGCCCGTCAGCTCGCCGGGGAAGCGGGAGGGATCGGAGCGGCGCGAAACCCGCGGCGGGAGCAGCCCGGCCCGCGACGGATCGGCCTGCGCGCTCAGCCTGTAGGAGGCCTGGACGCGGGCCCCCTCCCGGGTCACGGCCGGGGCGGATCCGGAGACCTCCACGGCCGCCGCCGGATAGAGCGCCGGCCCGACCCAGCCGGGCGCGAGGTGCCAGCCGGGAGCCAGCGCGGCGCCGCCGGAGACGCCGAAGCTCCCCGCGGGCACCCGCGCCGTGAGCAGCCAGGCGGCCGGGGCGGCGCAGAGCAGGAGCGCGGCGGGGATGCGGAGCCGGGATCGCGGCATCGGGAGCCTCATCCGCGCCGGACTCTACCACAGCGGCCTATCACTGGGCGGTGGTCACCAGCACCGAATGGACGATCCTCCGGATGGCGTCGATCTCGAAGGGCTTCTGGAGGTAGCTGTTGCCGCTGGTCTCCAGGAACTCGCGGGTGTCGGTGCTCACCACGTCCCCGGTGCTGAAGATGATGCGCCTGGCCAGATCATGATCCATGCTGCGGACCTTCTCGTACAGCTCCTTGCCTCCCATCCCGGGCATCTTGAGGTCGGAGATGATCAGGTCGTAGCGCTCCTTCTGGATCTTGCGCAGCGCCACCGTGCCGTTGAGGGCGGTGTCCACGCGGTGCCCGTCCATGCGCAGGACCTGGTACAGGATGTCGATGATGGCCAGCTCGTCGTCCACCACCAGGATGTTGCGCCCCGGCGCCGACACGTCGAGCTCGGAGGGGGCCGGCTGCTCCAGCTGCGCGTCGGTGGAGTCGGGATCGCTGATCGGCAGCGCCACGGAGAAGACGGCGCCGCCGTCGGGCCCGTTGCGCACGGCGATGCGGCCGCGGTGCTCCTGCACGATGCCGTAGCAGATGGACAGGCCCAGCCCCGTCCCCTGCCCCACCTCCTTGGTGGTGAAGAAGGGATCGAAGATCCGCCCCAGGTTCTCCGCGGCGATGCCCGGCCCGTTGTCGGCGATCTCCACCAGGATCTCGTCCTCCTGGCGCCGGCTGCGCAAGGTGAGCGTGCCCGGCTTGCCGCAGGAGGCCATGGCCTGATGGGCGTTGATGATGATGTTGAGGAAGACCTGCTGGAGCTGGTGGAAGTCGGCCATCGTCTTGGGCAGGTCGGGATCGAGGTCCACCTCGACCTGGATGTTGTCCACCTTGAGCTGGTAGCTGCGCAGCTCCAGCGTGGACTCAAGGATGCCGTTGATCCCGACGTAGTCCTTCTGCGGCTTGTGCTTGCGGGCGAACGTCTGGAGGTTCTGCACGATCTTCTTGCAGCGCTCGGCTTCGCGGTTGATCTTCTCCAGCCCGCGGCGCACCCGCTCGTCGGTGTCGGACTTGAGGAGGAGCTGGGAGTAGCCGACCACCCCCGCCAGGGGGTTGTTCAGCTCGTGGGCCACCCCCGACACGAGCAGCCCCACGGCCGACATCTTCTCCGCCTGCACCAGCTGGCTCTGCGCCTCCTCCAGCTCGCGCGTCCTGAGCCGAACCTGGTTCTCCAGCTCCGCGCTGTACATCTCCAGCTCGCGGCGCGAGGTCTTCAGCTCGGAGGTCATCTGGTTGAACGACGCGGCGAGCTGGCCGATCTCATCGTGCGTGGCCGGCTCCGGGACCACCTCGTCCAGGTTCCCCCCGGCGATGCGCCGGGTTGCCTCGGCCAGGGCCTGCAGCGGCGCCACCATCCTCCGCACCAGCATGACCGTGAGCAGGATGGCCAGGCCGATGACCAGGAAGGTGAGAAGCCCGAAGGCCCATTTCAGCTCGTGGATGTCCTCGTGCATCCCGGCCAGCGAGAGCGTGATGCGGGCGTATCCGATGGTCTCCAGCCTGCGGTCGGAGGACTCTTCCTCCTCCAGGAGGAAGCCGATCTCCTCGTTGTGCCGCGTCCCGCGGCGGGTGAAGACGGGATACGAGACCTCGTAGGCCTCCGTGCGGCCCCCTCCGCGGGCGGCGAACGGCCCGATGCGGACCTGCCCAGCGCCGACCTGCCTGACCTCCACGCTGGGCTGGGCGATCAGGCGCCCGGGAGGGAAGTTCTCGCGCCGCTCGTCCAGGAGCGGGTGTCCGTCCACGTCCACCACGGCCACGGCGATCACCGCCGGCTCCTGGAAGAGCCCGGCACCCAGCTCCTTGAGCAGCTCGCCGTTGCGCGTCAGCACGCCCAGCTCGGAGTTGTGGGCGAAGTTGCGCGCCAGCGAGACGCCGTGCTGGCGGGTCTGCTCGTCCTGGCGGCCCGCGTAGTGATAGAGGAAGAAGACGCTCAGCGTCATCGAGGTGGCGAGGATCAGGAGCGAGATGAAGATGATGAAGCGGAGGGCCAGGCTCACTCTGAACATCAGAAGAACAGCTCGGCCTTCTGCCGGATGGAGTCCTCGATGTGCACCTCGATCTGGCGCGCCGTGTTCATGTTCAGCGACAAGGAGATGCTTCGGGGAACGCTCATGGGGACGCGCGTGGGCTCCTCTCCGGCCAGGACCCTCAGCGCCTGCTCGGCCGACTGCCGGCCGACGTCCTGGTAGTCCACGGAGAAGGCCAACAGCGCCCCAGCCTTCACGAAGGAGGGGGAGAGCCCGACGAACGGGATGCGGTTGCGCAGCGTCGCCAGCAGCACCTGCTTGAGACCCTGCGGAGAGAAGACCGTGCTGTCGGCCACCGACCAGAGGACGTCCACCCTCTCGTCCAGGTCGTCGGAGATCTCCACCAGGTCCTTCTCGGAGGTCACCGGCAGGGCCACCAGCTCCAACCCCATCGAGGCGGCGGTCTCGGACGCGTTGTCCACCATAGGGCCGGTGACCGCCGGGTTGAAGAGCACCCCCACCTTCCTGACCTCGGGCAGCACCTGCTTGAGCTTGCCGAACTGCACCCGCAGCGGGATCTCCATGGAGGCGCCGGTCAGGTTGCCCCGCGACTCGCGCAGGCCCTGCAAAGACTCGCTGCCGGACGAGGGGAGCACCAGGGAGAAGACGATGGGGATGTCCCGGATCTGGCTGGAGACGGCGTGGGTGGCGCCGCTGCCGATGGTCAGGATCAGGTCGGGCCGCCGGGCCCGGATCTTGGCCGCCAGGGCCTCGGGGTTGGATCCGCCCCCATCCATGACCAGCTCATGGAGCTTGACCGTCCGGCCGGATTCCTCCAGGACCTCCTGGAAGCCTCGCAAGGCCTGCCGGTACGGGGCCGCGTCCCGGCTCAGCACCACGGCGATGGTCACCGGGGCGTCGGAGAAGGCCGGCAGCATCTCGGTGAGGACGATCAGGCAGATCAACGCCGCCTGGATCGCGCGCCGGACGTGCAGCGTCATCCTCCCCCCTCCCTCGTCGGTCCGCGGCGGGCCGGACGCCCCCGGCGGGCGGCCGGCCCCGCGGCGCCGCCCTGCTAGTAGCGCACCTCCAGGCCCAGCTGGACGATCCGGCCGAAGTCCACCTCCACCGGACCGCGGAACGTGCTGGCGCCGCTGAGGCGCTCCACGTCCACGACGTTCAGCTGGTTGGTGAGGTTGAAGACCTGCCCCGTGAGCCGGAGCTGGGCGCGGCCCACCTGGAAGCGCTTGGCCAGCGACAGATCCAGGGAGCGGACGGGGGGCATGCGCTCGGAGTTCTTGCCGCCGACGGTCGTGTCGATGTCGTTGAACGCGTCCACCGGGCTGTACAGCCGCCCGGACTGGTACCGGTAGATGCCGGTCACCTCGAGACCGAGCGGGAGGTTGCCGAACGCCGAGAGGTTGATCACGTCGGGGCGGTCGTAGTCCAGCCGGGTGAAGTCCAGGGCACGAGGATCTCCCCGGTTCTCGAAGCCGAAGTCCACCGAGGAATCGCCGCGCACGCGGGACCGCGTGTAGGAGCCGATCACCTCGAACCGGTGGCTGAACGGCTTGCGCACCATCAGCTTCCAGTCGGCGTAGTCGGACTCCCCCTTCGAGTCCAGGATCACCGCGGCGGTGGCGTTGGGGTCGAGATCGACGCTGGAAGGCACCAGCCCGAGATCCTGCGTGAACGTGGTGCGGAGCTGGTTGTTCCCCTCCCACCGCGTGGTGCTGAGGCCCACCCGGACGTTCCAGGGAAGCTCCTGCTCCACGCCGACCGTCCAGGAGTCCTTGTAGGGGGTCTCCAGGTCGCCGTCGATGGCGTAGTCGTAGACGTAGGTGGCCGACGTGGTGGAGCTGGTCCCCGCGTTGTACAGGGTGATGGTGGTGGTCGAGCCGTCGGTGTTGAGGAAGTCGGTGATGTCGGCGAACACGTTGTCGTAGAACCGGCCGTAGTTGCCGAAGAACTTGGTCTTGCCCTTTCCCTGAGGGTCGTAGGCCACGCCCAGCCGTGGGGCGACGTTCTGCTGATCGATGGCCGTCTGGTGATCCCAGCGCACGCCCCCTTCCACCGTCCAGTGCTCGTTGATCACCCAGGTGTCCTGAATGAAGGCGGCCGCCTCGGCGTCCTTCCGGTCGGTCACTTCGGGGTTGCGGTAGTCGTACACGATGCGGTAGGTGGAGCCGGGAGCGTAGGCGTAGTACGCCGTGAGGAGCTCGTCCAGGTTCAAGGTGAACGGCTCGACCCTGTTGGTGCCGGTGAAGTCCAGGAAGGAGTAGTCGAGGCCGGTCTTGATGCGATGGGTCCCTTTCTGCACGGTCAGGGCCGAGCTGAGCCGGATCCTGTCGGTGCTGCGGTCCTGGTCGTTGAAGTAGCTGCCGCTGAAGGTGAGCGGCTGGCCCGCCTGGAAGAGGCCGGTGAACATCCCGGCGTTCTCGTCGGTCGGGCGGACGGTCAGGTACTGATGGTGCGCGAAGAGCTGGGTCTCCAGGAAGGCGTTGGGGCTCAGCGTGTGCGTGTCGCGGAGCTGGATGAAGTAGGCCCCCTGGTTCTGATCGAAGTTGGTGCGCTCGTCGTAGCGCGCGTCGGTGATCAGGTTCTTGAAGAACGACGGATCGGTGGCGAAGTTGGCGACGAAGGTGTTGTCCGGGCTGACCTGCCAGGTCACCTTGAACTGCCCGTGGTACCGGTCGCCCTCCCTCACCGAGTCGCTGAACACCGATCCGATGTCCTCCTGCCAGTACTGGAAGGAGGAGGCGAACCATAGCTTGTTCTTGATGAGGGGCCCGGAGAAGGACAGCTCCTGCCACTGCTGCGTCTCGGGCCTGGGGTTGTGGTTGTTCTCGCGGTCGAAGTCGGCGTCGGAGCTCGCCTCCAGCTCATCGAACCCGTCCACGCCCGAGCTCCAGTTCTCGGTGCGGGCGAAGCCGCTGTAGAGCAGCTCGAAGGAGTTGGTCCCCGACTTGGTGATGATGTTGGCGATGCCTCCGGACTGCTCGCCGTACTCGGGCTGGAATCCCGAGGTGTTCACCTCGAACCGCTCGATGGAGTTCTGGTTCACGTTGAGCCCGAACGTGCCGGTGACGAAGTCGTTCACCGTGGCGCCGTCGAGGCGGAAGCCGTTCTGCGTCACGCGGCTGCCGTTGATGTGGTACTGGGCCAGGGTGAACCCCTGGTCGTTGTTGACTCCGGGGAAGAGCGTGAGGATCTGCTGGTAGCGCCGCGAGATGAGCGGCAGCTTGTTGACGTAGGTGGCGTCCAGCACTTCCTTGCTGGAGGTGTTGGAGGTGTCCACCACCGGCCTCTCGGCCTGGACGGTGATCTTCTCGCTCAGGCCCTCCGGGAGCTTCAGGTTGTTGAACACCCGCGTCTCGTCGGGGTTGACGACGATCTGCACCACCTCGTACGGGCGGTAGCCGATCAGACTGATGGTCATGCTGTAGACGCCGACGGGGAGCCCGTTGAGCACGAAGATCCCTTCCGCGTTGGTGATGGCGGTCCGGTTCGAGTCTCCGAGCGGGGCGCCGGCCACCTCGATGGTGGCGCCGGGCAGAAAGTTGCCGGCGTCATCGGTCACGCTGCCGCGGATCGAGCCGGTGATGTTGGCCTGGGCGTGGGCCGGGGGCGTCCAGGTGAGTGCGACCGCCACCAGCGCCAATCCCACGACGACAAGGCGCTTGGGGTGCATGCAGGGTTCCTCCTCGACGTAGCGCTTCATCCGGCACGTGGCTGATATGCGAAGCCGGATCGGATCCAAAGTGGACTTGTAGGCAACGGGTATGTATAGGCCGCGTCATCGGCGAGTCAAGAAAGGTCGGATGACGGGATAGTCTTGGTATTCCCTATTGTCGTATTGGGAGAGGAGCGGCCCTGGCGGAGCCGCTTCGCCGGCCGGATGTCCGCGTTGACAAGCCTTTCAAACAAGGTATGATCCCCGAACCCGGATTCCTGCACCCCGACCCGGAACAACCTCGAAGGGAGGACCTCCTGAATGCGTAGCCGCGCTTTCCTCTTCTCATTGATCGCCCTGGCGCTGTTGCTCTCCTGCTCGGCCAGCGGCGCCCGGGAGGGCGCGGCGTCCCCGTCCGCCGAAGCGGGCGGCAGGAAGCAGTACCGCGAAGGGCTGGTCGGGGTCGATTTCTCCGGTCTGGACGAGGCGGGCAAGAACCGGGCGCTGGACCTCATGAACGCCCACAACTGCAACTGCAGCTGCGGCATGACCATCGCGCAGTGCCGCGTGGAGGACCCGAGCTGCGGCAAGAGCCCCGTTCTGGCCCGCGCGGTCATCGACGGCGTGAAGGCCCGAAAGTCCGAGTCCGAGATCGCGGCCTCGCTGCAGCCGGCCCCCGCCGCGGCCGCCCCCGCCGCCCAGGCCCGGCCGGTCGGACCGGTGTCGATCTCCATGGAGGGGGCGCAGGTCAAGGGGAACCCCAAGGCCGCCGCCACCCTGGTCGAGTTCGCCGACTACCAGTGCCCGTACTGCGTCCGGGCCGTCCCGGTGGTGCAGCAGCTCATGCAGAAATACCCCGACGATCTCAAGTTCGTCTTCAAGCAGCTCCCGCTCACCTCCATCCACCGCTTCGCCGAGCCTGCCGCCCGCGCCAGCCTGGCCGCCGCGCGGCAGGGGAAGTTCTGGGAGATGCACCAGAGACTGTTCGACAACTACAGGGCCCTGGACGACGCCAGCCTGAAGAAGTACGCGCAGGAGATCGGGCTGGACATGGCGCGCTTCGAGCGGGACCTGACCGACCCGGCCGTGGCACAGGAGGTCGCCCGGGACGCCGAGGAGGCCAGGACCCTGGGGGTGGAGGGGACGCCCACCTTCTTCCTCAATGGCGTCCGCGTTCCTTCATGGGACGCCGACACGTTGAGCAAGATGATCGACGCGGCCGTGGACGGCGAGGACGTCTCGGCCGTCGCGGGCCAGGTGCGCGCGAGGCTCGAGGAACAGCAGCGGGCGGCGCGCGAGGCGCAGCGCGTCCAGAGGGAGGCGATCGCCAAGCAGGTGGTGGACATCGACGTCACCGGAGCCCCCATCAAAGGGGATCCCAAGGCCCCTGTCACCATCGTCGAGTTCGCCGACTTCCAGTGCCCCTACTGCGCCAGCTCGGTTCCCTTGATCCGGCAGGTCATGGACGCCTTCCCGGGCAAGGTGCGGTTCGCCTACAAGCACCTGCCGCTGGTGAGCATCCACCCCCACGCCCGCCCCGCCGCGCTGGCCTCCCTGGAGGCGGCCCAGCAGGGCAAGTTCTGGGAGATGCACGACCTGCTCTACGAGAACTACCGGGCCCTGGACCCGGCGAGCCTCAACCGGTACGCGCAGCAGGTGGGGCTGAACATGGCCGAGTTCGAGAAGGCGATGGCCAGCGAGGAGCACAAGCAGGCGGTGGAGAAGGACATGGCCGACTCGCAGCGGGCCGGAGTGACCGGGACCCCGGCCTTCTTCGTCAACGGCAAGCGGGTGATGCAGCGTGACTTCGACACCTTCAAGAGGATGATCGAGGAAGCGCTGGCCTCCTCGGCGGCCCCCGCGGCCAGGTGAGCCGGCGGGTCGCCGGCGAGGAGGACGGGGGCCCTGGACGGACCGGCTACCGGCGCAGCGTCTCCAGCCGGTCCCGCACCGACTCCGCGGCCGCCATGTCGCCGCGCCAGTCGCGCAGGAACGTTTCGTATTCCTTGATGGCGTCCTGCTTCCGGCCGGCCTTCTCGTGCAGGCTGCCCAGGTTCATGTGCAGCCGGGGGTCGTTCGGGTCGGCCTCGATCGCCCGGGTGAAGAAGGAGAGCGCCTCCCCGTCCCTGTCCTGCGCCTGAGCCACGATCCCCAGGTTGTTGAGCGCCTGGCTCCAGTCCGGCTTCACCTCCAGAGCCTTCTCTCCCGCCGCCCGCGCCTCGTCGAGACGGTGCAGCGTCGCCAGCGAGCTGGACAGATTCACCCAGGCCTCCGCGTGCCGCGGGTCGAGCTGAGTGGCCTTGGTGAGCGACAGCACGGCCATCTCGACGTCCCCCGCGTTGAGGCGGGCCATTCCCAGGCGGAAGGCGATCTCGGCGTCCTCGGGACGGCCCGCGTGGGCCCTCTGCAGCAGCTCCGCCGCCTCCCCGAACCGCCCCGCCAGATAGTGCATCACCCCGAGGTTGAAGAGGGCCGAGGGGTTGTTGGGGTCGTTGAGCACCGCCTCGTTGAAGGCCAGAAAGGCGCTGCGGCGGTCGTCCTGCTTGAGGTAGGCGTTGCCCAGGGCCAGGTAGGCGTCGGTCCTGCCCGGGTCGAGCCTGACCGACTCGGCGAGCGAGCGGATCGACTCCTTGACCTCCCCCTTGTCGAAGAGCGCCACGCCGAGCTGGTAGTGGAGATCGGCGTGGCCGGGATCCCGCTCCACCGCCTCGCGCAGGGACCGCACGGCGCCGTCGTAGTCTCCGGCCTGCGCCAGGCGGCCGGCCTCCTGCGCCTGCGGGGAGGGGCCGGAGCGATCGCACGCCGTGAAGAGCCCCGCCGCGGCCAGCAGCAGCGCGGTGGGCCGCGCGCAGGAGGCGGCCATCAGCGCCCTCCCTTGCGCCGGCGCAGCAGGTCGCGGGCCTTGCTGACCGCCGGATCGTCGGCGCCGCGCTCCGGCAGGGACGCGCCTTCCACCCTGACGTCGGGCTCGATGCCGCGGCCGGTGTAGACGGCGCCGGACCGATCGGCGTGCTCCGCGCCCACCACCAGGACCACCGCCCCGCCCGGCAGGAGCTTGGGGACCTGGATCCCCGACTTGCCGAAGGTCTTCTCCCCGACCAGGATGGCCCGGTTGGCTTCCTTCAGGCTGCCGGCCAGTGACTCGGCCGAAGAGGCCGTGTTGCGGTCCACCAGCACCACCACCGGCTTGTTCTGCGGGATGATGGGACCGCCGCCCGGCCCCGGGGGGACGGGCCGCTCCGGGGTCCTGCCCTCGGGGCCCACGGTGGCCCCGGTGACCGTCTGCGCCGGCACGAACATGCCGGCGATGCGGGCCACCTCGGCGTCCGAGCCCCCCTGGTTGCCCCGCAGGTCGAGGATCACGCCGTCGGCTGTCTTCATCTCCTCCACCGCCTTGCGGATCTCGGCGTGGCTGCGCGGATCGTCCATGTTGGTGACGGCGATGTAGCCGAGGTTGTCCGGGAGCCGCTGCGCGGCCACCGTGCGGCTGGTGCCCAGCGCCGCCCCCGAGGCGGAGAACTGGGGCGCGTCGGAGCGGTGGGTGAACATCAGCCGGGCGGTCTGGTCGGGACTGCGCAGGCGGGTGTTCCTGTCGTCGAGGCTGGAGATCATCAAGGCGATCGCTCCCAGCGCCTCCGGCGTGGTCTTGAGCTGGCCGTCGAAGCGGTGCCGCCAGGCCGACCAGTCCTGGCCGCGGAAGGTCCGGTCGTGGTAGGTGTCGCGGACGAACTCCCAGGCCAGGCGGTAGATCTCCTCCGGCTCCTGCGGGGCGTCGCCGGGAAGGAGCTCGCGCGCCTCCTCCATCCTCCCCATCTCCCCCTTCACCTTGGCCAGCAGGAGCCGCGGGGCTGCCACGTCGTCCATCGGGTCGAGGTGGATGGCCTGCTCCAGGGCTCCGGCGGCCTGATCCAGCCGGCCCGCCTGCTTGAGCGCGGTCCCCAGGATCGACCAGGCGGCGGGCATGGCCGGGTCGATGCGGGCGGCGCGCTCGGCTGCCTCGACCGCATCCTGGACGCGGCCCGCGGCGCCGTAGGCCAGGGCCAGATCGAGATGCGCGTAGAAAGAGGACGGATCGAGCGCCCCGGCCTTCTCCAGGAGGCGGATCGCCTCCGCCGCCTCGCCGGCGTCGCGGGCGCACGCCGCCACCGCCACCAGCAGGGACGGGTCCTCCGGCTCCTCCTGGAGCGCCCGTTCCAGCGAGGGCCGGGCCTCCTGGACGCGGCCCAGGGCCAGCAGGACGGCGCCCCTGCGGCGCGCCTCTCCCGCGGCCCCGCCGTCCCGCGTGGCGGCCTCCAGGGCCCGGGCGTCCAGGCTGAGCAGGTCCCGGATCAGCCGCTGCGCGTGCACGTCGTTGGGATCGGCCCGCACGGCGTCGATCGCCGCGGCCCTGGCGGCCTCCTTGTTGCCGGAGGCCTCCTCCGCCAGAGCCAGCCGGGCCAGCCGGCGCACCGCCGATCCACCCGCCGGCTCCCCGCCCGGCGGGTGCAGCAGGCGCGCCCGCTCCAGCTCCAGCCCGCCGTGTCTCTTCAGGGCCGCGACGTAGCGGCGGTAGGCGTAGAGATCCCCGGGATGCAGCGCCACCGCGTCGGCCCAGGCCCTGACCTCCAGGCGATGGTCCCGGGCGCGCCGCGCGCAGAAAGCGAGGTTGTAGAGAGCCATCCCTCCCAGCCTCGGGTGGGTGCCGACTCCGGCGAAGCTGGCCGCCGCCTCCTTCCACCGCCCCAGGTCGCGCAGCACCAGCCCCCTGGCCAGGTGCAGCGACGGATCCGAAGGAGACAGCTTCACCGCGGCGGCGAACGCCTCGGCGGCTCCCGGCAGGTCGGGCTGCCGGCGCAGCAGCCGGCCCAGCGCGGCCCACACGCCGGGGCGCGACGGGTCGTCCTGCACCGCCTTGCGCGCGTCGGCGATGGCGCCCTTGAGCTCCTGCACCTCGATCTTGTGGATCCTGGCGGGGGCCGCCTGCGGGTCGAGCTCCAGGTACCGGTCCCACAGGGCCTCGGCGGCGTCCAGTTCGCCCAGGCGCCGCCGGGAGATCGCCAGAAAGGCCATGGCCGTGGCCACCCTGGGGCGCTCTTTCAGCAGCGCATCGAAGATCCTGGCGGAGGCGGCGAAGTCCTCCAGGCCGAACTTCGCGCTGCCGAGGCCGACCTGGGCGCGCTCGCGCTGGTGCACGTCCAGCCCGCCCGCCTGCAGGGCGCGAGTGAACTGCTCCGCGGCCGCGGCGAACTGGTACTCCGCGTTGAGCAGCTCGGCGTACCCGATGAGGGCGTGGCCGTCGGTGGGAGCGGCCTGAAGGACTCCCTTGTACTGAGCGGCGCTCCGGAGCCAGTACCCCGAGCTCTTGAGCAGGTCGGCGTACTCCAGGCGCAGGTCGCTGCGTCCGGGCTCCACGGCCAGGGCGTGATCGAACGCCTCGATCGCCTCGAAGACCGATCCCCCCGCCAGCGCGGACCGCGCCCGGGCGGCCCACTCGTCGGCGCCGACGCCGGCCTGCGGCACCGTGCCGGACTGCGCGAAGCCCGCGGAGAAACCGGACAGAATCGCGATCAGGAGCGCGAAGGTCCCGAGCGCGGCCGGCCGGGTGCGCTCCAGGAAGCCTGGGATCATGATCGGTATGGCGTGCTCCTCCGGCCGGCCATGAGAGGGCGTCGCGCCGGGACTGTAGAATGAGTCCTAAAGATACCGGGAACGGCAGGTGGTGTCCAGGCGGGCGGACCTCTCAGGCCGCCCCGGCCAGGATGGCGGTCAGCAGGGTGGTGAGCCGGTCGAGGTGGAACGGCTTCTCCAAATAGGGTCTGCCGGCGCGCTCGAGGAAATCCTTGGTCTCCCCTCCCATGACGTCGCCCGTGGCGAAGACGAATCGATCCATCATCATGGGGCGCGACCGGCTGACCTCCCGGAACAGCTCCTGGCCGCTCATCTCCGGCATCTTGAGATCGCTGATGACGATGTCGTAGTCCCCCGACAGGATTTTGCGCAAGGCCAGCTTTCCGTTCACCGCGGTGTCCACCTGGTGCCCGCAGGCCCGCAGCGCCTCGGTCATGACGTCCAGGATGGAGGGCTCGTCGTCCACGACCAGCAGCCGGCCCTGGGCGGCGGGGGCGGCGGTGGGAGCGGGAACGGGCTCCACCGCGGCGCGGGCGTCGCGCGAGGAGGCGTCGGCGGGCACGGGCAGCTCCACGGTGAACACCGAGCCGCCTCCCGGGACGCTGGAGGCGATGATGCGCCCGTCGTGCTCCTGCACAATCCCGTAGCAGATGGACAGCCCCAGGCCGGTCCCCTGCCCGATCTGCTTGGTGGTGAAGAAGGGGTCGAAGATCCGCCCCAGGTTCTCCGGGGCGATGCCCGGGCCGTCGTCCTCCACGGCCACCCGGATCCTGTCCCCCTCCACGCAGGACGACAGCGTCAGCGTCCCCGCACGCCCCGATCCCTTCATGGCCTGATGGGCGTTGTTGACCAGGTTCATGAACACCTGCTGGAGCTGGTGGAAGTCGGCCATGGCGCGCGGAAGGTCCTTGGAGAGGTTGGTCACCACCCGGATGTTGTCCACGCGCAGCTGATAGGCGCGCAGCTCCAGCGTGCTCTCCACGATGTCGTTGACGCTGACGCTCATCTTGGACGGAGCGTGCTTGCGGGCGAAGGTCAGGAGGTTCTGGACGATCCGGTGGCAGCGGCGGGCCTCGGCGTAGACCTTCTCCAGTCCGCGCTTGATCGACTCGTCGCCGTCCTTGGAGCTGAGGAGCTGGGCGTAGGCGATGACCCCGGTCAGGGGGTTGTTCAGCTCGTGGGCCACGCCGCTGATGAGCTGGCCGATGGCCGAGAGCTTTTCGGTCTGGAGCAGCTGGAGCTGCAGCTCCTCTTTCTCCCTCTCGGCCCGGCGGCGCTCGCTGACGTCGCGGCACACCCACTGCACCGCGTGCCGGCCGGCGTAGGTGAGCAGGTGGGAGGAGACCTCAACCTCCAGAGGCTCGCCCCCCTTCCTCAGCAGGTGGAAGGGGGCCGTGGCGGCGGCGCCGGCCTCGATGGCGCCCCTCAGGTGCGCGCCGGCGCGGGCCCGCTCCTCCTGGGGGTGGAGGTCCAGCGCCGGGCGCCCGGTGAGCTCGGCGCGCGGCCAGCCGGTCAGCTCCTGGGCCCGGACGCTGGCCAGCATCACCGTCCCGGCGGCGGCGTCCACCAGGAAGATGGCGTCCTGGGCCCGCTCCACCAGGGCGGTGAACTTCTCCTCCGACTCCTGGATGCGCCGCTGCATCGCCAGGAGGCTCTCCTCCATGGCCCTGCGTTGCGTGACGTCGCGCACGATCACGGAGATCCCCTCCAGGGCGCCCCCCGGGCCCTTGACCGGCGACATGGTCAGCGCGACGTGGATGGCCCGGCCGTCCCTGCGGAAGGCCCGCTCCTCGATCTCTTCCAGCGTCCCGCCGGCCGAGACGCGCCGGACGATCTCCCCGGCGCGCTCCCGGGCCGCCGGATCGGCGAGGTCCGTCCACGACCGGCCGATGGCCTCGGCGGCCGGGAAGCCGGTCATGCGCTCCATCCCCAGGTTCCAGCGGATCACGCGGCCCTCGGTGTCCAGCACCAGGATCCCGTCTCCGGCGTTGGCGATCAGGCTTTCCAGATAGTCCCTGGTGCGGGTGGTCCTCTCCAGGTAGCGCGCCTTGTCCATGATCAGGGCGAGCTGCCCGGCCAGGGTCTCCAGCAGGCTCACGTCCTCGGCGTCGAAGGCCCCCGGCTGACTCGCGTTGATGTCCAGGATCCCCACCATCGTCTCGCCCGCCACGAGCGGGATGCACAGCTCGGAGCGCATCCCCGGCAGCAGATCCACGTGGTCGGGATCGAGCGAGGTGTCGTTGCAGCAGACCGTGCGCCGCTGCGACGCCGCCCGGCCCACCAGCCCCCGATCGATGGGCTGCCGGTGGCCCCGCCGGAGCCGCGAGGGCACCCTGGCGTGATGGGCCTGATGCTCCACGTGCCGGCCATCCTCGGTGAGGAAGGCCACGCAGGCCCCGTCGTAGCCGATCTCGTCCACGATGGCGTGCACGCACACCTCGACGGCCTCCTCCAGAGTGGGCGCCCCCAGCACCCGCCGGCAGATCTCGGTGAGGTGCTGGATCTTTCCGCTCTTGCCGCGCACCTCCTCCAGCAGCCGGATCCCCTGGAGGAAGTTGGCCAGGTGCTCGCACAGGATCTCGAACAGCGCGACGTGGGGCGGGCCGAAGGCGGCCGCCTCCCTCCCCTCCACGTTGAGCAGCGCCAGGATGCGATCGCCGCTGCGGATGGGAAGAGCCAGGATGGATCGGCTGGTCGGAGACGCCGGGCAGAGGCCGCGCGGGTCGCGCAGCACGTCGCGGCAGAGAAAGGTCCCGCGCCCGGCGATGGCCTCGGCCAGAGCTCCCCCCGGCTCGGCCAGGACGTCGCCGCCGGGCAGCCCGCCGTCGCCCGCCCTGGCCATCAGGCGCAGGGCCGGGCTCCCCTCCTGGCAGGCGTAGATGCTGACGTGGGAGAGGGCTTTCATCTCACGGTAGATCGTCTCCACCGCGATCCGGAAGAACGTGCCGGGATCGAGGGATCGCGAGGCCTGCTTGACGACGTTGAGGATCAGGAAGAGCTGCTCCGATCGCAGATCCTCCTGCGCGCTCGGCGGCGCGCCCCTCCTGTATCGTTCCCGTTCGAACGACATGCCGCTCGGCTCCCCCACCCCCGCCGGCGCGGCGGGGCCCTGCTCGCCGGCCAGAACATGGTCTCGGAATCCGTGGAGATCCAGGCGGGGCGGGGATTTGGCGATGTCGGTGGTGTCGGAGTCCAGGGGGTTTTCGGGGAAAGGAGGTCTTTCCGGACCCGGTCAGGTGGCGCGCAGGAAGCGCCAGAGGTTGGCGCTCTCCCAACGCAGGGCGGAGCGGTAGAAGCGGAACTGGCGCTCCTCCTCCCGGAAGCGGGGGGAGTGCAGATCGCGCCGTCCGTTGGCCGCCTCCCTGAACCCCAGCGCGGCGTGGAGCATCTCGTGGTACACGATGTAGTCGAGGAAGAAGCCGGGGACGAACGGCCTGTCGAGAGACGGGTTGATCCGGATCACGCGCTTGCGCTCATCGTAGCTTCCGAAGTCGATCGAGTAGCGCCGGTTGCGCCCGTTGGACTTGCCCCAGGTGATCGCCGCCCGGAGCCGCCCGTCGAAGTAGCGCTCGTTGAGCCGGTCGTACACCTTCCGCAGATCGAAATGGAATCCCCTGTGCGACAGGTTGATCGCCGCGCGGTGCCTGGGACGCCCCCCGATGCGGTGCGCGTTGCCCTTGATGTAGGCGTTGAGGATCCGGTGGCATTCGGGGGTGGGCCTGCGGATGAACAGGGAGAGCGCGGCCACGACGTCGGGCGGAGCGTCGAGGAACATGTGGTGCAGCCGCAGCTTCACCATGCCGGTGCCGGAGGGGACCACCGACACCATCGAGGACCGGTTGTCGGTGACGGTCAACGCGACCGGCTTGCCTGCTTTGCGCTCCAGGCGCCGGCGAAGCTCAAGCTCCAGCATCCACCACTCCAGCCTGCAGGCCGGGCCCGCCCCTCGAGCGGGCCGGGCGCCGCGGCGGCGGGAGGGTGAGGCCTCCCCTGCCTGGTCGCAGGCGTCCCGGGCCGGGCCTGTTCGGAATGCCGGAAATATACCCCACTCCGGGCGGAGGGGTAAAGGGAAGGTGGAAGGATTTTGTTTTGCCTTTAATTCTTTGTTTTCAGGTATTTAAGGTGTTGCAGGCGCCGCGGCGGCACCCGGGCCGCCGCGGCGTTTCACCTCGATCCGGCCGGCCGGAAACCTCAGAAGATCCAGACAGCCGAGCCCAGGAGCTCCACGTCCGGGGCCGCCGTGCTGAGCCCGCCCGCGACCGCTCCGCGGATCAGGAAGCTCTCGTTGGTCCGGTACTCGGCGCCCCCCAGCAGCCTCGAGTCGGTGCGTGTCCCCTCGTACCTCTCCGACTCGATGGCGAACTCGCCCGTGATCACCAGCTTCTGCCCCGCCGGGACCAGGATCCCCACTCCCGCCAGGAAGCTGTTCTGCCCCTCCACCTCGAACCCTTCGATGTCCAGATCCTGGTTGACGCGCAGCCCCAGGTTGGCGGCCAGGGTCAGCCGGGAGTAGTCCTTGCGCAGGCCGCCGAAGAACTCGACGTTGGTCTCCCCCGTGCCCAGCAGCTTGTCCTCGTCGCCGGTGGGGGCGGTGAGGAGGATGCCCAGAGCGATCTTCACAGGGTCGGTCACCACGGAGAGCTTTCCCCACAGGTCGAGATCGGTCAATCCGGTCTCGCTCCCGCCGGCGTCGGGATCGCGGTGGGCCAGGGCCACGCGGGCGCCGAACTCGAAGTCTTCCGCCACGTTGAGGGCGAACACCGGCCCGACGCTCAGCAGCGTCGCTTCGCCGTCGTCCTCGCCGTCCCCGTCGAAGTCCAGGGAGTTGTTCTGGAACCTGGCCTGTCCCTCCAGCCAGTAGGACGGAACGACTGCGGCGTCCTCCACGAACCGGAGGAAGAGCCTGTTCTCCGCGCCGACGCTGCCGGAGGGGGCCGCCGTCTGGGCCCACGCGCCGGAAGGGAGCGCCGCCGAAGCCGCCACAAGGACCAACGATGCGAAGCCTCTCTTCATGTCACTCCTCCACTGCCCGGAATGGGCCGGGCGCTGAACGGCATGACGTTCGATGAGGCGACGCTGCGGTACGGGGTACGCCGGGACGATAGGGCCGTCCTGTGCGGGGCGAACGCGCCCCCTGCGGCTCCCTCATCATGGACTGTGTGAGAAAGAGCTTCAGGCCGGTCTCAGAGCGGCATCATGGTAGTCGGGAGGCGACGCTGCCGCAAGAGCCCCGTTCAGGAGGAGATCTTGATCTTCAGCCGGTGGACCCTCAGCCGGACCTTGCGGGGATCGATCACGGAGGGGACGCGGGAGCGGTGCAGGTGGGCGCGCAGCTTGGTCCTGGCGGCCATCTCGATCTGGCGGACACGCTCCCGGCTCAGGCCGAGGGCGGCCCCGATCTCCTTCAGCGTGGCGACGCGGGTGCCCGACAGGCCGAAGCGGCGCGCGATCACCGCGCGCTCCTTGTCGTTCAGGCAGGTGAGGCCGCGCTCCAGGTGGGAGAGGTCCTCCCTGCGGATGATCTCCCTCTCCGGGTCCTCGGATCGGGAGTCCACGAGGATCTCGATCAGCCGGGCATGCCCCTCGGTCCGCGTGGCGTCGTCGAGCGACACCGCCTTGTAGCGCGGGGCGGCGGGGGGCTCGGGGACGCAGCTGGCGCAGAAAGGATCGGGGGTGGAGTGTCCGTGCTGGGCCCTCAGCGCCTCGCTCTCGGCGCGCTGGCGGGCCACTTTCTTGCGCTGGTAGCTGGGCACCCGGATCATCGAGGACTGTTCGGACAGCGCCTTCAGGATCGACTTGCGGACCCACCACGAAGCGTAGGTGATGAACTTGATCCCTTTGCGGTGATCGTACCGCGACGCCGCGTGGATCAGCCCGATGTTGCCTTCATTGAGAAGATCCTCGAACGGCAGGCCCATGTTCTGGTACTCGCTGGCGATCTTGACGACGAACCCGAGGTTCGACAGCACCAGCTCGTCCATCCCTTCCCGCATCCCGCCGGAGATCCGCTGGCCAATCTCGATTTCCTTCTCCTTGGTCAGGAGCGGGTAGACACGGATGTCCGAAAGGTACCGGCTGAGCGCGGATCCACTGCGGGCCTGGTTGGGTCTGGGCATGCTGCTCCCGTAGCGTCAAGAGGCCGAACGATAGGCGGCGGTTGTTTCAGATGAGTTCCCGGGATGTGCAGGGAGGGAAACACCTTGACCCGCCCCTCGCGGGGCAGCGATGGACAGTCGAAGGCAGTCCCCCCCGGACTGCGAGGTGTGCAGCAAGAACCGTACCGCGGGAGGGGGGCCCCCCGGACGGCGGCCCGGGATGGGTGTAAATCGCCGTCCGTGAATGCCTTGCGCCACATTCGCGCGGCACGGCGGGAACATCCCCATCCTACACTGAGAGAGGCCAGACTCCGTCGGATGCCGTGAAAATCAAGGCAAACCGTGGGGATTCAGAGGGATGACCGCTGCTACAGAAAGTGTAGTGTCCGCCCGCGGGTTCGTTGGAAGGGGGTTTACGCCTTCGGGGAGGAACGCAGACACTTACGCCCAAAGCTCCGCGGCGTCAAGAGAGGGATTGACCGGCGGGGTCCCGCTCCTAGATTCTCCGGTGCCTGCCATGTCCGCCCGGGAGCCCCGCATGCGCACCACCGTCCGGCCCGCCCCAAAAAGGGTCCTCGTCGTGGAGGACGACCCTTCCGTGCGGGAGCTCGTCTGCCGCATCCTGGCGGACCAGGGGTACGAGGTGGACGCTGCGGCCGACGGCGGGACGGCCCTGCGCAAGGCGCGCGGGGCCCGGTACCATGCCGTGCTCCTCGATCTCATCCTCCCCGATGCGGACGGGGTCATCCTGCACGCCCGGCTGAGGAAGCTGGCGCCCGCCCTGGATCGGCGGACGATCTTCATGACCGGGTTCACCTCCCGCGAGCCGGTGGTGGAGTACCTCCGGTCCCTGGGCGCGGGGTTCCTGCACAAGCCCTTCGGGCCCGAGGAGCTCCTGGCCGCTCTGCGCGGCATCTCCTGACGAGACACGATCACTGGGGGAGCGTGGACGCCGGCTTGAAGGTGAGGCCGGAGAGCAGCGGCACGCCCTCGGGCAGGAGATCGCAGTCGTCCCAGGTGCCGCCGTTGGCCTCGAGTCGATCGATCAGCTCGAGCAGGAGAGCCATCCGGGCCAGGGCTTGCCTGCCCTCCATGGTGCCGCCGTCGGCCAGAACCTTGTTGGCGCTGGCTTCCATCAGCTCCTCCAGGCTTTCACGCAGGCTGATCATGGCCACCTCCTCGAATGTGACGGGCCGACCACCCTTCGTCGCTTCTTGCTCGACGCCCTCCATCCAGGCTTGCCCCCTCCCTTGCATGTTGGATGCCATCCGGGCGTGAAGGTTCCTTGCGGGGAGGTCTCCATCCCGGATCAGGCTCTGCTCCATCGACTTACGGTCCCGCCGAACCCTGCCCGGCGGGGGCAGGAGGTCGCGGGGGGGCGTCCTGTATTCCGGAGAAGTGGACAAGTCCGTGGGGCGCGCGGAGCGCGACAGGTCAGAAGACCGGAAGGCTGAGCCGGGAAAGATGGTCGGCGTCGTACTCTTCCTTGAACCGGGCGATGTCCCAGGCCAGGTCGGCGCACACCTGCTCGATCATCCTGGCTCCGTCGAGCAGCGCGGCCTCCGACCCGCCGACGCGTCCGGGCGTGAGGATGCCGCGGCTCTGCAGCCGCTCGCGCCGTCCCAGGAAACGGCTGCGGTTGAACCGCAGGTACCCCGCCTCCATCACGCGACGCTCTCTCTCGCTGGGGAACATCAGCGCGTAGTCGGGCACCAGCAGGTAGTCGCGGTTCTCGGGGCGGCTCCCGGGAAGGATCACCACGGGTGGGATGGCCCGCAGGGTGGGGGAGTTGATCCGTCTGTAGTGCCCTCCCGCGTCGCGGACCTCGAACGGCCTGGCCGGCCGATCGTACAGGTTGGGGAAGCCGACCCGATCCAGGACGTGATAGAGCAGGCCGCCCAGGTGCGCTCCCACCAGCAGCAGCTTCGCGGACGAGGAGGCCAGCCGGCCGTAGGGGCTCTTCTCGCCGAAGGGGGTCTCGCACGCCTCATGCCCTTCCACCAGGTCCCGCGCCATCTGCCCGACGCACGCGACCGAGGCCAGAGGATGGAGGCTGCGCAGCGCGGAAGGCATCGTCCGCACCGCCTCGGAGACCAGCCCGGAGCGCGAGGGGCTCGCCGCGACGTCGAAGACCTCGGCCGGATCGTGCCGCGCCGGCTCGGCCGAGGGCCAGGCCGCCATCATCAGGGTCCCTTCCGTCCCGATCACGTCCAGGATCGCCCCGGCCACCTCCGCCGGCCCCCCCGTCACGTAGCCGATGCGCCTCATGGAGACGTGGGCGTACACACGATCGCCGGCCGACAGGCCGAGGCGGACGAGGGCCTCGCGGATCTCCTCCCTGCCGATGCGCTTGAAGACGCGGTTGTTGAGGGATTGGATGCGACGGCTGACGAAGCTCATCTCGGCCTCGGAGGGCCCTCCGGCGCCCTGGCGCGCGATGATAGCACGCTCGCACGAGCCGCCTTGAGGCCCTAGCGCCAGTCCACCGCGACGCGGTACTCCAGCACGGCCTCGGCCGACGGCGCCACGGGGATCTGGAACTCGATGGTGAACGCATCGAGCTTGGCGTGGGGATGGCTGGCCTGGAGGATCTTCCAGTCCCCTGCGACCGGCTCCCTGACCGTCACCGTGACCGGCTCGTCCTTGTGGTTGCGGATCCGGATCTGGAAGGCCACCTCGGCGTCGTACCGGCCGGCGCTGACGGCGCGGAAGTCGGTCTGGGTGCGATCGGCCACCACGTCGAAGGCGTCGCCCACGTGCAGGGTGACCTTCTCGTCCTCGGGGGTGTGCTTGACGAGGTCCTCCCCGATGAACTGCAGGCTCCCCGAAGCGTCCTTCTTGTAGAGCCGGGCGATCCCTCCCGGCAGGGGCATCCCCAGGCCGTTGTTCTTCGTGTTGGCCAGCTCCAGCTCCACGGCCACCTTCCTGTCCGTCCCGAGCTGCCCCAGCCGTCCGCGGTAGAACCCTGGCTGGCCCGCCAACAGGAAGATCTTCTTCACCGGCACCCCCGTCCCTTCCAGGAGCTGGATCTGCTTGGTCTGCCGGTCCTTGATGGTGGCGGGGCGCTCCAGGGTGTAGAGGTGGTACTCGAAGAAGGACTCCTCGGCGAAGGCCTTCTCGTCCGCCGCCATGGCCAGGGTCCTCTGCTGGGCCATGGCCTCCGGGGGGGGCTGCGCCCGGTGGACGTCGCCCGCCACCAGCTTGAGCTTCGCGTCGTGGTACGAGGCGCCGCTGCCGTTGTCCAGCGTCACCCACCCGGTGAGATCCAGCCGCGCGTCGTCCCCCGAAAGGATGGCCACGTAGTCGGCCGACCAGGTGAGCCCGCCGGTCAGGTAGGAGGTCTCCACGCGGTGCTCGCCGGCCCTGTCGGACCGCAGCAGCCACACCAAGGTCGGGGCGCTGATGAGGCCGCCGGGGATCTCCGGCAGCACCGGCCTGGCCGGAGGGTTGACGTGGAAGGCGCCGCCGATCTCGTAGACCATCCCGCCGTTGGTGCTCACCAGCTTCGCCTGCTCCTGGCGCGGCTGGGGCCTCTCCCCCCCCTCGCCGAACACCAGGGTGATGGTGCGCCCCAGGAAGCGCTCCATCAGCTTCTCCGGCGAGATCAGGTCGTACTCGTAGTTCTGCTCCAGCACGCGCAGCCGGGCGGGATCGGTCAGGCTGGCCATGTGCACGGTGCGCGGATTGATCTGCGCGGCCACGTCCATGTACCGCAGCTCGGTGACTCCGGCCGGGAGCTCGATGCGACGGGTCTCCCTGACCAGCCCCAGGTTGGAGTTGTAGACGGTGATGGCGAGATGAGAGCGCCCGTCCTCGGCCCGGCTCGTGCGGGCGGCCGGGCCGGTCTGCCCCGAGACGGCGGCGGGAGCCAGCAAGCAGGCCGCGCCGAGCAGGGCGGCCGCGGCGCGAGGCCGCGCGTTCATGCGCGAAGGGCTCATCGCGGGCCATGATACACAACGCGGCGCCCGCCGTGCTCGCGCCGGCCGGCGGGGACAACCCCGTCGCCCCGGTGGTAGACTCCCGCGGCCATGGGACAGGCCCATCGCACCTTCAGGCCGGCGCTCCTCCTGGCGGGCGCGCTGGCCGCGCTGCTCCGCTTCTGGTCCCTCGGCTCGATCCCGCTGTCTCTTTACTGCGACGAAGCCTTCCACGGCTACCAGGCCTGGAGCCTGGCCACCACCGGCCGCGACCTGCGAGGCGTCCCCTTCCCCTTCTTCTTCGACGTCTTCGGCCTG
>DATEEA010000181.1:0-6983 GCA_035281445.1 Candidatus Polarisedimenticolia bacterium
CGGCGGCCCACGCGGCCGCGGCCAGGCCGGCGCAGGCGGCCGCCGCGGCGCGCCGCCTCGATGGCCGGAAGCCGGAAAGACGACGATGCATGAGAGCGCCTCTTGGATGGATGAAAGAGCCGGGCCGCCCCCCGCGGACCGGACGGCGGATGATACCCGTCCCGTGCCCGCGGACGCAACGGCTGCGCTCAGCCCGGGAGCAAGGGGGTCAGCAGCAGGAGCCCCAGCCACACCACCAGGAAGGAGGCCAGGTCGAGGAGGATGCCGACCTGGATCATCCTCCAGAGCGGCACCAGGCCCGTCCCGAAGACGATGGCGTTGGGAGGGGTGGAGACCGGGAAGATGAAACCGCACGTGGCGGCCAGTCCCACGCCCAGGGCCGGGCGCACCGGGTCGAACCCAAGCGCCTCGGCCGCGGCGATGGCCACCGGCACCAGCAGCGTGGCGGCCGCGGTGTTGGAGGCGAACTCGCTCACCAGGATGGTCAAGGCCACGGTGACCGCCAGCAGGCCCGCCGGGGTCGAGGCGATGGGGAGATCGCGGATGCCTTGTCCCGCCCAGCGGGCGATGCCCGTGGACTCGGCCAGGGTGCCGAGCGACAGGCCACCGCCGAACAGAAGGATGATCCCCCAGTTGACGTTGCGCCCCTCCTCCCAGGTCAGGGCGAAGGCGCGCCGGCCGCGATGGATGGGCGCCAGGAACAGCAGCGACGCGCACAGCAGGGCCACCGCCGCCTCCGGCAGCAGGCCGGCGAGGCGGGCCGCCGCTTCGTGCCCGGGCCCCAGCGCCAGCGCGGCGGCCCCCGGAAGGGTCCACAGCACGGCGGCCAGGAGGAAGGCGGCGATGGTCCATCGCCTCCCGGCGGCTCTCTCCGGCTCGTCATGGGCGCCCTCCCTCCGGGGGATCGCCGGGATCGTCCCGGCGCCGCCGGCCAGCACCCGGCTGGCGGCCGCCCAGGCGATGAGCAGGAGGACCGCGGCGATCGGCACGCCGAACAGGAGCCACCCTGTGAACGACACCCTGACTCCGGCCAGTCTCTCCAGGAAGCCGGCCACCAGGAGGTTGGGCGGGGTGCCGACCAGCGTGGCCATCCCGCCCACGGAGGCTCCGTAGGCCACCATCAGGAGCACGCCGGAGCCCCAGCGGGCCGGGACGGCGCCCCGGCCGGCGGCCGGTGCGGCCGCACCCGCGGCGATGGGCGTCATCAGGGCCGCCGTGGCCGTGTTGGACAGCACCGTGGAGACCGCCGCGGAGGCCGCGCCGAAGCCGGCCATCAGCGCGGCGGGGGAGCGCGCGAAGCGCGCCCGCGACAGCAGGGCGCCGGCCAGCTCCCGGTCCAGGCCGAACTTCCTGAAGGCCTCCGCCAGCAGGAACATCCCCACGAACAGGAAGATGACCGGATCGGCGTAAGGGGCGAGCACGGCGCGCGCCGGAGCCACTCCGGTGACGATGGCCAGCGATGACGCGAGGAGGGCGGTGGCGGGCAGCGGGATCGCCTCGGTCATCCAGAAGCAGACGGCGAGCGTGATGATGGCCAGCAGGCGGCGCCCCTCGGGCGGGTGGCCGCCCGGGTTGACCGTGGCCACCAGCAGCGCCAGGCCCGGGCCGGCGATCAGTCCCGCCGTCCGGAGCCGCCGCTCGAGCGTCCGCTCGAAGCCGCCGTCCACCGCGCGCTACATGCCGCCCAGGTTGGCCGAGAGGATCCCCCGGCAGGAGGGGCAGATGATGATGTGCCCCTTGCGCGGGAGAGTGGAGGTGAAGTTCACGCGGTGGCGCAGGAGCCTGACCACCTGCACCGTTTGGATCTCCTGCCGGCAGTGCTGGCAGGACAGGGACATCTCGAGCGAGTACTCGGCTTCGAACGAGGACGGCGCCGGCTCCGGGGCGATGGGCATGGATCCTCCCTGAGGAAAGCGTGGAGCGCGCAGTATAACCTCGCCCCATGAGCAGGGAGCTCGTCCCCGACGCCCACTGTCACCTGGGGGATCTTCCCGACCCGGGGCTGGCGCTGGAGGAGGCGCACGGGGCGGGGGTGGGGCCGGTGCTGGCGGTGGCCATGGGGCCGGACGACGGCGAGCGGGTGCTCGACTGGAAGCGCCGGCGCCCCGGGCTGGTGCTGGCAGGGCTCGGCCTGCACCCATCGCGCGTCCCGGCGCTGACCGACGGGCAGGTGGAGGAGGAGATCGAGGCGATCGAGCGCCGGATCGGCGAGGCCGACGTGGTGGGGGAGATCGGACTCGACTTCAAGGACGCCCGCGAGCCGGAGCAGCGGCGCAGGCAGCGCCGCGTTCTGGAGAGGCTCCTCCGCCTGGCCGAAGCCGCGCGGCGTCCGGTCAACCTGCACACCCGCCGCGCCGACCGGGAGCTGCTGGAGCGGGCGTCCGACTTCACCCGGCGGACCGGCCTCTCCGCCCTGCTGCACTGGTTCACCCACTCGCGCGAGCTGGCCGCTCTCGGCGCGGGGGAAGGGCTGTACCTCTCCGCCGGCCCCTCGGTGCTCTTCGACGAGCGACAGCTCGAGGTGGCCCGGACGATCGAGGCGGACCTGCTCCTGGTGGAGACCGACGCTCCGGTCCTCTACGGCGGCCTGGCGGCCTCGCCGGGGTGGGCGGTCCGGGTGGCCGGAGCGCTGGCTCGGGCGCGCGGGGAGGCCCCCGAGGCGATGGCGGCGCGGCTGGCCCGGAACATGGCGCGCTATCTCCGCAGGGACATCACGTCTCCAGCGGGAACGACGCCTCCTTCCAGGCCGACATCCCCCCCAGCACGTTGACGACCGGACCGCGATCCAGCCGCGCGATCAGGCTGGCCGCCACCGACGACCGGAAGCCGCTGCCGCAGATCACCGCCAGCGTCGCCTGGCGCGGGAGCTCCGCCAGGCGGCCCGGCAGCTCGCCTCCCGGGATGTGAAGGGCGCCGGCGATGTGCCCCGCGCGCCACTCGCCGGGCTGGCGCACGTCGAGGACGCGCAGCCCGCGCTCCGAGAGCAGGCGCTCGCGCAGATCGTGAACGGTCCACTGGGTGAGGAAGGCGAGCGGGCGCGCCTCGGTGCGCCAGCGCAGCATCCCGCCGGACAGCCATCCCAGAGGGAGGTCGTAGCCGATCCTCAGGAGCTGCCAGCACGCCTCCCAGAGGTCGGAGGGGCGATCCAGCACCAGCACCACCCTCGCCCCGGCGGGCAGCACCGTCCCCGCCCACGTGGAGAACGAGCTTCCCAGCGCAACGTTGAGCGCGCCGGCCACGTGTCCCCCGCCGAAGGCCTCGGGCTGCCGGCAGTCCAGCGCGATCGCCCCCTCCTTCAGGAGCCGGGCCGCGCCGGCGGGCCTCAGCGCGGGCGGCTCACGCAGCACTCCGAGCAGCTCGGGCCCCGCCTGGTTGCGGGATCGCATGCGGCGCCAGTAGGGGGGCACGGTGGGGAGGTCCTGCAGGTCGAGAGGATCCGGATCTCCCTGCTCGATGGCCGCCAGCAGGCGGTTCATCCGGCGCTCGTAGCCGATGGTGGTGTGCAGCATGGATCCGATGTTGCCGCCGCACAACGACCCGGAGACGTGCGTGGGGAAGACCATCACCGAGTCGGGGAGCGGGAGCACCTTCTCGCGCATCGAGCGGACCAGCTCGGAGGCGGCCTCACGTGTCCGCTCCGGCCCTCCCAGGAGATCGGGGCGCGCCAGGTCCCCCACCAGCAGGGATCCGCCCGACAGGAGGATCACCGGCTCCTCGCCCCGCGAACGGTCGTAGACCAGGAGGCTGGTGTGCTCCGGAGTGTGCCCCGGTGTGTGCAGCGCCTGGAAGGTCACCTCTCCCATCTCCAGCCTCTCGCCGTCGGCGAGCGCCCGCACGGGATAACCCAGCTCGGCGCGGGCCCCGGCCAGCAGCTTCACCTCCCCGCGCGCCGGCAGCTCGCAGATGCCGGTGAGGTAGTCGTTGTGCTGGTGGGTGTCGGCGGCGTAGGCGATGCGCAGCCCCTGCGCGCGCGCCGCCTGGAAGTAGATCTCCACGTCGCGCCGCACGTCCAGGACCAGCGCCTCGCCGGTGGTCTCCGACCCCACCAGGTACGAGGCGTGCCCCAGGCTCTCCAGGTAGAACTGGCGGAAGATCATGATGGCCTCCTCACGCGCGGGGCCGCCGGTCCATCCTCCGGATCCACGCCTCCAGGCGGGGGTGCCCGGTGCCCAGCGGCTGGTGATCGACCAGGATCTTGTGGAAGAGATAGGGGTCGCCGGCGGGGTGGATGAGCGCGTAGCGCAGGAAGGGGAACGCGGCGCAGTCGGCGGCCGAGAAGTCACCCATCAGGTGGTCGCGTCCCGACAGCATCGCCTCGAACAGATCGAGCGCCCGGGTCATGGCCTGACCCAGCCTGGCGATGCGCGCGGCGTCGGGCGCCGGCTTGCCCATCTCGGCCTCGATCTCGTTGGGCGGCCGCTTCCAGACGCGGTTGAACCAGTCGATGAAGATCAGCATCTCGGCCCGCCGCGCCGGATCGGACGGGTAGAGGGGCGGCTCGGGGTGCTTCTCCTCCAGGTGCCGGACGATCTCCATGGAATCGGCCACCACCTCGCCGCCGTCCACGAGCACCGGCACCAGATCCTGGCCGCTCACCCGGCGCACCTCGCTGCGATCGGCCGGATCGATGACGATGGACTCCACCGGGAGCTTCTTGTAGGCGAGCGCCAGGGCGACGCGCTCCACGTTGGTGGAGAGGGGGAACCGGTAGAGTCGCAGCATCAGTCCTCCTTGGAAGGCGGCGGTGCCTGGCCGGAGCCCGGGCGGGACCCTCCGGCCCAGCCCTCCCATTGTCCGAACGATCGCATCACCGGCTCCAGGCCGGACCGCTCCAGCAGGGCGGCGACCTCCTGGCGCGTCTGGCGGCGGCCGGGAGGGGCTTCGGCCTGCGCCAGGCCCCAGACGAGCACGGCCGCCACCGCGGCGTTGCGCCGGGCCTGCTCGCGGTCCACCTTGTCGAAGGTGTCCGACTCGGCGTGGTAGTCGGGCAGGTAGGGCCCGGCTTCCTGGTCCGCCAGGAGGTTGGGGACGCCGGCCAGGAGGAAGTCGAAGTTGTCGGTGCCGTCCACGGCGTCGAGCGGATGCTGGAAGGGCCCCAGCGAGGCCGCCGGACGCAGCGCCTCCTCCACCGGGGCCCGCAGCTCCTCCCGTCCGTTGAGGTAGTAGCCGCGCACCCGTCCCGATCCGGTGTCGTGGATGACGGCCGCGGCGTGACGGTCCATCTCCTCGCCGTGGCGCCGGACGTAGGAGGCCGATCCCCACAGCCCCTGCTCCTCCCCGGTGAACAGGGCGAACCGCACGGTGCGGGAAGGGGTCAGCCCCAGCTCGCGGAAGCCGCGGGCGACGTCGATCACCAGCGCCGCGTTCACGCCGTTGTCCTCCGCTCCTTCTCCCAGCCCCCAGGAGTCGAGGTGGGCGCCCAGCAGCACGATCTCCCCGGGGCGGGCGCTCCCCCGGATCTCGCCGATGACGTTGCGCGAGGTGAACGGTCCTCCCTCGCGGGGAGCCAGGCGCAGGCGCACCCTGGCCGGGCCGTGCGCCATCAGGCGGCGCAGCCTCTCGGCGGGCTCCCTGGCCACCAGGGCGACAGGGAGGGGAGCGGGCGTGCCGTCGAGACGCACCGGATGGCTGTAGAGGAGCCCGCGCGGGCGGTTGGACATCACCATCAGGGCGGCGATGCCTGCACGGCGCGCGGCCTCCATCATCGGACGGTCGCGCAGGTACTCCGCGAACAGATCGCCGAGTCCCTCCATCGGCCGGGTGCCCACCAGGGCGACGGCTCCCGCAGCCGCCGGCCCCAGCCGGCTGAAATCCTCCGGCGTTCCGGATCCGGCGTCCACCACCGCGGCCTCGATCGCCCCGGCCGGGGTGGCGAGAGAGCCGGGGCAGGCCACCGCTGGCAGCGGGAACCTCTCCGGAGAGACGGCCCAGACCTCGGCCTCGCCGTCGTCCCAGAACCGGGGTACGGCGAACTCCTCCAGGGAGACGGAGACCCCCGCCTGCCGCAGCCGGGAGGCCGCCCAGTCGATCGACCGCTCCGAAGCCGGCGTGCCGGTGACGCGCCCGCCGATCCGCTGGGTGAGATGCTCCAGGTCGTCCTCCAGCGCGCCGGACGCGAGGGCGCGCTCCATGAGGCGCGCCTCCGGAGCAAGGGAGGGGGCCGCCGCGCCGAGGCAGGCGGCGGCCGCCGCCGCGGCGGCGAAGAGGGTGGCTTGGCAAGGGCGCGTCATGAGAGGACCGCGCGCATTCTCGCCGATCCGGTGTGTGTGATCAATGTTACGTTGCGGCGATGTCCGACTCCGCCGCCGCGGCCGGGGGGTCTCGCCCCGCCCGGCCCGAGAAAGGGATCCTGGCGCTGGCCGCCCCGCTGGTCGTCTCCTTCTGGATGCGATCCCTTTTCTCGCTGGTGGACACGGTCTACGCGGCGACGCTGGGCGACGCCGCGGTGGCCGCGGTGGGACTGTCCATCCCGCTGGAGTTCCTGATGATCGCGTGCTGGGTCGGGGTCTCCACGGGACTGACCTCGAACCTCTCCCGGGCCATGGGGGCGGGCGACGCGGGACGCATCGAAGCGCTGCTGGGGGCGGCGCGGCGGATCGTCCAGGCGCTGGTGGGACTCTTCCTGGCCGTTGGCGCCGCGGTCTGGCTGGCCGGGCCGCGGCTCGGCCTGGAGCCCGACGTCGGGCGTCTGTTCGCCGTCTACGGATCCGTCCTGGTGGCGGGCTCGGCCCTGTCGTCGTTCTGGTCGATCCTCCCCGACTCCATCGTCAAGGCGCACCACGACACGCGCTCCACCATGTGGGCGGGGATCCTCTCCAACGTGCTCAACGTCGGGCTCAACACGCTGTTCACGTTCGTCTTCCACTGGGGCGTCTTCGGCATCGCCTTCTCCACCGTGCTCGGGCGGTTCGGCGGGCTGGCCTACGCCCTGCGCCGCGCCGCGGCGCTGGAGAGGCAGCGGCGCGCCGCCGCGGGCGCGGTGC
>DATEEA010000182.1:0-34033 GCA_035281445.1 Candidatus Polarisedimenticolia bacterium
TCCCGCACCGCGCGGGAGCGCCGGCCCGCCGCCGAACCAGATCTCCAGATCCCCGCCCAGCGCGCCCAGCAGATCACGCTCGACATCCAGATCCAGGAACCGCTCCAGGCCGGCCAGCTTCTCGCCCAGATCGCCCGGCGCTCCGGCCCGCGAGGCGATGGAGGGCAGCGCCCGGTAGAGGTCGCGCAGCGTCGAGACAGACAGGGTCACGCGGAAAGGGAAGGGCTCCGCGGGCCCCGGCTGGGCCGCGCGCCGGACCGCCGCGGGGGCGCCGGACAGCGCCGCGGACAGTCCGCGCCCTTCGTCGTCCAGCGACACGAAGAGGCGCTCCCGGAATCCGGACGGGCGCGGGACCAGGGACAACGCCGCGAAGCGGACCGACGCCAGCCCGGCCATCCGCCCCCACGCGGCGCCCGCCCCGCGGGCCGGCCTGGCCGCGCCGCGCACCCAGGCCCCGGAAGCGTAGAGCCGAAGCGGCGCGCGGCGCGAGATCCGGCCTGCCGCCTGCCGGAAGGCGGGGGATGCCGAGAGGCCCCCGGCGCGGGCCTCCAGCACGTCGATCACGCGCCGCATCGCCGAACCGGACGTGGTGACCAGGACGAGTCCTCTGGCCGCGGCCAGGCAGATCGGCCGGGAGGATCCGGAGGGGCGCACGATCCCGTAGCGGTGCCCTCGATGCGTCCTTTCGGACCAGAGCCCGCCCGGGAGGAGGCCTTCCACCGTGCGTCTGGCTTCCGCCAGCGTGCGCGAGGCGGCGCGCGGCGGCCGGCCGGCCAGGACCAGGTCGGCCGGCCCCTCCTCCCCACGCTCGGGCGGGACCAGGCCGAAGGCGGCGGCTCCCTCCAGCAGCGCCTCCATCGCCTCCGCGGGCGCCTCCAGCGGGACGCCGCGGCGCGCCAGCGCCGCGGTGGCGGATCGCGCCAGCAGCTCCCACCAGCCCTCGCCGTCCCGGCCCGGGCCGCCCCGCGCCCGATCCAGAGCGCGCCACAGTCTCGGCAGGTCGTCCGCCTCTACGGCGATCCCCGTGCCGGAGGGGAGGGCGTCGATCGGCTCGGCCTGTCCCGCGCCTTTCAGGAGCAGGAAGCCGCCGAGCGCGAGGAGGATCAGGAAAGCGGCGAGCAGCAAGGGGAGGAGCAGCGGCGGGCGCATGAGGCGCGGTTAGGGTAGCATGAAGCGTGGAGGAGGATCCCTTGGCCGCAGCCGCCGCCATCACCACCCTGGCCGATCTGCCATCGGAGGCCGCGCGCCTGCTGGGGCGGCGTCCTGCTCTCTTCTTCCACCGGCGTGTCTGGTCGTTCCGCGACGTGGACGCCGAGGTGGCCCGGCTGCGCTCCGCCCTGGCCGCTCACATCCGCCCCGGCGACCGCGTCGCCCTGCACATGGAGAACCGCCCCGAGTATCTCTTCCTCTATTACGCGGTGGCCGGCGCAGGAGGCATCGTGGTGCCCCTCAACACCTTCCTGGCGCCCGAGGAGACGCGGGCGATCCTGGACGACTGCGGCGCGGCGGCGCTGCTGGTCTCGCGCGAATCGCTGGCGAAGATCGGCCCGGGCCTGGCGGGGCTGCCGGCTCTCAGGACCATCCTCCTGGTGGGGGGCGGCGCGCCGCCGCCGGAAGGGGAGCGGGGAGCGGGGCCGCCGGTGATCGCGCTGTCCGCCTCTCACTCGGCCCTCCTCGACCGTCCGGCGGGATCGGAGGCGGCGGCCGAGCGCACCGCGGTCCTCATCTATACGTCCGGGACCACCGGGGCCCCGAAGGGTGTGATGCTCTCGCACCGCGGGATCCTGGCCAATGCCCGCGCCTGCATCGAAGCCGTGGGAGTGACCCGCAAGGACAGGGTGCTCCTGTTCCTGCCGATGTTCCACTCCTTCACCGAGACCGTGTGCATGGTGACGCCCCTGATGGCCGGAATGAGCATCGTGCTCTGCGCGAAGCTTGATCGGGCGGAGATCCGCAAGGCGATCGTGGGCAGGCGCCCCACCATCGTGCCCGGCGTTCCCGCCGTCTTCGCAGCCATGGCGCAGGTGAAGCTGGGTCCGGTGCGCCGCTGGCTCAACCCGGTGCGCCTGTACATCTCCGGAGGCGCACCGCTGTCCATCGACACGCTGCGGACGTTCGAGCGGGTCTACCGCAGGCCGCTGTGCGAGGGGTACGGGCTGTCGGAGGCCGGTCCGGTCGTGTCGCTGAACAGGCCTGGCTCCCCGCGGCGGGAAGGCTCGGTGGGAAGGCCTCTGCCGGGGGTGACGGTGCGCGTGGTGGACGAGGACGGGCGCGATGTTTCCACCGGGGCCACCGGCGAGGTCTGCGTGCAGAGCGAGAGCGTCATGCAAGGGTACTTCCGCCGTCCGCAGGAGACCGCCGCCGCGCTGCGCGGCGGCCTGCTGCACACCGGGGACATCGGACGTCTGGATCCGGAGGGATGCCTGCACCTGGTGGGACGAAGCAAGGAGATGCTCATCTACCGGGGGATGAACGTCTACCCCAGGGAGATCGAGACCGTCCTGGAGGCCCATCCCGCGGTGAAGGAGGCGGCGGTCATCGGCCTGCCCGATCCGGCGCGGGGGGAGGTGCCGTACGCGTTCGTGGTGCTGCATCCCGGCGCGGCGGCGGCCGATCAGGAGCTGCGTCGGACCTGCCTGGAGAAGCTGGCCCGCTACAAGGTCCCGCGCGGCATCCACGTGGTGGAGGTCCTTCCGCGCAACGCCGCCGGCAAGGTGCTCAAGAACGATCTCAAGGAGCGCGCGGCCGCCCTTCACCCTTCGGGCTGATCGTCCCTGGGGTGCAGCAGCCGGTCGCGGGCCGCGGCCTGGAAGTTGAAGCGGCGCATCCCGGCCGCCTTGCGGTAATAGGGAAGGGCCTGGGCGCGCTGTCCGTCCCGCTCCTTCTCCCATCCCAGACGCAGCAACGCCCAGCCGGCCAGCTCCGGGTCCTTCCCCTGGGCGGCGGCCTCCAGGTGCGGCCGCGCCTGGTCAAAGGCGCCCTTCTCCTGGAGCAGGCGCCCCAGATCGTACCGCAGCCGGGTGTCGAGGGGATCGTGCTCCCGCAGCGCGTGCAGGCGCCTCAGCGCCTCGTCCAGCCGTCCCGCCGCCGCCTCGGCCAGCGCCAGCGCCCGGCCCGGCGCGAGGTTGTCGCGGCGGGCTGCCTCGGCCCGACGCTCGGCCGCGGCGGCCTCCTTGGGGCCGGGAGCGAGCCGATCGACCCACAAGGAGATCCTCTCGGGCTTGCCGCTCTGTGCCGCCGCGGCGGACAGCAGGCTCATCCACCGGCGCCTCTCGGTGGAGATCTCGGGACACAAGGTGTCCATGGCCTGCTCGATCCTGCGCAGGGCCGCCAGCGGATCGTGCGACTCCAGCAGGCTGGCCGCCAAGCGGTACTCGGCGTAGCGGGCGAGATCTCTCCGGTACCCGGAGGCTCCGTGCAGGGAGCCAGCCACCTCCTCGGCCGTCCGGCGCGATGCACGGAGCTGTCCCATGTCGTGGAGGAGATCGGCCAACCCCAGAGCCACGATGGGAGACAAGGGCTGGCGCCGGGCGGCGCGCCGGATGTAGCCGACGGCGCGGCGGTGATCCGATGGCTCTGCGGTGGAGTGGATGTGCGCCAGGAGCATGAGCGCCTCGGTGCCGAACAGGGCGCTGGAGTCCGCGGCCTGCTCGAGCTGGCGCAGCCCCAGGTCGCTGTCGCCTCCGGGTATGAACAGCACGAAGCGCAGCCCCTTCACCACGGCGGGGAGCTTGTCCGCGTAGTAGTTGTAGGCGCCCATGGCGAACAGGGCGTCGGAGGCCGAAGGGTGGGCCTCGATCGCCTCCGACAGCGCGCGATGCCCCTGGCGCGCCGAGGAGCTGGCCGCCATGTGGGCTCCGCGCGACGCCTTGGACTGCGCGTCGAGCAGGCGCGCGATCCCGAAGAAGGTGCTTCCCCGCTCGCGCTCGGAAGGATCGGATGACCCCCTCAGCAGGCGCGCGCGCGCAGCCGCCTCCGCCAGTCGCTCCTCCATGGCGTCCCGCATCCCCGGCCTCTCCCGCCCGCGATCGAGGAGCTTCCACCAGATCTCGAAGGCCTGGAAGAACGGCCCCTCCGGAGCCGACGGCGACTCCTTCGAAAGGCGCGCGAAGTGCAGCTCCGCCTCCTCGAAGCGCCCCGCGCGCATGGCCTCCAGCCCCTCCTCCAGGCGCCCGGCCGCCCCGTCCGGGGGGCCGAGGGCTGCGGTGAGCACGCAAGCGGCGGCGGTCCAGCGACTTAGGCCCATGGGGAGAAGGCGGCTCCTCGCGTGGACGTCGGCCACGCACGCTCCTATATTGGCCCGGCCGGGGAGGTGCCGCCACCGGCCGGACGGAGGCGAACGATGGCGTCGCGCAGGCCCCCTGTCGAGGGACGCTCCGGATCACGCTGATGGCCCACTACACCTCCCACTACCTGGCCGAGATCATCAGGGACCTCTTCTTCGACGAGTCCAGCGGTGTGCTCGCCGTCGCCGAGCCCGCGGGACGGCGGGTCCGGCTGCACTTCGATCGGGGCATGCTCTACTTCGCCGACGGGACCACCGAGGACGAGCAGCTCGACGCCGTGCTGCGGCAGAGCGGGTTCCTTCCCCAGGGGACCCTGGCCAAGCTGAAGGCCGCCTCGCCCGATCCGCTGGAGATGGCCCAGCGGCTGGCCGCCGGCAAGATCATCGCGCCGGCCGAGATGGCTCCCCTGGTGCGCAGCGTGGTGGAGAGGGGAGTCCAGCGCGCCTTCTCCTGGCCCAGCGGTTTGTGCGAGTTCCAGAGGCGGGAGCCGTGCACGGGGTTCTTCGACCCCGATGTGCTCTTCACCTTCGAGTGCCTCCTCAAGGGGATCGCCGGGATGGCCCACTTCGGCCCTCTCAAGGACGTGCTCCTGCGCCTGCCCGGCCGCCTGGCGTTGAACGAGAAGGTCTTCATCCCGGTGGATCGGCTCTCCCTGGCCCCGCACCACGGATACCTGCTGTCGCGGGTCGACGGCTCGATGCGGATCGACGAGATCGCCATGGTCCTGCCGCCGGCGGAGGAGGACGCCTCGCTGCTGTTCCTGTACGGTCTGGCGGTGCTGGGGATCGTCAAGTTCGTCCCTCCGGTGAACAACGGTCCCTTCAGCCTGCGCGAGGTGGTGCAGGATCACTACGATGCCGCCGCCCGCGAGGACCGCGATGTCTCCCTGATCAAGGAGACCTGCGCCCGGGTGATGAAGCAGAGCCCCCCGGAGGTCCTCGGGCTCCCGGCCGGGGCGGACCTGCCCGTCATCCAGAAGGCGTACGACGAAGCCCGCTCCCTCTTCCGGCGCGACCGGTTCCCCGAGAGGGTCCGGGAGAAGCTCAAGCGGGAGCTCACCCTGATCGAGAACAAGCTGGCGGAGTCCTTCCTCAAGCTGCAGGTGGAGAGGCTGGAAAGGGCGGGAGGGACCGGCCAGGGGGAGCCGGGCTTGTCGGCGATCGACACCGACAGCCTGATGGTGCGCCGCGAGATGGTGAAGACCGAGGCCCAGGCCGCCCAGGAGCAGAACGCGAAGCTGGCCGAGCGCTACTATCAGAAGGCCCGCGATTACTTCGCGGAGAAGGACTTCCACAACTGCATCCAGTTCTGCCGGCTGGCCATCAAGTTCCACTCCGAATCGGCTCCTGCCTACGCCCTGATGGCGGAGGCCCTGGCGCGCAATCCCCATTCCCGGTGGCAGCGGATGGCCGAGGAGGCCTTCCAGAAAGCGTGCGAGCTGGATCCCTGGAACGCGGAACATCACGTGGCCCTGGGGATGTTCTACAAGACCAACGGCATGGGGATCCGGGCCCGCCGCCAGTTCGAGAAGGCCCTCGAAATCCTCCCGTCACACGCCGCGGCCATGGAAGGGATGAAGGACCTGCGGCGGCGCGGCTAGCCCGGCGCTCGTTTGACCCAATCCCCTGCGGTGCTATACTTTGCGGCTCATTTCTCTCCGGAGGCGTCCCCCGTGATCGTCCGCGTCGGCGATCTTCAGCCCGAGGGGCTGTCGATCGATCGCTCCATCCAGATCGGCCCGCTCAGCATGGAGGGGGGGCTGGAGATCGGCGTGGCGGAGGCCAGGCTGAAGGCGCTGCTGACACCCGACAGCGAGGGCCTCCTGTGCGCCGGCCGGATCCAGGCCACGGCGATGGTCCCCTGCTCGCGCTGCCTGGAGCCCTACGCGCTGCACGTGGACCGGGAGTTCGACCTGTCGTACCAGCCCGGCCCCTCCGCGGCCGCGGCCGAGCCGGAGGTCCAGATCGCCGCCGAGGACCTCGACGTCGCCTATCTCGATCCCGAGGGGATCCTGGACGTCGGCAACCTGGCCGCCGAGCAGATCTACCTGGAGATCCCGATGAAGCCGCTCTGCTCCCCGGATTGCAAGGGGCTCTGCCCGGGCTGCGGCGCGAACCTCAACACCGAACCCTGCACCTGCTCACGATAAGGAGCACCGATGCCCAATCCCAAGCGCCGCCACTCCAAGGCCCGCCGCGACCGGCGCAGGGCTCACGACGCCCTGCCCACGCCGGCCGGCTCGGAGTGCCCGCAGTGCCACGAAAGGAAGATGCCGCACCGCGTCTGCCCTCACTGCGGCTTCTACAAGGGGCGTGAAGTCATCGAGGTCAAGACGACCTGATGTCCACGGTCATTGCCCTCGACGCCATGGGGGGCGATCACGCGCCCGCCTGCGTCGTGGATGGGGCGGTCATGGCGGCGCGCGAGTACGGCCACCGGCTCGTCCTGGTCGGCCGCGCCGAGCGCCTGGCCCACGAGCTGCGCCGGCACGGCTTGCCTCCCGGGGGATCCGGGCTCATCTCCGTGCACGACGCACGCGACGTCATCGAGATGCACGAGCCCGCCGTCGCGGCCATCCGCCAGAAGAAGCACTCGTCCATCCGCGTGGCCTGCCATCTGGTGCGGGAGGGGGCCGCCCAGGGGATGGTCTCCGCGGGGAACACCGGGGCGGTGATGGTGACCGCCAAGGTGGTCATGGGCACCCTGCACGGCATCGAGCGCCCGGCGGTGATGGCTCTGCTGCCGAACCTCAAAGGGCTTTCGGTGTGGCTGGACGTCGGGGCCAACATCGATCCGCGTCCGGAGCACCTGATCCAGTTCGCGCTGATGGGGTGCATCTACTCCCGCGAGATCCTGGGCGTGGACAACCCGCGGGTCGGCATCCTGAGCGTCGGGGAGGAGGACTCCAAGGGGAACGCGGTGACCAAGGAGGTCCTGCGGCAGCTTCGCAGCTCCAGCGCCTTGAACGTCATCGGCAACGTCGAGGGCCGGGACATCTTCAACGGCAACGCCGACGTCATCGTCTCGGACGGGTTCACCGGCAACGTCAGCCTCAAGGCCATCGAGAGCGTGGCGGAGATGCTGGCGGTGCTGCTGCGCCAGGAGCTGACCTCGAGCCTGCCGGCGCGTCTCGGCGCGCTGCTGTCCCGCGCAGCGCTGCGGCGGTTCAAGAAGCGGGTGGACTACGCGGAGTATGGGGGGATGCCTCTGCTGGGAGTGAAGGGGAGCGCCATCATCTGCCACGGCCGCTCGTCCTCCAAGGCCGTCAAGAACGCGGTGAGAGTGGCGGCCGAGGTCATCGAGAGCCGCGTCAACGACCGCATCCAGGAGGTCATGCACTCCATGCCCGGCCTGGCGGCGGCGACCGAGGGGGCATGATCGGCTTCGTCTTTCCGGGGCAGGGATCGCAGGCCGCGGGGATGGGGAAGGACCTGGCGGAAGCGTTCCCCGTCTGCAGGAGGACCTTCCAGGAGGCCGACGAGGCGCTGGGGATGGCGATCTCGCGGCTCTGCTTCGAGGGTCCCGACAGCGAGCTGCAGCTCACGGCCGTGGCCCAGCCGGCCATCCTGGCGGCGAGCGTCGCCGCATGGAGGGCCCTGGCGGAGGCGGGGATCGCCCCGCGGGCCGTGGCCGGCCACAGCCTGGGAGAGTACTCGGCGCTGGTGGCCGCCGGCTCGCTGGACTTCGGCGATGCCCTGCGCCTGGTGCGCCGGCGCGGGCTCTATATGCAGGAGGCCGTCCCGGTCGGGGAGGGCTCCATGGCGGCGATCCTGGGGCTGGATCGGGAGACGCTGGAGGAGGTCTGCCGCCAGGCACGAGAGGAGCAGGGGGCGGGAGCGGTGGCCGCTCCGGCCAACCTCAACGCCCCTGGCCAGGTGGTGATCTCGGGGCACACCGCGGCGGTGGATCGCGCCGTGGCCCTGGCGCAGCAGCGCGGCGCGCGGCGCGCGGTGAGGCTCCAGGTGAGCGCGCCGTTTCACTGCGAGCTGATGCGCCCGGCCGCGGAGCGCCTGGCCGCCGACCTGGAAGCCGCCGCTTTCGCCGACCCGGCGGTGGCGGTGGTGACCAACGTGGACGCACGGCCCGTTCGCACCGGCGCCGAGGCGCGCAGGGCGCTGGCCGCGCAGGTCACCGCCCCGGTGCGCTGGGAGGAGAGCGTCATGGCCCTGGGCGCGATGGGGGTCACCCGCGCCGTGGAGGTGGGTCCGGGACGGGTGCTCTGCGGGCTGATCAAGAGGATCGAGGCCGGGGTGTCCTGCGCGGCGGGCGGGGATGTCCCTTCCATCACCGCGCTGAAGGAGGGACCGGCATGAGCGGCGACAGGAAAGCGGCGCTGGTGACCGGCGCCTCGCGCGGGATCGGCCGGGCCATCGCGCTGAGGCTGGCCGCCGGGGGAAGCGATGTGGCTCTTGTGGCGCGCGACGAGTCCAGACTGGCCGAGGTGGCCGAGCTGGTGCGGGCCCGCGGCGCGCGCGCGGCGGTCATCCCCGCAGACCTCGCCGACGGGGCCGCGGTGGAGGATGCGGTGGCGCGGGCCCAGGAGGCCCTCGGCGCGGTCCATCACCTGGTGGCCAACGCCGGCGTCACCGCCGACCAGCTCACCATGCGGCTCAAGCCCGAGGAGTGGGACCGGGTCATGGCGGTGAACCTGACCGGCGCCTTCCGCCTCACCCGGGCCGCTCTGGGCGGCATGGTGCGCGCCCGCTACGGCCGCATCGTGCTGATCTCGTCGGTGGCCGGGCTGATGGGCAACCCCGGCCAGGCCGCCTACGCCGCCTCCAAGGCGGGCCTGATCGGCTTCGCCAAGTCGGTGAGCAAGGAGCTGGGCTCCCGCAACGTGACGGTCAACGTGGTCGCCCCCGGCCTCATCGAGACCGACATGGCCCGCGCTCTGCCCGAGGCGCGCCGCGAGGAGATGGTGCGCCACGTTCCGCTGGGACGGCTGGGGACGGCGGAGGAGGTGGCCGGAGTGGTGGCCTTCCTGCTCGGAGAGGACGCCGGGTACATGACCGGAGCGGTCCTCAACGTCAGCGGCGGCCTCCACATGTAGCGGTCCCCGGCCGATGGACGGCCGCGGGACGGCCTGTGCTAGACTGACGTTCCTTTTGGCGGCCCGTCCGGGCCGCGGGGATCACCCGGCGCGACGCGTTCCACCGCCGGCTGTGCTCATCGGCTCCATGCGTGCTCGCGGACCCAAGCCAGGCACTGGCGGCTCAATCGGAGGGAATGGATGAACATCGAGGAGAAGGTCAAGGGGATCATCGTCGAGCAGCTCGACGTCGATGAGGAAGAAGTGACCCCCACGGCCTCCTTTGTCGACGACCTCGGCGCCGACTCGCTCGATCAGGTGGAGCTGGTGATGGCGTTCGAGGAAGAGTTCAAGCTCGAGATCAGCGACGAGGAAGCCGAGAAGATCAAGACCGTCCAGGACGCCGTCAAGTACATCAGCGAGCACAAATAGCCTCGCGACCGCCCCGGCTGCGCGCCGCGCCGGGGAGCGCGCCGGTACGGATATGGAGAGACGTGTCGTCATCACCGGCATCGGCCTGGTGAGCCCCCTGGGGATCGGGACCCGCGAGAACTGGGAGGCGCTGCTGGCCGGCCGCAGCGGCATCGGCCCGATCACGCGGTTCGACGCCTCCGACTATCCGGCCCGCATCGCCGGGGAAGTGCGGGGCTTCGATCCCGCCGGCTACTCGCCGGCCAAGGAGGTCAAGAAGAGCGACCTCTTCATCCACTACGCCCTGGCCGCCACCGGGTTCGCCCTGGAGGACTCCGGCCTGGCCATCACGGCGGCCAACGCCGAGCGGGTGGGGGTGTACATCGGGTCGGGCATCGGCGGGCTCCCCTCCATCGAGAGGCAGCACGCCGAGCTGCTGGAGAAGGGTCCGCGGCGTATCTCCCCGTTCTTCATCGTCGGCCTGATCGTGAACCTGGCCTCGGGGCAGGTTTCCATCCGCTACGGGGCCAAGGGGCCCAACATGGCCAACTCCACCGCTTGCTCCACGGGCACGCACGCCGTCGGCGACTCCGCGCGCCTCATCGCCCGGGGGGACGCCGACGCCATGATCTGCGGGGGGACCGAGGCGGTCATCACCCCGCTGGCGGTGGGAGGCTTCTCCGCGATGCGGGCGCTGTCCACCCGCAACGACGATCCGGAGGGCGCCAGCCGTCCGTTCGACAAGGATCGCGACGGCTTCGTGATCGGGGAGGGAGCGGGGATCCTGGTGCTGGAGGAGCTGCGCTGCGCCCAGCGCCGGGGTGCCCCGATCCACGCCGAGGTGGCGGGCTACGGCGTCAGCGCCGACGCCTACCACATCTCCGCCCCCTCGGAGGACGGTGACGGCCCGATCCGCGTGATGCGCAACGCCCTGGCGGACGCCGGAGCGGCGCCCGAGGACGTGGACTACGTCAACGCGCACGGCACGTCCACGCCGCTGGGCGACCGCATCGAAACCCTGGCCATCAAGAAAGTGTTCGGCGACCATGCGCGACAGTTGGCCGTCTCCTCCACCAAGTCCATGACCGGGCACCTGCTGGGCGCGGCGGGGGGCCTCGAGACCGGGATCACGGCGCTGGTGGTCAAGCACGGCGCCATCCCCCCGACCATCAACCACGTCACCCCCGACCCGGAGTGCGACCTGGACTACGTCCCCAACGAGCGGCGCCTGGCGCCGGTGCGCTGCGCGTTGAACAACTCCTTCGGGTTCGGCGGAACCAACGCCTGCATCCTGCTGAAGAGGTTCGAAGAGTGAGAATCGCCGTGGTCGTCAAGCAGGTTCCTGACACCGAGACCAAGGTGGTCATCGGCGCCGACGGGAGATCCCTGGACGAGTCGAACGTCTCCTGGATCGTGAACCCCTACGACGAGTTCGCCGTGGAGGAGGCCCTCCGCGTCAAGGAGGCCGGGGGCGGGGAAGTGGTCGTGGTCACGGTCGGCCCGGCCCGGGCGGCCACGGCGCTGCGCACCTGCCTGGCCATGGGGGCCGACACGGCGCTGCACCTCAACGACCCGGCCTTCGAGGGATCCGATTCGCTCGGCCTGGCCAGGGTGCTGGCGGCGGCCGTCAGGCCCCTGGCCCCGGATCTCATCCTGGCCGGGCAGTACGCCGTGGGAACCGACAACCGCCAGGTCGGCGCGATGCTGGCCGAGCTGCTGGACATGCCGCACGTCGGCGTGGTCACGCGGCTGGAGATCAAGGACGGGGGCCTCATCGCCCACCGGGAGATCGAAGGCGCGCACGAGGTGGTGGAGTCGGCGCTGCCGTGCGTCATCACCGCGCAGAAGGGCCTCAACGAGCCCCGCTACGCCAGCCTGAAGGGGATCATGGCCGCCAAGAAGAAGCCGATCGAGGAGAAGAACGCCTCGGCCCTGGGGATCGACCCCTCGACGGTGGGAGCGGCGGGGGCGCGCGTGAAGCTGACCAGGCTGGAGCTTCCGCCTCCCAAGCAGACGGGGAAGATCTTCAAGGACGATCCGGAGGCTGCGGTGAAGAACGTCGTCCGCCTCCTTCACGAAGAGGCGAAGGTGATCTGATGGGCGGCATCCTGGTCTTCGCGGAGCAGCGGGATGGAACGCTCAGGAAGGCGAGCCTGGAGGCCGTCTCCGAGGGGCGCCGGCTGGCCGGCGACAAGGAACTGGCGGTCCTGATCGCGGGCTCCGAGCCCGCCGCCCTGGCGCCCGAGGCGGCGCGCCACGGCGCCGACCGCGTGCTCCTGGCCTCCGATCCCAGGCTGGCTCTCTACGCCCCGGGAGCCTACGCCCGGGCCGCGGCCGCGGCCGTGGCGGCGTGCGACCCCGATCTCTTCCTCCTCCCGGCCTCGGCCATGGGCAAGGACCTGGCCGCCCGGGTGGCAGCGCGCCTGGGGACGGGGCTGGCCTCCGACTGCGTGGCCGTCACCGCGGGCCCGCAGGGCTACACCGCCCGGCGGCCGGTCTACTCGGGAAAGGCGTTCGCCACGGTCGCCTTCGAGGGCGCCCGCCCCGCCATGGCCACGCTGCGCCCCAATGTCTTCCCCGTCGCCTCCCCCCCCCGGCCGGGCAGGGGAGAGACGGCCTCGCTCGACGTGCGGCTGGAAGAGAAGGACTTCCGATCCCGGGCGGTGTCGGTGCAGGCGGCGAAGGGGACCACGCTCGACGTCGCCGAAGCGGACATCGTCGTGTCGGGCGGCCGCGCCATGCAGGGACCGGAGAACTTCAAGTACATCAAGATGCTGGCGGAGGCCCTGGGCGGGGCGGTCGGCGCATCGCGCGCCGCCGTGGACGCCGGGTGGATCGACCATCAGCACCAGGTGGGGCAGACCGGGAAGGTGGTCTCTCCCTCCCTCTACATCGCCTGCGGCATCTCCGGGGCCATCCAGCATCTCGCCGGGATGTCCTCCTCGAAGGTGATCGTGGCCATCAACAAGGACGCCGAGGCTCCGATCTTCAAGATCGCCGACTACGGCATCGTCGGGGATCTCTACCAGGTCATCCCCCTGATGGTCGAGGAGATCCGGAAAGTCCGCGGCTGAGTCTCACACCTCCGCGAAGAAGTACGGCTTCATGCACTGGATCTTCTCCTCGTACGTCTTGGGGTAGAGGAGCCAGGTGGCCGCGGCGACGGACGACAGCAGAGGGTTGCCGTCCTGCGGCGTGAAGCAGAAGCCGATCACTTCCGTCCCGTCGTTCACGGCCAGGCTCGGGACGCACACCACGGTCTGGCTGAGGATGCGGCCGTAGTGCCCGTAGTCCCTGCCGAACGAGAAGATCGAGTTGGCCGAGGTCTTGTAGCTCAAGGCCACGCGGTCGTTGGCCTGCAGCCGCCGGATGACCTCCTTCACGGTGACCTTCTTCTTGAGGCGGATGTTGAACCAGATGGTGTGCATGTACTGGGTGTTGACCTTGATGGCCGAGGAGAAGACGTTCTTGAGGTTCACCCCCATGGTGTCGAACAGGTGCCACACGTCGCGGGCGTGGTGCGTTCCGAAGCGCTCGTCCTTGTGCTTGCCCGCCTGGGGGGACGGGCAGAAGGACCCATCCTGCGAGATGTCGTTGGCGCGGCGGATGCAGAGGAACCGCGCCTCCACGAGGTTGTCCTCGCCTCCGTCGGACAGGGCGATGTTGTCGATCAGCACGGCCAGGTTGTGCGTGTTGCACGACACCACTTGCAGGAACTGATCGTCGCCGTGCTTCAGCGCGCGGTCGTTGATGCCGCGCGCGTACGGCTTGCCGAAGCCGAACTCGCTTCCCTGGGCGATGAAGCCGAGCGTGCTCTTGCGATGGTTCTCGTACAGCTCGACCTTGTTCTGGTTGCCCACCGGCGTGCAGTCGATGACCACGCTGGCCCGGGCCAGGGCCTCGTTGGCCTCGAAGTGCGGCTCCAGGCCGATCTCCTTGAACCCTTCCAGGGAATCCTCGTTGACGGCCAGTCTGGCGCCGCGCCGCTTCAGCTCCATCACCTTGGAGCGATCGGTGAGCAGCGGCGTGCGCTTGTGGAAGGTGACCTCGTCGATGCCCAGCGCGGACTGCATGGTCACGAGAAGCCCGATGAGCGGCTCGCCGATGGTGCCTGTCCCGACGACGTGGACGATTCTCTTGTCCGGCATGGATCGACTCCTCGGATCAACGCCGCCGGGGACACCTCGACCCCGGCGCGGCGATGTTGAAGTGACGCTTCAAGGATTCGGAACGAGTCGGTGTCAGAAACGACGTAAATCTATCGTGAAGCCCCCGGAGTGTCAACGCGTCGTTGGGCGTAAACCCGCGCCGTGACGGACTTTCCGCTTGACATCGCCCGCCGGGCCCGTGTATCCTTTGCCTTGATTTGACGGCAGTTTCCCGGCGATCTCTTCAAGTATTACGATAAAGAGGGCCCGCTCCTCCCCATGCTCCCCACCCCCATCTCCGTTCTCACGCCCAAGATCCGGGTCCGCGATCTCCTGCTGGGGGAGGCGGCCCCTCTCGGCTTCGAGACGATCGCCGGAGCGGCGGGGCTGGAGAAGGAGATCACCGTTCCCAGAATCCAGAAGCCCGGGTTGGCCCTGGCCGGGTTCATCGAGTACATCCATCCGGGCAGGGTGCAGATCCTCGGGCAGAGCGAGATCACGTTCCTCATGGGCCTGGCCCCCGACCGGCGCCGCGACATCCTGCACGAGGTCTGCGCCTGCGGCGTCACCTGCTTCGTGATCACCAAGAGCCTCTCGCCGCCGGAGGAGCTGGTGGCCACCGCCGAGGTGTACAGCATTCCGGTGCTGCGCACGGGCCAGGTGTCCTCGGCCACCATCGACGGGCTGACACGCTTTTTGGAGGACCGGCTGGCGCCCCGGATCAGCCTGCACGGGGTGCTGCTGGACATCTACGGGGTCGGCGTCCTCCTGCTGGGCGACAGCGGGGTGGGCAAGAGCGAGTGCGCGCTCGACCTGATCGTGCGCGGCCACCGGCTGGTCTCCGACGACATCGTGGAGATCAAGCGCAAGGGGAGCGTCCTCAACGGCAGCGGACCCGAGCTGACCCGCTACCACATGGAGATCCGGGGGCTGGGGATCATCAACATCAAGGACCTGTTCGGCGTGGCCTCGGTGCGGTACCTCAAGGACCTGGACATGGTGGTGAAGCTGGACCCGTGGCAGGAAGGGAAGGAGTACGAACGGCTGGGACTGGATCAGCGCAGCTACGAGATCCTGGGAGTGTCCGTCCCCTTCATCGAGATGCCCGTGGCACCCGGCCGCCACCTGTCGGTGCTGGTGGAGGTGGCCGCCCGCAACCATCTGCTCAAGACCAAGGGCTACGACCCGGCCCGCGAGCTGGCCAGCCGCCTGGAGGCCCGCCTGGCCGAGGGGCCGGCCGAATGAAGGTCACCCGGCTGGTCATCATCACCGGTCTGTCCGGCTCGGGGAAGAGCCTGGCCGCCAACTGCTTCGAGGACATGGGCTTCTACTGCGTGGACAATCTTCCCATCCGCCTGATCCCGGTGTTCATGGATCTGATATGGCGCACCCCGGGGGACATCCGGCAGGTGGCCCTGGTCATCGACGTGCGGGAGGGGGCCTTCCTGAAGGACTTCCCCGAGATCCTGGACCAGCTCCGCCGCGAGGAGCTCGACCTGTCCGTGCTCTTCTTCGAGGCCACCAACGAGGCGCTCCTGCGCCGCTTCTCGGAGACCAGGCGCCCGCACCCCCTGGCCGGGGCCGCACCCATCGAGGAAGGGATCCGCAAGGAGCGGGAGATCCTCCGCCCCATCCGCGACCGCGCCGACAAGATCATCGAGTCGTCCTCGTTCAACGTGCACGAGCTGAGGGCCTACCTGTTCGACAACTTCTCCGAGCAGAGCCGCACCGGCTCGCTGTTCATCTCGGTGGTCAGCTTCGGGTACAAGTACGGGGTTCCGCCGGAGTCGGACATGATGTTCGACATCCGCTTCCTCCCCAACCCGCACTTCGTGGAGGGGCTGCGGCCCAAGACGGGGCTCGATCCCGAGGTGGCCTCCTACATCGAGGCGATCGAGGACTACCAGCAGTATTACCAGATGGTCTTCTCGCTGATGCTCTTCCTCGTGCCCCGGTTCATCAAGGAGGGGAAGACCTACCTCACCATCTCCATCGGGTGCACGGGAGGACGGCACCGATCGGTGAGCATGGCGCAGAAGATGGGAGAGGAGCTGGCCAGGCAGGGGTACAGGGTCAAGACGACGCATCGGGATCTCTGGAAAACGTAAGGAGGCAGCCCGGATCATGGTTGGAGCCCTGGTCGTGACGCACGGCGACGTGGCCAAGGAGCTGGTGAACGCGGCCTACCGCATCATCGGGGAGAACAGGGCGCTGCAGGCGGTGTGCATCGCCTGGGACGAGGACGTGGCCACCGCCCGGCACAAAATAGAGGAGGCCATCCGGCGGGTGGAGGGAGGCGCCGGAGTGCTGATCATGACCGACATGTTCGGCGGCACCGCCTCCAACCTGAGCCTCACCTTGCTCGAGCCGGGCAAGGTGGAGGTGGTGACCGGAGTCAATCTGTCCATGCTCCTCAAGCTGGGCAACGCCGCCTGCGACCGGCTGAGCCTGGGAGAGCTGGCCGAGGCGGTGTGCGGCCGGGGCCGCGAGTCGATCCAGATCCCTTCGCGGGCCCTCCGCGGGCGGCCGCAGACGGAGCGGCGTTGAGCGAAGTGGAGGTCACCATCGCCAACCAGCTCGGCCTCCACATGAGGGCGGCCGGCAAGTTCGCGAAGCTGGCGGGGAGCTTCCGGTCCAGAGTGAGCCTGGTGCGCGACGGCATGGCCGTGGACGGCAAGTCGATCGTCGGCCTGCTCACCCTGGCCGCGGCCCAGGGGGCGACTCTGCTGCTGCGGGCGGACGGGGAGGACGAGACGGAGGCGATCGCCGCGCTCAAGCAGCTCGTGGAAGGACGCTTCGGGGAGGACTTATGAGCGACATGGGTGACGCGCAGCACCGCGGCGGCTCCGAGGGAGCCGCACCCTCGCGCTCCGCGTCCCGCGTGGTGCGCGGCATCGGCGTGAGCCCGGGCATCAGCATCGCCCCCTGCCTCGCCCTGGAGGCCAGCGAGAGCACCGTCTTCCGCGTCGCGGTGAAGCCGGCGGAGGTGGCCTCGGAGGTGGCGCGCTTCCGCAAGGCGGTGGAGACGGCCAAGGCGCAGCTCAGGGAGCTCAAGCAGGTCTTCGAGGAGGAGCACCGCGAGACGGCGGGCTCCATCTTCGAGGCCCAGATGCTGGTGCTGGAGGACGAGCGCCTGATGGGGGGGACCGAGGAGGCCATCCGCCGCCAGAAGATCAACGCCGAGTGGGCGCTGCGGATGGAGCTGCACCACCTCACGCAGTCGTTCGCCGACGTCCCCGAGCGCGAGAGGCTCCTGGAGAACATCGAGGACATCGAGGCCCGCATCCAGAAGATTCTGGCGGGGGGAGACCACCACGACCTGTCGGAGCTCACCGAGGACGTGATCATCGTCGCCCCCAAGCTCACCCCCTCGGAGACGGCGCTGCTGCGAGTGCCCCACGTGGTCGGTCTGGCCACCGACAAAGGCGGGCCCTCCTCGCACACCGCCATCGTGGCCAAGGCGCTGGGGATCCCGGCCGTGGTCGGGCTGCACGACCTCAGCCGGCGCCTGGCCTCGGGGGACACCGCGGTGGTGGACGGATCGCGGGGCCTGGTGCTGGTCAACCCGGCCCCGGCCGAGCTGGCCCGCTACCGCGGGATGCTGGACGAGTTCCGCCGCGGAGAGGAGCAGAGGCTCCTGGCCCTTCGCGACGTGACCGCCGAGACGCTCGACGGGCGCCGCGTGGCCATCCACGCCAACATCGAGCTGCGCGAGCAGCTCGGGTCGGTCATCAAGTACGGAGCGGAGGGGATCGGGCTCTACCGGTCTGAGTTCCTGTTCCTGCACCGCTCACCCTATCTCCCCACGGAGCAGGATCACTTCGAAGCCTACCGCGAGATGGCGGAGAAGCTGGCCCCCCGCGTGGTGACCGTGCGGACCCTGGATCTGGGGGGGGAGAAATACTTCCACACCGTCCTGAAGAAGGACGAGAACAACCCCGTGCTGGGGATGAGGGCCATAAGGTTCTGTCTGGCTCACAAGGAGATCTTCAAGACCCAGCTCCGGGGGATCCTGCGCGCCAGCGCCCACGGCAACGTGCGGGTGATGTTCCCGCTCATCTCCGGGGTGGAGGAGTTCCGCATGGCCCGCGCCGTGCTGTCGGAGGCCATGGAGGAGCTGGCCTCCGAAGGGATCCCCTTCAAGGCCGACATCCCGGTGGGCCTGATGATCGAGGTCCCCTCGGCGGCGGCCGTGGCCGACCTGCTGGCCCGGGAGGCCGACTTCTTCAGCATCGGCACCAACGACCTCATCCAGTACACCCTGGCCATCGACCGCAGCAACGAGTCGGTGAACTACCTCTACCGCCCGATGCACCCCGCCATCCTCCGGACCATCAAGTTCACCGTGGACGCGGGCCGGGCCGCGGGCATCCCCGTGGCCATGTGCGGGGAGATGGCCTCGGATCCGCTCATCGTGCCGATCCTGCTGGGTCTAGGTCTGAGCGAGCTGTCCATGGACGCGGTGTACATCCCCTCGGTGAAGGCGGCCATCCGGGCGCTGAGCCTGGTGGAAGCCGAGGCCATGGCCCGGGAAGTGCTGAAGCTGCCCACGGCCACCGACGTGGAGCAGTACGCGGCCCTGACCATCCTGCCGAGGCTGAAGCAGGCCGTTCCCCTTCTGGTGGAGGGGAGCGGGACGTGGACGATGTAGAAGGAGCGGGAGCATGCAGCGGGTGGAGAAGCCCTGGGGATACGAGCTCATCTGGGCCCGCACCCCTGAATACGTCGGGAAGAAGCTCGTGATCAGGAAAGGACACAAGCTCAGCCTCCAGTACCACCGGACGAAGGAGGAGACCATCTACCTCCACTCCGGGCTGATGACGTTCACGGTGGGTGGCGAGTCCGGGCCGCTCGCCGTGGTCACCTTGCGGCCCGGCGAGAGCTACCACATCCCTCCCGGCCTGCGGCACAGGATGGAGGCGGTGGAGGACTGCGAGGTGTTCGAGGTCTCCACGCCCCATCTGGACGACGTCGTCCGCCTGGAGGACGCCTACGGCCGGGCGGAGCCGCGCCCATGACCAAGGCCGACCTGGTGGACGTGGTGTACAGGATCCACGGCGGCCTGTCGCGCAAGGAGTCGGCCGACATCGTGGAGCGTCTCATCGATTCCATCAAGCGAGTCCTCCTCAACGGAGGCAAGGTGCAGATCTCGGGGTTCGGCTGCTTCGAGATCGTGACGCGCCGTCCCCGCAAGGGCCGCAACCCGCAGACCGGCGAGGTGATCGCCATCGACGCGCGCCACAGCCTCGTGTTCAGGCCGTCGAAGATCCTGGTCGAGACATTGAACTGATCCGCCACCGAGAGAAAGCAGAGGCCGCCGTGACCAAGACAGCTCCCGAGATACCCAACAAGCTCTTCTACAAGATCGGCGAAGTGTGCGAGATCACCGACACGCAGCCCTACGTCCTGCGCTTCTGGGAGTCGGAGTTCCCCCAGCTCGCCCCCCGCAAGAACCGATCCGGCCAGCGCGTCTACCAGCGCAAGGACATCGACACGGTGATCCGGATCAAGAGGCTGCTCTACGAGGAGGAGTACACGATCGCCGGCGCGCGCAAGAAGCTCGACGAGGAGTCCCCTTCGGACAAGGTTGCGCGCGAGGCGGAGCCCCAGACGCCGCGCTCCCGCGCGCCCCAGGCCGCCGCCCCCTCCGCGCCGGCCCGCCCCGAGGCCGACCACCCGGTGGACTTGCTGGTGGAGCGCGCCGCTCCGGGGCCCGCGTCGGCGAAGGCGGAGCCGGCCCCCCCCGGCGCGGCCGAGCGCCTCCAGAGGCTGGAAGCTGCCATGGCCGGCCTCAAGGACTCGCTGCGCGAGGTCCTCGCGCTCCTGAAGCGCGGGTGAGGACCGCCGGGGCCTGCGCCCCGGCCCGCGGAGGCTACGCTGGAGTGGTGGTGGACCCCGCCCTGCGGCCGGAAGCCTCCCACTCCGCGGGGGTCGCGGCGGCGATGGCCAGGGCGTGGATGGCCCCGGACATCTCCGAGGAAAGCGCCTGGTAGACCAGCCGATGCCGGGCCGGGAGCGCCAGGCCGACGAACGCCTCCGACACGACGGTCACGGCATAATGCCCCCCGCCGCGGCGCGCGCCAGCGTGGCCGGCGTGGGACCGGCTCTCGTCCAGGATCTCCAGATGGACGGGGGAGAGGGCCGCCGACAGCTTCTCCCGGATGACCGACAGGACCGATGAGGACATCGAGCGCATGGTAGCACCCAGGTTCGACGTGGTGATCGTGGGGGCCGGCCTGGTGGGGCTGGCCACGGCGATGGAGACCGCCAGGCGCTACCCCCGCCTGCGCACCCTGGTGCTGGAGAAAGAGCAGGATGTCGCCGCCCACCAGACGGGACGCAACAGCGGGGTGATCCATTCCGGGCTCTACTACAAGCCCGGCTCCCTCAAGGCGCGCCTGTGCCGCGACGGGGCCGAGTCGATGCTGGCGTTCTGCCGCAGCGAGGGGATCCCCCACCAGGTGTGCGGCAAGGTGGTGGTGGCCACCCACGAGCGGGAGATCCCCGGGCTTCTCGAGCTGCACCGGCGGGGCACCGCCAGCGGCGTGCCCGGGCTGGAGCTGATCGGCCCCGAGAGGCTGCGCGAGCTGGAGCCGCACGCCGCCGGGCTCAAGGCCCTGCACGTGCCCGGCGCGGCCATCACCGACTACGCCGCGGTGGCCCGCAGGTGCCGGGACATCCTGGCCGGCCTCGACGTCGAGGTCCGCACCGGCACGCGTGTCACGGGGCTGGAGCGCAACGGCACCCAGACCATGGTGGAGACCACCCGGGGGGACATCGCCGCGCGCCATCTGGTCAACTGCGGCGGACTTCACAGCGACCGCATCGCGCGGATGGCCGGCGAGCGCCCCGGCCTGATCATCGTCCCCTTCCGCGGCGAGTACTACGAGATCGACCCCTCGCGGCGCAGCCTGGTGCGCGGGCTCATCTATCCGGTCCCCGATCCGGCCTTCCCCTTCCTGGGAGTCCACCTGACGCCCCGGATCCAGGGAGGAGTGGAGGCGGGCCCCAACGCGGTGCTCGCGCTCAAGCGCGAGGGCTACCGCCGCCGCGACGTGTCGGTGATCGACACCGCCGGGGCTCTCTCGTTTCCGGGCTTCTGGAAGATGGCCCGCCGCCACGCCCGGATGGGCCTGGCGGAGCTCTGGCGCTCGCTGAGCAAGAAGGCCTTCCTGCGCGAGCTGCAGCGTCTGGTCCCCGACCTGCGCGAGGAGGACCTGCTCCCGGGCGGTTCGGGGGTGCGGGCGCAGGCGCTCGAGCGCACCGGGGCTCTGGTGGACGACTTCCGCTTCCTGCGCCGGGAGGGGGCCACCCACGTCCTCAACGCCCCTTCGCCGGCGGCCACCGCCTCGTTCGCCATCGCCCGGGTCATCGTGGACGAGCTCGCCGCCGACTTGCCCGCCCCCGTGACCGCCTCGTAGAATGCGGCGGCGCCCGTCGCCCCGCCTGGAGGATCCATGAGTCTTCGCAAGATGCTCGGAATCGTCCTACTGGTGCTCGGCATCCTGGCGCTCGTCTACCGTGGCTTCACCTACACCAAGGAGACGCACGAAGCCGATCTCGGCCCGATCCAGTTCCAGGTGAAGGACAAGGAGCGCGTGGACGTCCCGGTCTGGGTGGGTGTGGCCCTGGCCGGCGCCGGCGGGGCCCTGCTGGCCTTCGGGCGCAGGTGACACCCGCGTCCCGCCTGGGATAGACTGTCCCCCTTCGCAGGCACCCTGCGGTCGGGACGTGGCGCAGCCTGGTAGCGCACTAGACTGGGGGTCTAGGGGTCGCTGGTTCAAATCCAGTCGTCCCGACCAAACACGCCATCGTCGAAGCCGAGGGGGACGCCCCTCGGCTTCGATGTTTCAAGATGGCTGCATCCCACCCGGGCCTCATGATACTCTCCGCCCTCAACCGCTCGACACTCCATGGGAGGGAGGTTCGCGTGAGGCAAGGGGCCAAGCTCGCCGTCCTGCTCGCCGTGCTGTCAACGCTGTCCGCCGTGGCCGCACCCGCCTGGGCCGTGGATGTCTCGCTGCAGGTGGAAGGCAAGACCGTGGACACCGACGCCCCCATCGGGGACGACCTCCTGATGGACGCGTCGGCGGGGATCCACATCGCGTTCACCGAGAACCACGGGATGCGGGCGCACCTGATCACCCCCTCCACACCGGGAGGGGATCTCGGCGCGGAGATCGGCTACCACGGCATCCTTCCCTGGCGGCTGGAAGGGTTCGTGGGGGCCGGCATCATCCAGTTCGACGACGCCGAGGGGGAGACGGAGAGCGACCCCTTCTACCGGGCGGGGCTCTACCTCCGGCTCACCAAGCTCCAGCACGCGGCGGTCCTGGTGGGCGCCGGGGTGCAGTGGATCGTGCCGGACGAGGGGGAGGAGGAGAACGACCTCTGGTTCTCGCTCGGCTTCCGGGGGCGCTGACTGCGGGCCAGGGCCGGCCCGCGGGAGGTGTGGTAAGGTTCTCAGTGCTGCCCGGAGCAAGCCAACGCGATTCTCCTCAGAGGCAGACCCGATGAACGGCCCCAAGAGCTTCATCCTGAAGAAACGAATCCACCCTCCCGGCGGAGCCGGCGCCGGGCGCGGTCCGGGCGGCGACACCCCGTGGCTTCCCGTGGACGGCCACCCCCACGACCTGTTCACCGTCCGCTCCCTGGCCCGCGAGCTGCGCGACCAGGTGGAGGACGGCAGCGTGCAGTACGCGGTCTTCAGCGTGGCCGGCCGCATGTGCGAGGACCCCGACGGCAACCTGATCGACATGGCTTGAGGAGCCGGGCCCGCGGAGCCCGTCTGGAGGCGCGATGGAGAGCGAGGGCGGCTGGACGGTGCTCCTGAGGGTCCGGCGCGAAGAGACGGCGGAGATCGTTCGAGGCTTGCTGGAGAGCAACGGCCTGGAGTGCAAGATCATCCGCAAGACCGCCTCCGAGCTACCGGTCCCCGTCGTGGACACCATGTCCCGGTTCGAGATCTGGGTGCCCGAAACGATCGCCGCCGACGCCATGCAGCTCCTCAACGACGCGAGGGAAGGGACCATCCCGTGCCGTTCCTGCGGCCATCGGTCGGCGCCGGAGGAAGCCTCGTGCGAGCACTGCGGCGCGCCCATGTGACCCCTTCCTGCCGTGTGGTAGGTTGACCCGGTGACCACCATCCTGGTGACGAACGACGACGGGATCGGCGTGCCCGGCCTGACCGTCCTGGCCCGGGCGCTGTCGGAGGTCGGGCGGGTGGTGGTGGTGGCGCCGGATCGCGACCAGAGCGCCGTCAGCCACGCCCTCACCCTGACCCACCCCTTGCGCGTGCGCCGCCACGCCGCCGACGTGTACAGCGTGGACGGCACGCCGACCGACTGCGTCAACCTGGGGGTCTTCAATCTGCTGTCCAAGCAGGTCGATCTGGTGGTGTCGGGGATCAACCGCGGCTACAACCTGGGTGACGACGTGACTTACTCGGGGACGGTGGCCGCGGCCTTCGAGGGGACGCTGCTGGGCTACCCCTCCATCGCCGTGTCCCGGGCGCCGCTGCCTCCCGTGGACGTGGAAGCGACCCCGTGGCCGCACGAGCTGGAGAGGAACTACGAGGCCGCCGCAGCCTTCGCCGCGCAGCTCGCCAGGAAGGTCCTGGCCGAGGGGATGCCGCCCGGGACGCTCCTCAACGTGAACGTGCCGCTGCCTCCGCTGGAGGGGGTGAGCTGCACCCGGCTGGGCCGGCGCGTGTACAAGGAAGGTGTCGTGGAGCGGCTGGATCCCACCGGCCGGCAGTACTACTGGATCGGGGGCTCTCCTCCAGAGTGGATGGAGGACCCGCGCAGCGACCACGCCGCGGTCAGCGCCGGGAGGGTGTCGGTGACCCCGCTTCACCTGGACATGACGCACGACGCGTCGCTGACCGTCATCGAGGCCTGGACCCTCCAGGCCCCCGCGGCGCCCGAGGAGGAGCCGCGGGTGGAGGCGCGGTGAGCGCCGCCCGCAACGGCAAGCCGGCCGACGAGTTCGTGATCCGCCGGCGCCAGATGGTGGAGCGGCAGCTCGTCCCACGGGGGGTGGCCGACCAGCGCGTGCTGTCGGCCATGGGGAGCCTGCCCCGGCACGTCTTCGTGGAGGAGGCGCTGCAGGGGAAGGCCTATTCGGACAACGCGCTCCCCATCGGCTCGCGCCAGACCATCTCCCAGCCCTACATCGTGGCGCGCATGACCGAGCTGCTCAAGGTGGGCCCCGGGGACAGGGTGCTGGAGATCGGCACCGGCTCGGGCTACCAGACGGCGCTGCTGGCCATGCTGGCGGCCACGGTCTACACCGTGGAGCGGCTTCGTCCCTTGTCGCAGCGCGCCCGATCGATCCTGCGCGAGCTCCAGCTCGACAACGTCCACTACCGGGTCGGAGACGGGACGGCCGGCTGGCCGGAAGAGGCGCCGTTCTCCCGCGTCGTGGTCACCGCGGGTGCCCCTTCCGTCCCCGCGCCCCTGATGGCCCAGCTCGGCGACGGCGGCCGTCTGGTGATACCGGTGGGAGACGAGAAGCAGCAGGTCATCCACGTGGTCATCAAGGGACCGGCCGGCTTCCGCACCGAGCGCTACGACAGCTGCGTCTTCGTCAAGCTCATCGGCCAGGAAGGCTGGGAGGACGCTCCGGGGGGGGACGTTTCTTGACAGCCCGCGGGGCATCGGCTATCGTCGCGGCCTGCATCCAATCGTCAAGCCGTGGCTTCGCCGGGGGAGTCGGGACGTAGCGCAGCCTGGTAGCGCACCTGCTTCGGGAGCAGGGGGCCGGAGGTTCAAATCCTCTCGTCCCGACCAAACGCCCCCTCTCGCGTGTGAAGGATACTCCCTTCATGACGACGGCCAGAGTCCTGCTGGTGGACGACGTCGCCCTTTTCCTCCAGTTCGAGCGCCCCTTCTTCGAGCGGGCCGGGTGCGCCATCCTGACCGCCTCGTCCGGCGACGAGGCCTTGCGCTCGGCACGCGAGCACAAGCCGCACATCATCCTTCTTGATTACGAGATGCCGGGAATGGCCGGCGACGACGTCTGCCGCGCCCTCAAGGAGGATCCGGCCACACGCCACATCCCGGTCCTGATCGTCACCTCTCACGCATCGGCCGGCGTGGCCGAGCGCTGCCGGCGGGCCGGCGCCATGGACGTGCTGACCAAGCCGATCGCCGGCAAGGCGCTGCTGGAGAGGGTGCTGGGCGTGCTGCAGATCCCCCACCGGGTCCACGTGCGCACGCGCGTGGCGCTGGAGGTGTCCCTGGGGCGCGAAGGGGAGGCGGCCGCGGTGTTCGGCTATTCCGACAACGTCAGCGAAGGGGGGATGCTGGTGGAGACGGTCGAGCCGTTGGAGCAGGGGGCGGAGGTGCGGATCCGGTTCTCGCTGCCGGGCCGCGGCGAGCCGATCGAGGCCGTCGCCGAGGTGGTGCGATCCTCGGCCCACCCCGGGCCCGCCCAACGCTTCGACGTGGCCCTGAGGTTCACGGGCGGCGGCGACGCGTCGAAGGCGATCCTGAGGGAATACATACGCGGAGAGGTCATGCGCTAGATGGTCGCCCGGCGCTTCCTGATCGCGGGCCGCGTCCAGCAGGTGGGGTTCCGCTGGTTCGTGGTGCGGGAGGCGGAGCGGCTGGGGGTGGCCGGCTGGGCGCGCAACCTTCCGGATGGGCGAGTCGAAGTGACGGCGCAGGGGACGGCCGAGGCGGTGGAGCGGCTGGCGGCGCGGCTGGGCCAGGGGCCCGCCGCGGCCAGGGTCGATTCGGTGCAGGCGTTCGAGGCTTCGGTCGACCCGGCCTGCTTGACATTCGGCGTGAGGCATTGAAGGAGGCGGCGATGACGCAGTTCGCGCGACTGATCCGGGACGTCCCGGATTTCCCCAGGAAAGGGATTCTGTTCAAGGACATCACCCCCATGCTGAGGGACCAGACCGCCTTTTCCTCGTCCATCCGCGCGCTGGAAGAGCTGCATGCGCAGGATCGGGTGGATGCCATCGCCGCCGTCGAGTCAAGGGGGTTCATCTTCGGCGGGGCTCTCGCGCTGCGGCTGGGGGCCGGGTTCATCCCCATCCGCAAGCCGGGCAAGCTCCCGCACGACACGCTGAGCGAGAGCTACGCTCTGGAGTACGGCAGCGACACCATCGAGATCCACGCCGACGCCGTGCGGCGCGGGGACCGTGTCGTCCTGCTGGACGATCTGCTGGCCACCGGCGGCACCGCGCGCGCCGGCGTGAACCTGCTGCGCAAGCTGGGCGCCGAGGTGGTGGCGGCCACCTTCGTCGTGGAGCTGGACTTCCTGAAGGGGCGCCGCAGGCTGGAGGACGTTCCCGTCAACGCGCTCATCCACTACCCATGATCGGCTCACCGGGACCCGCCCGGCCCCGCCGGGTGCTCTGCGTCGCCGCCCTGGTCCTGGCCGGGGCCGCGGCCGGCTGCGGCTCCAAGCTCGACGAGGCCCGCCGCGAGGCGCTGCTGGACGAAGCGGACCGCGCCCTGGAGAGCGGCCGCCTGGCGGAAGCCGAGGAGTCGTTCGCACGGGTCCACAGGTCGCTTCCCGCCGACGCGCGGGCGCTGTTCGGGCTGGGGCTGGCAAAGCTGCGTCAGGGCAAGGCCTCCGAGGCGCTCAAGCCGCTGGGGGAAGCCGTCGCCCTCGACCCGGCCAACGGCCACTACGCCTACATCCATGCCCAGGCCATCGCCCGGTCGGAGCCGACCCGCGCGCTGGAGGCGCTCCAGGCGGTGGTCACCGCCCACCCCGATCACATGCAGGCCACCGCCAGCCTGATCGACGCCCTGTGGAACGCCGGCCGCGGCGCCGATGCCATGGGAGCCGCGGCGGCGGCCGCGGGCCGCTGGCCCCGCCGGTACGACGTGGCCATGGTGGCGGCCCAGGCGCATGCGCGGGCGGGGGAGCGCTCCGAGGCCCTGGCCTACTTCGAGGCCGCCCGCAGGATCCGCCCCTACGCGCCCGAGGCGGTGGCCGGGATCGTCATGATGCTGCGGGATCTGGGCCGCTCCGCGGACGCGCAACGCCTCACCCCCTTCCTGGACGAGCTGCGCCGCAGGGAGGCCGAAGTGGCCGCTCTGGGAGACAAGGCGCGCGCCGACTCCGGCGATCCGGCCGCCTCGCGGGCGTTCGTGGAGAGGCTGTTCATGGAGGGGCGATTCGAGCAGGCCGCCGACCAGACCGAGATCTACCTGCGGCAGTTCCCCGGCGACACGCACGGTGGCGGGCTCGCCCTGAGGGCGGCGCAGGCCTGCGCCCTGTTCGGCGATCCGGAGGGGGCGCGGCGTTTCCTCGGCGAGATCGGCGCCCTGGGACACCGCAGCAACGAGGAGATCACCGCGGTGGCCGAGGTGCACGCGGCCCTGGGTGACTTCGAGGAGGCCCTCGGCACCTACGAGCTGGTTCTGATGGAACGACCCGACGACCCGCGCGTGCTGCTGGGGCTCGGACGGGTGGCCATGAAGACCGGGCGCGTGGAGCGCGCCGAGCCCGCGCTGCGCCGGGCGGTGCAGATCCAGCCCCGCAGCGCCGCCGCCCACGTGGGCCTGGGGCTGCTGCTCGCCCGCAAGGGGGAGGCGGCGGCCGCCCGGGAGGCGCTGGAGCGGGCCCTGGGCATCGAGCCCGACAACGCCGAGGCGCTGTTCGGCCTGGGGTATCTCGAGCACCAGGAGCGCCGGCGGGAGGAGGCCGAGAGGCACCTGCGCGCGGCGCTGAGGAGGCAGCCCGACCACGCGCCGGCTCGCGCCATCCTGGCCCTGGTGCTGTCCGAGACCGGCCGGTGCGAGGAAGCCATCCCGTTGTTCACCAGGTCGCTGGAAGGGGACTACAAGAACCTCGCCCTGCACGCCGGCCTGATCCGCTGCTACGAAGACTCAGGCCGGCTGGCGGAGGCGGCCGCCGCCCGCAGGATCGCGGCCCAGCTCCTGGGTGATCAGGCCGTCCCGTAGAGCGGCGCCCCTTCCCGCTTGTGCCTCGCCGCCGCCGGATCGTACCCTGCACGCGGTGCGTGCGCCCGTAGCTCAGCAGGATAGAGCAGCGGTTTCCTAAACCGCAGGTCGTGCGTTCGAATCGCGCCGGGCGCACCACGACGCGTTCTCGTAATCCCTTGCTTCAAGAGCCGGACAGGGGTACAAAGGGAGCCTCGCGTCCCCCGTAGGAGGCTGCCCATGACCCTCTCCTCGCTCCGGCGCCTGGCCGCGGCCGCGATCCTGCCGGCCGCTCTGTCGGGTCAGCAGGCCGCGGCCGACGTCCTCGCCGTCCGTCCGGTGGCGGTGCAAAGACAGACCGCGCCCCCGGGCGGGCGCTACGTCCTGTTCGGCGACATCTCCGTCGATCCGGCGCGCCGGGTGACCTTCACGGCGTCGCTCAGCACGGGACGGGTGGGCGTCTTCCGGACCCGCTTCGGTGAGATCGAGGCGCTGGTGATGTCGGGGGACGACGCGCCCCCCGACGCCGGCAACGCCTTCCTGGCGCCGCTCGAGGCCGCCAGCAACACCCGCGGCGATCTGGCGTTCGTGGCCGGACTGGCCTTTCCGCCGCGCGACGGGCTCTTTCTCCTGCGGGACGGCGTCCTGAGCACGCTGGCCCTGCAAGGGCAGCCGGCTCCCACCGGAACGGGGCTCCTGATCGACGGATTCGATCAGCTCAGCCTGCTCGACAACGGCGAGGTGTACGTGGTGGCGCTGCTGCGCTCGTCCCTGGATGGATCGGAGGCCGGACGCGCCGTGCTCAGGCACTCCGCCGCGGCGGGACTGGAGCCGGCCTTGGCGCCCGGCGAGCGCTACGGCGGGCTGCGGCTGGTGGAGTCGGTGCTCCAGTACGACATCAACCCGTCGGGAGAGATCGCCGCACTGGTGACCCTGGGGGAAGCCGGCTTCCTGCAGGACGAACCGGCCGTGGAGATCGTGCTCAAGTCCGCGGGCGTCATCCGCACGCTCACAGGCGTGAACCTGCAAATCGGCAGCGGCGTGGATCTGGTGCGCAGCTTCGCCGCGACCTTCGATCAGGTCGTCGTCGACGAGGCGGGCACCGCCGGCTTCTTCGCCAGCACGAATCTCTTCCCTCTGGGCGGCTACTACGCCAACAGCACCGGACGGCTCTTCGAGAACGCGCGGCTGATCTCGCAGGGGGACCCGTCGCCGTTCAGCCCCGGAGACCGGCTGACCGCCTTCGGCGCCTTCGGCCGGAGCGGGACGGGGATGCTCGCGTTCCATGCGCTGAGCCAGATCCATCCTGGAGGGGGGATCGCCGTGGTGCGCGGCGGGGAGTCCTTCACCGCGGCGCGCCGGGGAGACCTTCGCCCCGACGGGATGGATGTCTGGCAGGGGTTCCTCCGGGTGGTGATGAACGAGCAAGGGGCGTTCGCGTTCACCGACTTCCAGGGGCTGGCCAACGTGGGGGTCTTCATCGGCCGCTTCGTCCCGCCTTCCCAGGTCACGCTGGAAGCCCTCGCCGCGCTGCTGGCCGGCGCGGAGATCGACCGCTCCCTGGCGGGGTCCTTTCGTGCCCGCCTGCGCTCGCTGGAACGGGCCATCGCGTCGGCGGACCGGACCAGGGCCTTGAGGGTCATCGAGATGTGGCGGTCGGATCTGGCGGGCCGCGCCGGACGATCGCTCGGCGTCGAGCTGGCCGAGCGGATCGACGCTCTGCTGGACGACCTGCTGCTGGCCCTCGATGCGGAGCTGCCCGCCGGCGACGAAGGCCCGCCGGTACCGCCCGACCGCTCGCGGTAGGGGGAGGCCGCGCCGGACGGGCGTTTGACGGCCATCGGCCCGGACGGTAGGATGGGGGCCTATGTCACGCATCAGCCGCAAGGAGATCAAGCGCGACGAGTTGGTGACGACGCTCGAGAGCCTCACCCACGCCGCCGAGCGCCACCGCCGCAGCCTGTTCCTGGCGGCCGGGGCCGTCGTGCTGCTGGCCCTGGCCGTCACCGGCGGCGTCTGGTGGTCGAGGTCGCGCGCCGCGGACGCCGGACTCCGTCTGGCGGCGCTGCACGCGGCGGTGACCGCTCCGGTGTTCACCACGGGTCCTCTGGCCGGCGTGCCGCTCTCCTTCGGCTCCGGGCAGCAGAAGCACGACGAGGTCATCCGCCGCGCGGACGAGCTCATCGAGGCCTACCCCTCCTCCAGCGCCGCGCGGTGGGCCGCCTACTGGAAGGCCGTCTCCTGCCGCGAGACCGGCCGGTTCCCCGAGGCCCTCGACATCCTGGCGGGACTGGCCGGCGACGGCGGGGATCCCTTCCTGGCCGCGTCGGCCCGCATGCAGCAGGCGCAGGTGCAGGAGGCGAAGGGGGATCTGGCGGCCGCCGCCGAGGCCTATGCGTCCCTGGCCGGGTCGGCCCCTCCCACGTTCCCCGCCGAGATGGCGCTGATGAGCCAGGCGCGGGTCCTGGAGGCGCAGGGGAAGACCGAGGACGCCATGGCCGTCTACCGCCGCGTGACCCAGGAGTACCCGGACTCCCCGTTCGCCGGAGACGCCTCCCGGCGGCTGGGCGACGCCCGCGGCTGAGGCGCGCTTCCTAGAACGGGATGTCGTCGTCGGAGACGGGTGGCTGCTCCGGTCCCTGATCCATGTCCGGCACGGCGCCTCGCTGGCCGGCCGCCTCGGCCCGGCCTTCGCCCCGGCCCAGCATGATCACCCGCTGCGCCCGCACCTCGGTGGTCTGGCGCTTGTTGCCGTCGCGGTCGTTCCATTCGCGGGTCTGGAGGGAGCCTTCGATGAAGACCTGCTTGCCCTTCTGCAGGTACTGACCGGCGATCTCGGCCTGCTTGCCCCACACCACGATGCGGTGCCACTCGGTGCGCTCCTGCTTCTCTCCCGCCTTGTCGGTCCACATGTCGTTGGTGGCGAGTGTGAAGTTGGCCACGGCGCTGCCGCCGGGCGTGTAGCGCAATTCGGGGTCTCGACCCAGGTGGCCGACCAGGATCACTTTGTTGACGCTTGCCATGGGATTTGTCCCTTCGGAAGGATGACGGAGCGACGGGCGTAGACTATCATAACCGCCCCCTCTGTCAACAAGAGCGACAACACGAGGGGAAGCCGGGGCCTCCCACGATGGAAGAGACGCGCCGACTCGTCCGCTCCGCCGGCGTGATGTCCCTCATGACCTTGCTGTCGCGCGTGCTGGGATACGTGCGCGACAACCTCCAGGCCCAGATGCTGGGGGCCTCGCGCACCGCCGACGCCTTCATCATCGCCTTCCGCATCCCCAACCTCCTGCGGCGCCTGGTGGGGGAGGGGGCGTTCACCGCGGCGTTCGTCCCCACATTGTCCGACTACACCAGGCCCGAGCGGCGCGCCGAGCTGTGGCGCTTCGCGGCCGTCACCTTCTGGACCATGGCCTGCGTGCTGATGGTCCTGTCGGCGCTGGGGGTTATCTTCTCCCCATGGCTGGTGCGGCTGCTGGCCTATGGCTTCGCCGGGATCGAGGAGAAGTTCCAGCTCACGGTCTCGCTCAACCGGCTGATGTTCCCGTACCTGCTGTTCATCGGCCTGGCGGCGCTGGTGCAGGGGGTGCTCAACGTGCACGGGCGCTTCGCCGTCCCCGCCTTCACCCCCGTGCTGCTGAACCTCAGCATCATCGGCTCGGCGCTCCTGCTGGCCCCCCTCACCCGGGAGCCGGCCTACGCCTTCGCCTGGGGGGTGCTCCTGGGCGGAGCGCTGCAGCTCGGCTTCCAGGTGCCGTTCGTGGCCCGGCTGGGGATGCGCTTCCCGCTGTCCACCGGCTTCCGCGACCCAGGCGTCCGCCAGATAGGCAGGCTCATGGTCCCCGGTCTGTTCGGCATGGGGATCACCCAGATCACCATGCTGCTCGACTCGTTCTTCGCCTCGCTGCTTCGCGAGGGGAGCGTGTCGGCGCTTTACTATTCCGGGCGGATCAACGAGCTGGCCCTGGGATCGTTCGCCATCAGCGTCAGCACGGTGATCCTTCCCGCGCTGTCGCGGCAGGCGGCCGAGGGGAACATCGAGGCCATGCGGGGCACTCTGCTGTACGGGCTGAGGGTGGTGGCGTTCATCACGCTGCCGGCGTCGGTGGGCCTCATGGTGCTGCGCGAGCCGATCGTGTCGGTGCTGTTCGAGCGAGGGCGGTTCTCGGCCCAGGACACGGCGTATGCCGCCCACGCGCTGCTGTTCTACGCGGTGGGCCTGTTCCCGTTCGGCGCGGTGAAGATCCTGGCCCCGGCGTTCTACTCCCAGAAGGACACCGGCACGCCGATGCGCGCGGCGGGCATCACCCTGGGCGCGCACGTGGTGCTGGTGACGGTGCTGAGCTTCCTGATGGAGACCGGCGGGATCGCCCTGGCCGACTCGCTGTCGGCGTCGGTGAACATGGCTCTGTTGATGGGGATCTTCGCCCGCCGCCACGGCCTGCCGTGGGTGCGCGGCCTGGCCGGCCCCGCGGTGCGCTACCTGGCCGCGGCCGCCCTGATGGGGCTGGCGGCCAAGGGGGCGCACGCGGGGCTGGCGGCGGGTCTGGGGAGCGCGCCTCTGGCCGGGCCGCTGTCCCTGATCGGCGCGCTGGCCACGGGGGCGGGACTCTATGTCCTGATCTGTTGGACGATGGGGAGCGCCGAGTTGAGGGACGTGGCGGCGGCGCTGCCCCTGGGCGGGATCCGCAGGAGGCGGCGGTGATCATCGTCCTGCAGCGGGTGGCCCGCGCCGCGGTGAGGGTCGGCGGACAGGAGCGCGCGCGGATCGGCCCCGGCCTTCTCCTGCTGGTGGGGGTGGAGAAGGGCGACGACGAGGCCGCCGCGGAAGCGGCGGCGGCCAAGGCGGCGCATCTGCGGATCTTCGCCGCGCGCCCGGGAGAGGACGACCGGATGGACAAGTCGGTCCTGGAGTCGGGCGGGGAGATCCTGGTGGTCTCGCAGTTCACGCTGGCCGGCTCCACCCGCAAGGGGCGGCGGCCGGGGTTCGACAACGCCGCGGCGCCGGCGGAGGCCGAGCGGATCTACTTGCATCTGGCGTCGTCGCTCTCCAGGCTCGGAGCCAGGGTGCAGACGGGGGTCTTCCGGGCGGTGATGGAGGTCGAGCTGGTCAACGACGGGCCGGTGACGTTCGTCCTGGGGCCGGCGTGAGCCGGCGGACGCGGCCCGCCGGGCCCCGCCCCACGGAGCTGGACCGGGAGATCGAGCGATTCCTGGTCTCCATCCGGATCGAAAGAGGGCTCTCCGCCAACACCCTGGCCGCCTACAGCTCCGACCTGGCCGCCTTCTCCCGCTGGGCGGCCGGGCGGGGACTGGGATCGGCCGGCGCGCTGAGCCGTCAGGCGATCCTCGACTACCGCGCCACGCTGGCCCTGGGTGGCTCGGGGCGGGCGCGCCTGTCTCCCAGGTCGGTGCGCCGGGCGCAGGCCGCGGTGCGCGCGCTGTGCCGGTTCCTGCGATCCGAAGGGGCCATCGCCGCCAACCCCACCGACGGGCTGGACGCGCTGCGTGTCGACCGCAGGCTCCCCCGCTCCCTGGCCCTGCACGAGGTGGACAGGCTGCGCGCCGCCCCCGGCTCCGCGACACCGGAGCAGATGCGCGACGCGGCCATGATCGAGCTGCTCTACGCCACCGGGATGCGGGTCTCCGAGCTGATCGGGATCACCATGGACGGCCTGCACCTGGAGTCCGGATACATGGTCTGCATGGGGAAGCGCTCGCGAGAGCGCCTGGTGCCCGTGAGCGAGGAGGCGGCCCTCGCCGTGCGCGCCTACCTGGAGCGTGCCCGGCCGAGGCTGCTGGGACGCGGGCGATCCCGCCGGCGGCCGGGAGCGGCGCCGCTGTTCGTGACCGCGCGCGGAGGGGGTCTGACCCGCCAGGCGGTCTGGAAGAACCTCAAGCGCCACGCCGCGGCGGTTGGGATCCCGCCCTCGCGCCTCAGCCCGCACGTGCTGAGGCACAGCTTCGCCACCCACCTGCTGGAGCACGGCGCCGACCTCCGCTCGCTGCAGAAGATGCTCGGCCACGTGGACATCTCCACCACCCAGATCTACACCCACCTCAACCGGGAGCGGCTCAGGCAGATCCACGGCCGCTTCCATCCGCGGGCGTGATCCGCAGGGCCGCCGCGCGCCGCGTCATGACGCCGCTGCGCGCGGTCATCGGGGCGGGGGAAACCGCGGCGCGCGCCGCCTCCCGCATGACGGAGCACGATCAGCCACTCGCGCCGGTGGTGCGGGAGGGTGAGCC